>JBPCJT010000238.1:0-7761 GCA_051005015.1 Gemmatimonadaceae bacterium | reverse complement strand
AGGGACGCGGAGGAGCGGCTCAAGGGAGGAAAGCTGAAAGCGCTAGTCGCGACAGCCTCGCTCGAGCTCGGGATAGACATTGGCTCGGTGGACCTTGTTTGCCAGGTGGGATCGACGCGGCGCATCTCGACCTTCGTGCAGCGCGTGGGGCGATCGGGGCATTCCATCCGAGGCACTCCCAAGGGGCGTCTGTTCCCTCTCTCCCGCGATGATCTCATCGAGTGCGCCGCGCTCATTCGCGCTGTCAAGTGGGGCCAGTTGGACCATGTGGTCATGCATCCGAAGCCGCTCGACGTACTGGCGCAACACATAGTCGCGGAGACAGCTGGTGAAGACTGGTCAGTCGATGAGCTCTTCCAGCTCGCTCGGGGTGCCTACAGCTACAGGGGGCTGGAGCGCCGCGAGTACGACGATGTGATCTCGATGCTGGCCGGCGGCTTCAGCACGCGCCGCGGCCGTCGTGGCGCGTTGCTGCACCATGATGCCGTCAATGGCCGAGTGCGCGGCCGGCGCGGGGCGCGATTGGCGGCGATTACATCTGGTGGGGCCATTCCCGACACAGCCGATTTTCGCGTGGTCCTCGAGCCGGAAGGAACGGTCGTCGGTACGCTGAACGAGGATTTCGCCATCGAGAGCCTCGCCGGCGACATCTTTCAGCTCGGCAACACGTCGTGGCGCATCATGCGCGTGGAGCAAGGGGTGGTGCGCGTGGAGGACGCGCGCGGCCAGCCGCCCACGATTCCCTTCTGGCTTGGCGAGGCACCCGGCAGGAGCGACGAACTGTCCGAGGCGGTGTCCGAGCTGCGAAGCAATGTCGAGACGCGCTTGGGCGACCGGGAGGAAGCCTTGGACTGGCTGCAGGCGGAAGCCGGTCTCTCTACCAGCGCTTCGGAGCAGATCGTCGAGTATCTCGGTGAAACCCGCCGGATGCTCGGAGCGCTTCCAACGCAAAACACGCTCATAATGGAGCGATTTTTCGACGAGTCCGGCGGAATGCAGCTGGTGTTGCACGCTCCTTTCGGTAGCCGCATGAATCGCGCATGGGGGCTGGCGCTGCGCAAGCGCTTCTGCCGCCAGTTCAACTTCGAGCTGCAGGCGGCGGCCACGGAAGACGCTCTGCTCCTCTCGCTCGGTCCACAGCACTCCTTCCCGCTCGAGGATGTTTTCCGCTATCTGACGCCCGAGGGGGTTCGCGACATCCTCGTCCAGGCGCTGCTGGATGCGCCGGTGTTTCAGACGCGCTGGCGCTGGAATCTCACAATTTCGCTGGCCGTTCCACGGAGCCGCGGTGGACGAAAGGTGCCACCGCAACTCCAGCGAATGCTGTCCGATGATCTTCTTGCCGCCGTCTTTCCAGCTGCCGCGGCGTGCCTCGAGAACATTCCTGGCGATCGTGAAATTCCCGATCATCCGCTGGTCCGCCAGACAATGGAGGACTGCCTGCACGAAGCAATGGATCTGGACGCCCTGATTGCTGTGCTGGGCCGCATCCGCTCGGGCACGATTGCGTGCATCGCGCGTGATCTGCCGGAGCCATCGCCCCTCGCGCATGAGATCCTGAACGCAAGACCGTACGCATTTCTGGATGACGCACCATTGGAGGAGCGTCGCGCGCATGCCGTTTACACGCGGCGCGCGGCGGAGCCTTCTTCCGCGGATGATCTCGGCGCGCTCGACCCCGCGGCGATCGAGCGCGTGCGCGCCGAGGCGTGGCCCGACGCCACCAACGCCGACGAGCTGCACGATGCGTTGATGACTTCAGGATTTCTCACTCAGGCGGAAGGAGAAGCGGGAGTTGACGGCAAGTCGTGGACTCCATATTGGCGCGATCTGGTGGCGGCGAAACGCGCCTGCCGCGGGGTCGTGGATTCCGACGGCGTCACACGTGCTTTCTGGATAGCGGCCGAGCGGGTGGAGGAGTGGCGCGCGATTTTCCGCGGCCTAGCGGTTGAGCCAGCGTCGCTCCAGGTGCCATCGTTCGGCTCCCAAACGGTGGTTGACCGGGCGGGGGCCATCCGCGAGCTGCTGCGCGGCCGAATGGAGATTGCCGGCCCGGTTACTGCCGGAACACTGGCGCGCCTGCTCTGCATCACGGACGCTGAAGCCGGGTCAGCGCTGCTCGAGCTCGAGTCGCAGGGGGCGGTTCTCCGCGGATCCTTTACTCCCGGCACTACCGAGCGGGAATGGTGCGATCGGCGTCTCCTCGCCCGCATTCACCGCTACACGCTGAATCGTCTGCGCGCCGAGATCGAGCCCGTGTCGACGGCGGATTTCATGCGGTTCCTCTTCGTGTGGCAGCGGCTGGCTCTGGAAGAACGCGCTATTGGACTCGAGGGATTGGGTGCGGTACTGACGCTTCTCGACGGTTATGAGCTCGCGGCCGGCGCGTGGGAGGGCGATGTACTTGGTGCGCGCGTTCAGGACTACGACCCACGGTTGCTTGACACACTCTGTCTGACCGGCCACATCGCCTGGGGCCGCGTGTCTCCGCGTCAGGATGAAACTGTTCGTTTTTCCTCTACGCTCACCCGGTCAACTCCCATAGCGCTTTTCCTCCGGGAACATGCCAGCGCATGGCTCACCCTTGCCGGCGCCGCTTCGGTGCCGCCGCTTTCGGAGTATGCCGCGAGTGTAATGGGGGTACTGGAGCGCCGGGGTGCCTGCTTTTTCCAGGAGCTGGTGGCAGGGTCGGGGTTGCTTGCGGTCCAGGCTGAGAAGGCGCTGGGTGAGCTGGTTTCTATTGGAGCGGCGACCGCGGACGGCTTCACGGGCCTGCGTGCGCTGTTGACACCTTCGGATAAACGCAAGCCTTTCGGGTCGGCTGCACGCCGTCGCCACAGAACGGTCTCCTATGGCGTGGAGACGGCGGGGCGGTGGTCTCTGCTTCGAGACACGGAAATGCGCAAAGACGCCGGGAACAGCGCGTCAACGGCCGATTATCAGGTGGCGATAGAGGAGCAGGCGCGGGTATTACTACGCCGGTACGGTGTGGTGTGCAAACGCGTGATAGCGCGTGAACCCAGGCTGGCGTCCTGGCGCGACTTGCTGCTCTGCTATCGAAGGTTGGAGGCTCGCGGCGAGATTCGAGGCGGAAGGTTTATATCGGGGCTCGCGGGGGAGCAGTTCGCATTGCCGGAAGCGATTGGCCAGCTTCGCGCCATTCGGCGCGCGGAGGCAACTGGGGAGCTGATTGGGCTGAGTGCGGCCGACCCTCTCAATCTCGCTGGCATTGTGACGCCAGGAGAGCGGGTTGCAGCTCTGGCAACAAACCGGGTAGTGTACCGCGATGGCGTCGCAATCGCCGCTCGGGAGAAGGGGACCGTGCGCCCCCTTGCAGAATACGAGCCCGCGACCGCTCTGGAGATCGAGCGGGCACTCTTGAGGAAGCGGGTAACTCCGGCTCTGCGCACCTACCTGGGGCGGACGGGGTGACGGTTTGCGCCAGTCTTATTACCTTCAAGCGCGCTTGTTGCAGGGTCGGAGCTAGTGGCAGGTTCATAAAATACGGTAACATTCGAGGCGGAGGGCCATGAGGGTTCCAACCGCCACGATTGCGGTGCCCGGTGCTCGGTTATTGCTGCGCGGTGTTCGGTGCCCGGGCAAGGAACCGCGCCGTATTCAATGGAAGCGGCCACCTACGACAGGATAACCGGGTTATTTCAGCCAGGGGGAAAAATGGATCGCAAATTCGGGCAGTTGATTCTCGCGTCCTTGATATCGCTGTCATTCGCTTCCGTAGGTGCAGCGCAGCAAAACGCTCCAGCCTCAGATAAGTTGTCGAGTGGCGGACCGACATTGTCTGCGGCAACATCGGCGGTTCGCTGGGCTCCAGTGCAGCTGATGCAGGCAGAGCCGGCGTCGAGCTCTGCGGTCCTAGCCATGGCGGCGTCGCGTCGTAGCCAGTCAAAGGTGCTGATGATCGTGGGTGGTGCTGCGGTTGCTGTTGGCCTGATCGCGGGAAACGATGCCGGCACCGTCGTCATCGTCGCAGGGTCCGGCTTCGGGTTGTATGGGTTGTACCTGTATCTCGCGAGTTGAGGGCCAGGTGCAACGACGGCCGCGCGCGGCTTGAGCGCGAGCGGCCGTCTACGTAGTTCACTCCGCTAGCGCGGAAGGTCGTCGAGCTCGCTGCCCGTCATCTGAGCACTAACTCGCCAGAGCCATTTCCGGAGTTCGGCATCTCGCGAGCGACGGGATGAATACGCCTTCCTCATTCGGTCGTAGTACTTGCCGCTCATATTCACGAGCTCCGGAGCCGCGGCGAGGTGAATGATCGGTCGCGCCCCCTTCTCGGGCGTTAGAAGGAGCGTTCGCCACAACCACCGCATCCAGCCAGGCAAGTCGCGCATGATGTCGGTGGCGACGAGCCCAGGGTGAACGCAGTTCGCCGTCACCCCTCTTCCCAGTAATCGTTCAGCCAGCTCATAGGTATGGAGCGCGTTCGCAAGCTTGGACTGCGTGTAGGCGCGGGTAGACGTGTAGCCGCGCTCGAGTTGCAAATCGTGGAAGGGCATTCTTCCTAATTGCTCGAAGCACGAGGTCACGTTGACTATTCGGGACGGGGCGCCGGCCTCGAGCACGGGCAGAAGCAGATTCGTTAGTAGAAACGGGGCGAGATGGTTGACGGCGAACGTGAGCTCGAATCCATCCACACTTTCGCGGCGGTGCGCGGCATTCACGCCGGCGTTGTTGACAAGGACGTGCAGCGCCGCATGCTGCTCGGCGATCTGTGCCGCCGCCAGGCGGATCGAGGCGAACGAGGCGAGGTCCGCGACAACGAGTCTGACGTCTTCGTTACCGGAGTCCCGGCGCACGCTTTCGAGCGCCTGCTCGCCGCGCGCCCTGTCACGGCAGAGCATGAGGACGGTGGCGCCGAGCCGTGCCAGGCCGGTAGACGTTGCCTTTCCGAGGCCGCGATTGGCACCGGTTATCAGGCAGACACGGCCAAACATTGGCTGAGTGGCAGGACTGGGGGAGTTTGACAAGGGTCTTTTCGGAAGGCGTGTTTATAAATAATTGACGTTTGGTACTGCGGGACGCGGTGTCAGGGGTCAGTTGCCGGACTCGGTCTCAGTGCCAGTGACCAGTGCCTGTGGTCAGTGTCAGTATCAGTGGTCAGTGCCCAGAAAACAATGTGAATGGAACAGGTACCTGTTCCAGTTTGCAAATCGCTTCCCTCGCGGCGTATCTCGCTTCCCGCTCCCGCCTCCCCCCTCGTGCCAATTGCCAACGGCGCGTCCGCATAGGATTCTTCGGTTCAATGTCCTCGATCGTTCGCGTTCTCGCTGTCGCCCTCCTGCTCGGTACTGCGCTTCTTGGTGCGGGAGCTATCCTGCATCCCGTGCTCGAGGGGGATGCATCGACACAGCTCCGGCTCATCGCCGCAACGTCAGCCTGGCGCGCGGTGCATTTCACGATGCTGGCGGGGAGCGCGCTTGTCATGTTGGGAATATGGGTCCGCTTGGTGCTTGACTCCTCGGGAAGCGCGAAGGTATTGGCGCCCGCTCTTGGTGTCATCACAGTCGGGTTGGCCATATGCGCGCTCAATATTTCGTTCATGGCTGGAAGCGGATGGCGAATGGCTCAACTCTTTCAAAATGGCGACGCGAGCATGGCGGCTCTATTCGATGCGACTCATCCAATTGGGCTCATGGCCGCCCGTTTTGGAAACTTCATCATAGCGCTCGGGGCGCTGGTGCTGGGCTTGATAGAGTGGCGGGACCGTTCGAGGCCACGAATGCTTGCATGGCTGGCTTGGCTCGCCGCAGTCGTCGGTTTGGGTGGCGTCGCATTTTTTGACGAGGGGAGTCGCTTCACGCTCGCGGCTGCGGTTCTTCTATCGGGCTGGCAGCTTGTGGTGGGTGTCCAGGCGATGGCTTCCGGCCCGGATCAGGCGGTTCATCCATAAACGGGGGCTGAGCGAACCGCTGTCTCGCCGTCGACACTTCGCAGCCGCAATATCACTACCTCCGGAGGACAGCGAAACCTCAATGGAATTTGCGACCCTACTCCGGCACTCACAAACAGCGGCACGCGGGCGTTCGGCACCCAGCCACGCGTATGACCTGCGGCACAGATTCGGGCATTGCGCACCAGTGCTCCCACCCATGGCAGAATCACCTGTCCGCCGTGAGTATGCCCCGCGAGCACGAGTGACACTGGCAGCGACGCCGAGAACTGCAATACCGCATCCGGGTTGTGTGCCAATATCACGCATGGCACTTCCGCCGGAATCGCACCGCATCCGCCCTCAGGATCAACAGTTCCCTGAGCGGTATCGTCGACACCCGCTATCGCCAGCATCGCGCCATTGCGCTCTACGGTGAAGGCTTCATTTACCAGAACCTTCACCTGCAGGGACCTCAACCACTCAACAACGGCGGGCGCGTCATAGTAGTAATCGTGATTTCCGAGTACGGCGACAAGGCCGTCGGGTGCGGTGAGATTAGCGATGACTGGCGCGAGCGCACGCATCCCGCTCCGATAGAATGGGGCTGACGCCGCGGACGAGTAGTGAAACGAGACGCCGAAATCTCCAGTAAACGCAATGAGATCGGGCTCGAAGGACTGCGCGATGCGAGCGGCGCGACGGGAGTGCGAGAGGCCGGGTAGGGTCGCTTGATGAAGGTCGCTCAGCAGCACAATCGTATACCCGTCGAACTCCCGTGAAAGCCCGGGGATCGTCACCTCTGTTTGGGTGATGCGTAGCTGGCGTGGCGCCAAAAACACCGCGTGGAGAGCAACGGCGGAAGCAAGAATTCCGAGTACGAGCGAGACGATTTGAAATTCCGTCATCTACGCCAAGCCACGGATTCATCCAGCACGCGGATGCCGCCTGTCAACCGGCGCTCGGCTCGGTCCTGGAATCTGTGTCGGTCACTGGCAAATCCTCGCCGGCAGCGGGCTCCGATTCACTCGAAGTGAGGGTTTCTGACCGGCGCCTTTGACGGCGCTCCACGATGTCGCTGGACGCTGCCTCGAGCAGCTTGGAGAATCGAGAGCTCGCTACCGAGATCACGAGGGCGTAACAGGCGAGCCAGAGAATGACCAAACCGTTCAGGAGAGTGAGCCGCGGCCACTCCCGTCCCACGACAGCAAGAACAACGCTGAGCGCGATACAGATGTATCGCAGCATGGAGAAGTTGAGCTGATACCGCACGCGCCACGGACCTCCTCCTCCCGCGCTCACCTCGGCGCGACCCGAAGTCACGGGAATTAGCCAGCCGAGCCGGTGCGTGTGCCACGGATAAGGCATTCGGAAGCGCAGCGCGTCATTCCCGACGAGCTCAACGGTCGCACCTCGCTCCATCAGCATCTGCTGCAGACCCATCAGAATTCTTTTAGCCTGGCGGAGCGAAGGTGCGGCTCGGAGGACAATGGATTGACGCATGAAGCGGAAAAGAGTGAGCGTAAGGGTTGTCCGGCCATGGAACCTAGTGGACTGAGTCCACCAGCGGCTGCCTTTGTTAACTACCGTTCATTCGGTCCTTCCGAGCGCCGCGGGAGCGCCTGCCGGCATTGTGCGGCGCGTGCCTCCACCCTGTCGAAGACCGCCGAGGGCAAGAGCACCGAGCGTTAGCAAATATGGCAGCGCGAGCGGTAATTGGTACGGGACAGCCCACCCGCGTGCCTGGATGACGAATTGAATGGCACTGGCGGCACCAAAGAGCACAGCCGCGGCTACCGCGCCAATGGGGTGCCAGCGTCCCAGGACTACGATCGCTATCGCAATAAATCCCCGGCCTGCGGACATACCCTCGG
>JBPCJT010000237.1:0-27560 GCA_051005015.1 Gemmatimonadaceae bacterium | reverse complement strand
GAACACCACACCAGAACCTGCATATGACTTCCAGAACCAGGCCTCGCACGCATTTCCTCGGTCTACGTACGGCGAAGTACGCGGTGTCGGACCTTGCGCACGCAAAGGCGTGGTACTCGAGCGTTCTGGGCATCGATCCGTATTTCGACGAGCCATTCTATGTTGGTTTCAACGTAGGTGGCTTCGAACTTGGTCTGGATCCGAATGCCTCTGGGGGCACGGGTGCCGGCGGAAGCATAGCCTACTGGGGAGTGTCGAATGCGGACAGCGCGTACGCGCGACTCATTTCGCTCGGTGCTACAGAGCATGAAACGGTCAAGGATGTTGGAGGCGACATTCGGATCGGCTCGGTTCTCGATCCTTTCGGGAACGTGCTCGGGATCATTGATAATCCGGGCTTCCGTATCGAGCCGTGAAACTCCAGGGGCCGCAACACCACTCCAGAGGAAGCCATAGCATGGCCCACGTCTTCGTTCCCCTTACCAGGCGCCGGTTTGGCGAGACATTGCGGCGCGACGCGTGGTACGTGCAGCCGCTCATTGTCTTCATAATCCTGTCAAGTTTCCTGATTTATGCCACATGGGCGGCATTCCAGAATGCGCATTACGAATTCGGCCCGTACCTCTCACCCTTCTATTCTCCGGTTCTATTCGGCGATTCGCCGCATAGCTGGTTCGGATTGAAACCGGCTTCCTGGCCGGGATGGCTTCCCTTTTCACCGGCCCTGCTAATCCTCCCTTTCCCCGCACTTTTTCGCTTCACCTGCTACTACTATCGCGGAGCGTACTACAAGGCGTTTTGGGCGGACCCGCCCAACTGCTCGGTTGGGGAGCCGCGCGCCGGGTATCTGGGAGAGCGCTCCTTTCCGCTAATCATGCAGAATGTGCACCGGTATTTCCTGTACGCCGCTCTCGTTTTTCTCGGCATTCTCGCATACGACGTCTTCAAGGCGACGCAGTTTTCATCTGCGACCGGTACTGAATTCGGCATCGGCGTCGGCACTCTCGTCCTTGCGCTCAACGTCGTTCTGCTTGGCGGTTATACACTGGGCTGCCACTCGCTGCGCCACCTGGTAGGGGGAGCGCTCGACAACATCTCCAGGGCCCCCGTCCGCAAGGCCGCGTACGACTGCTCGAGCTGCCTCAACCGGTCTCATATGAAGTGGGCGTGGACCAGCCTTTTTTGCGTCGCTTTCTCCGACGTCTACATCCGCCTCTGTTCCATGGGAGTGATTCCGGATTGGAGAATCCTGTGACGGTTGAAAGGGCCGTCGCCAAATG
This sequence comes from Gemmatimonadaceae bacterium, assembly GCA_051005015.1. Taxonomy (GTDB): domain Bacteria; phylum Gemmatimonadota; class Gemmatimonadetes; order Gemmatimonadales; family Gemmatimonadaceae; genus JACMME01. The sequence goes on along the minus strand of JBPCJT010000237.1, from coordinate 26,280 downwards.
CGCGATTTCCGCAGTCTGGCTGATCTGGGCGCAACTCCCTTCGCTCTTCCGGATTCCGGCCTCCCTCCGATGACAGACTACCAGACCCACGACCACGACGTTCTCGTGATCGGCGCCGGCGGTGCAGGCCTCCGCGCCGCTATCGAGGCCGCGGCGACTGGCGTCAGCGTCGGACTGGTGTGCAAATCACTCCTCGGCAAGGCGCATACGGTGATGGCCGAGGGGGGTGTCGCAGCGGCGCTTGCCAATGTCGACGAAAGGGATAATTGGCGCGTCCACTTTGCCGACACCATGCGCGGCGGACAGTATGTCAATAACTGGCGCATGGCCGAACTTCATGCGCGTGAGGCGCCCGACCGCGTGCGCGAGCTTGAGGCGTGGGGCGCGCTCTTCGACAGGACCGACGACGGCCGTATTCTACAGAGAAACTTCGGTGGCCACCGCTACCCGCGGCTGGCGCACGTCGGAGATCGCACGGGTCTCGAAATGATCCGGACCCTGCAGGACCACGGCATCCACCAGGGTATTGACGTCCACATGGAGGTTACCGTCCTCTCACTTCTAATGGACGGCGGTCGCGTTGCCGGTGCTTTTGGCTACGACCGTGAGCGGGGACGCTTCCGGCTGTTTCGCGCGAGGGCTGTGATTCTGGCTACGGGCGGCATCGGCCGGGCATACTCCATCACCAGCAACAGCTGGGAGTATACGGGTGACGGCCACGCGCTCGCCTATCACGCCGGTGCTGCCCTGCAGGACATGGAATTCGTCCAGTTTCACCCCACCGGCATGGTCTGGCCGCCGAGCGTGCGCGGCATCCTCGTAACGGAGGGTGTGCGTGGTGAGGGCGGTGTTCTGAAGAACCGGGATGGACGTCGCTTCATGTTTGACGACATTCCCGAAAACTACCGGAGCCAGACAGCGGACAACGCCGAGGAAGGCTGGAAATACACCCAGGGCGACAGGAATGCGCGCCGCCCGCCCGAGCTGCTGACTCGTGATCACGTGGCACGGTGCATTGTCCGCGAGGTGCGTGAGGGACGCGGAAGCCCTCACGGAGGGGTGTATCTGGATATTGCCTGGATCAAGGAAAGATTACCGAAGGCCGCGGAGCACATCCGGAAGAAGCTCCCGAGCATGTACCACCAATTCAAGCAGCTGGCCGACATAGATATCACTACCACGCCCATGGAGGTGGGGCCGACGACGCATTACAGAATGGGCGGTATTCGCGTCGACGGAGACACGCAGATGTCGACGGTGCCTGGCCTTTATGCCGCTGGCGAGTGCGCGGCTGGGCTACACGGCGCCAACAGGCTTGGTGGCAACTCGCTATCGGATTTGCTCGTGTTCGGGAAACGGGCCGGCGAGTTCGCGGCGAGATTCGCGAAGGAGAATCAGAGTGCCCGTATCGACGAGGGCCAGGTCGACGAGACCGCGGCACGCGCGCTCGAGCCCTTCGAGCGTGGCGCGGGAGGGGAAGGACCGTTCCAGGTGCAGCAGGACCTCCAGATGATGATGCAGGACCTGGTCGGAATCGTGCGCACCGAAAAGGAGATGGAACGGGCGCTTGAAGGGATCGAAAAGCTCGGTGACCGCGCGCGGAGCGCGGGAGTACGGGGAAACCGCGAGTACAACCCCGGTTGGCATACGGCGCTCGACCTCCCGAACCTTCTCATCATCTCAGAGGCGATCACCCGTTCCGCGATTGCACGGAAGGAGAGTCGGGGCGGGCACTTCCGGGACGACTACCAGGACAAGGATCCGTCGTTCGGGATGAACATCCTGGTCAGAAAGGGCCCAGGCGGACAGATGCAGCTTTCCAGGGAGGCAATCCCGGCGCTGCCGCCGGAGCTCAAGCAGATCATTGAGGAGATGAAGTAATGGCCGCTGAGGTGCTCAAGCCGGATTTTGCCGAAACAGGCGAGCAGGTAGAGAAGCAGCCAGCCAGCCACAAGCCCGAACAGGTGGGTCGCGCGACGTTTCGGGTCTGGCGCGGCGATTCCGCGGGTGGGACGCTGGTGGATTATTCGACCCAGGTGAGCGAGGGAATGGTGGTGCTCGACGCCATCCACCAGATCCAGGCCGAGCAGGCGAATGACCTGGCGGTCCGCTGGAACTGCAAGGCGGGGAAGTGTGGCTCATGCTCAGCCGAAGTAAACGGGAATCCGCGGTTGATGTGCATGACGAGACTCAGCGCCCTGAACCTTGAGGAGCCGGTCACGGTCGAGCCAATGCGGGCTTTTCCGGCTCTCCGCGATCTCGTAACCGATGTTAGCTGGAACTTCACCGTAAAGAAGCGGATCAAACGCTTCAAGCCGCGCCCGCCCGACGCGCCGGACGGGACCTGGAGGATGGCGCAGGCAGACATCGCCCGCGTTCAGGAGTTCCGGAAGTGCATCGAATGCTACCTCTGCCAGGACGTCTGCCACGTTCTGCGCGACCATCACAAACACGACAGCTTTATAGGCCCGCGCTTTCTCGTGCACGTGGCAGCACTCGAAATGCACCCGCTCGACACTGAAAACCGCATTGCCGAGCTGAAGGAGGCGCACGGCGTTGGCTACTGCAACATCACAAAATGCTGCACCGCCGTCTGTCCGGAGAACATCACGATCACAGACAACGCGATCATTCCACTCAAGGAGAGAGTGGTGGACGAGTTCTTTGACCCATTAGCAAAACTCATCCGGCTAGTGCGTGGCAGGGGGTGAGGGGACTAGGACCAGGACAAGGACCGGGGTTAGGGAGCGGGGAATGGGGAGGGGGAGCGGCTGCGAGGCACCGGGGCACTTCCACTTCCCAAGTCGAATCCTTTCCCTACCCTTGAATCCCTGTCGGACTACGCGCGGCAGTTTCTACCTACTTCCGATTACCTGGTTTGTCAGGACTCGAGCACAGGGGTGTCATGATCTTCGAACTGAAACCGATCTCGAAGCCGGGCGTTGCCCGCGCCATTGAAAAAGCCGAGAGATATCGCTTCCTCAACCAGCCTTGGGCGGCGGAGAGCATCTGCCTTGACGTCCTCGAGGTCGAGCCTGAAAATCAGGCGGCGCTGATAAATCTGCTACTCGCGCTGACCGACCAGTTCAGGGAGGGGGTTTCTGGGGGTGTCGCGCGCGCGAGAGACGTGCTCCCACGCATCCGTGACGAGTACAAACGAGCCTACTATGCCGGCACCATCTGCGAGCGTCGGGGCATCGCGCAGCTGGCGAGTGGGACCCCCGGAGCCGGCTTTGCTGCCTACGACTGGTTGCGTGAAGCGATGGAGTGGTACGAGAGGGCAGAAGCGATCAGCCCAGCGGGGAACGACGAGGCTATTCTGCGCTGGAACACGTGCGTGCGTGCCTTGGGGCGGAATTCCCACTTGGGGGATGAGGAAAGGGTCTATGAGCCGATCCTGGGGGAATGATCTGGTTGTTGGAAGGCGAGTTTCTCAGCAACGAGTGCTAGGAAGCCCCCCTCATTTCCGGTCCCCCCTCCCCGCGGAACCGCACCCATTCTACACCCAGCTTTCTCATCCGCGCTCTGAGCGTGTGCGGATTGATTCCGAGCAACGCCGCCGCGCCATCGGATCCCTCGATCTGGCCATGAGTGATTTCGAGGGCGCTTTCGATATGTCTGGCCATTGCGGCATCGAGGGGCAGCACCTCTGACGAAGCGAATGCGTCCGCTAACTGGGTTGCTCGTTCCACCACCCTTTCCGGCGAGTGCCTTCGTGCCTGAACGCGCTCCATTTTGCCTGGAGCGTTCTGCCCCAGGGCCAAAGCAACGTCGAGTGAGCGTCCCTGACCCAGAATAGCGGCTCGTTCGATCACGGCCGCGAGCTCCGGAAGGTTGCCAGGCCAGGGATAAGCCACCAGTAAATCGACTTCCTCCGCGGACAGCGAAAGTGGCAGCCCTGCCAGCCGCCGCCCGGCGCGCCAGGCGAAATGCGCGGCAAGCGCGGGAATGTCGGACAGCCGCTCCCGAAGGGCCGGAAGTCGAATGGTTGATACCTCCAGCCGGTGCCAGAGGTCTTCCCGAAATTCCCCTTCGTCCACCAACCCGGCAAGGCGCTCGTTTGTGGCGGCCACGATCCGAAGGTCGACAGTTATCGTGCGGGTTCCCCCTACTCGTTCGAAGCTGCCATCCTTCAAAATGCGGACAACACTCTCCTGGGCGCGCTCCGGTAGTGCTGACACCTCGTCCAGGAAGAGTGTACCGCCATCCGCACGCTCGAACCACCCCTTCCTGGCACCCACGCCGCTCGCTTGACCGCCCCGCTCCTGGCCGAAAAGCTCCGCGTCCACGAGGGCGGGCGTCAGGGAAGCGCAGTTCGCTCGTACAACCGGTCCCGCTGAGCGCCGTGACCTGCCGTGAATCGCGCGCGCTATTACCTCCCTCCCCGTTCCTCTCTCGCCGTAAAGCAAAATGGGAGCGTCGGTTGCAGCAACCTGGTGCACTCGCTCCATTACCTCCCTGAGGCCTCCGTCCGCGCCTATCACGGCGTCGGCAATTTCCTCCCTGTCGAGCCGCGTAAGGAGCCAGCTCTTGTCGGCCTCGAGCACTTCTCGCTGCCGTGCGAGCTCGCGAATGCTTGAATCGTTTGCTAACCCAACTCCCATGGGCTCACGCAACGATTGAATGAGTGCCTCGTGGCGCCCGTCCAACTGGCCAGGCTGCTGAGCGAGCATGAGGAACGCGCCAAGCGGCCGATCTTCGAAGGAAAGAGGGCCGGCTATTACCGACCCTTCGGTAGCCGGAGACGCGAGGAGTGCCAGTAGCGCGTCCCTGTCACCCAGTGTCGCCCGCCTCACCCGTCCCGCTCGGCACCACGCAAAGAGAGAATGGATCTGACCCACCGAACACTCGGTTCGCGCGGGCTGGGAGGATTCGTGACCGGCCAAATTGGCCGCTGCTACCGTCTCAACCAGCAGTCGCTCGGTATCGAACCGGCGAACCAGGACCTCGCCGGGAGGCAGATGTGCCGCCAGCAGGGACGAGATCCGCGGGAGTGACTCGTCGAGCGTCATGTGCCGGCAGACTTCCCGCCATATTTCGAGCAACAGCTCCATTAGGACATATCCGGGTCAGCCGAAAGAGGGTAATTCGGCCATAATATATGCTGGCTGTCAAGCGGCAGGGATATTTGCTGGTAAATGCTGGCCCAGCAAATATAACGGCATGGCTAACTCACATCATTGCAATCAGTTGGCATCCAATATTCGTGAGTTCTGATCGTACCCCCAACACCTTCCCTGGTGCCGAGCAAGGAAAGCTGGAAGTAAATCTGCCTTGTAATGTGATCCGGCGCATTTGGACCAACAAGCACTAAGGGCCTGAATGGGGGATGGGGAGTGGTTGCGCCCGCCAATGGCGAATCGATAAGCCAAGGGGCGACCACCGATCCGACAGGGCCGGGGAAGCTGAGCGGCCAGGTACGAGGACAGGGCATACGGAGCCGGAATGGGAACCGTGAACCAACGGACGGTGCGGACGGTGCTGCATTTTCCGCAGTTCTGCCTGGATCCTGGGGCATTCAGTATTCCGTTTAAACCTGGGCTGATTCCAGCTCCTCCGTTGCGGAAGACCAGCGAGCGATCGCCTCGTCAAGCGCCAATTTGGCACGTTCGAGATCGGTTCCCAGGGCAGCTGCTCGCTTGCCGCCATCCGCGGTGGCGTAAATCGCGGGGTCCTCGAGGATGCTGGTCAGCTCCAGTACCCGCGACTCCAATCGGCCGACTTCCCTCTCCGCTACCTCCACCTTCTCGCGCGCACCGCGGCGACTGCCATCCCCACCCTTGCGGCTATCCACCTGGCGGCGGGTCTTCTTACGCTCGTGCACGCGTCTGAGCGCCTCCTCCTCTTCGGACGCGACTCGTGCCGCGTGGGCACGCTCTTCACTAGTCGTCTCCCACTCGGCGAAGCTTCCGTCGAAGACGGTGATTCTGCGGTCGTGCAAGATCCAGATTCGGGTGGCGAGAGCCCGAAGCAGCGCGCGGTCGTGGCTGACGAGTATTGTCGTTCCACCGTACCGTTCTACGGCATCTTCGAGCGCTTCCACCGATTCCACGTCGAGGTGGTTGGTTGGTTCATCCAGAAGAAGGAGATTGGCGCGTGAAAGCATGATCATCGCAAGTGCCACCCGGGCGCGCTCCCCACCCGACAGGTTGGCCGCGGTGCGCATTACGGAGTCACCCGAGAAGCCGAATCGGGCGAGATGACTCTGGATCGCTCCTCGGCCCCACATCGGCCGCAGGTCGTTGATTATGTCGTAGAGCGTCCTGTCGGTGGGGACCTGTGCAAGATCCTGCCGGTAGTAGGCTGCAGTGATCGACCCACCCAGTCTCAGATCACCCGAATCGACACTTCGCTCGCCAACCATGGCGCGAAGCAGGGTGGATTTACCTGCTCCATTCGGCCCCAACAGGCCGACCACATCACCACGGGTGGCTCGCGCTGAGAAGTTTTCGATCAGGACGCGGCCACCTATGGAGAGCTTCGCGTTTTCAGCAACTACAACCTGGTCACCTCCGCGCTCACCTGACTCGAGCCGCAACGCCATGGCATCCTCACCCGATGGCGGAGCGCTAAGTCGCGGCAGTCTTTCGAGCCGCTTGCGCCGGCCCTTCGCCTGTTTGGAGTTCTGTCCGGCGATATTCCGGCGAATGTAGTCCTCCTCCCTGGCAACGGTTCGGCGCTGTTGGCCCAGAGCCCGCTGGAGTGCCAACCGACGCTCTGCTCGCTGTGCGATAAACTCCGAGTAGGTGCCGGAGTACGGGGTGGCAGTATCGCCTTCCAGGTGCAGTATGTGATCGACTGTGGCCTCGAGAAAGGCGCGGTCGTGGCTTATTAGCAACACTGTCTCGTCAGTGGCGCATAAGTGTTGCTCAAGCCACTGCGTTGTGTCAAGATCCAGGTGGTTTGTCGGTTCGTCCAAAAGGAGAACATCTGCTGGCGCAACCAGCTGCCTGGCCAGGCCGACGCGGCCGCGCTCACCCCCACTCAAAGCCGTTACGGGGCGAAGGCGTGCATCCGCTGGGTCAAATCCGAGACCGTGAAGAACAGCGTCTACTCGGGGCGCGAAGGTGTAACCGCCATCGCGCTCGAATCGCTCCAGATCCCGATCATAGCGGGCCAGCATCTGCGGAGTGGAGGATTCCCCCATCTCACCAAGCTTGGTGGCCTGGGTGGCGAGCGAGATCTCCAGGGCGAGAAGGTCGGCAAACTGGCCGGCAGCCGCTGCCCAAACCGTGGCGGCTCCCCCAAATTCCCGGTGCTGTTCCAGTAGCGCTATGCGAAGAGCTGGATCTCGGGCGACGGCGCCCCGGGTCGGCTGAAGATCACCGATCATGAGATTGAAAAGCGTGGTCTTGCCACTCCCATTGCGCCCAACGATTCCCCAGCGCTCGCCCTTGCCCACCGTAAAGGTCACATCCTGGAGGAGAGTGGTAGCGCCGAACTCGACGGAAACATTTGAGAGAGAAATTTGCGTCATTAAACCGAACGGAGAATAAAGAGAACTCCAACTGCCGGGAGTGCCTGATACCCGGTGCTGAAGATGTCTTCAGCTTCGGATCCAATCTCGAGGTCGGTGATGACGTGGTGATTCACCGGCACGCCTACGGAAATCTCACCGAGACGCGCTCATTGTTTCCAGCGCCCGTGTCCCGCTCTGCAAACGCGGATCGCGGGGCAGTACCAGCCGGAACGTACTCCCTGTCCCCACCTTGGAATCTACTTCCAGCCGACCCCCGAGCACGTCGGCGAGGCGTCGCGAGATGGGCAGGCCAAGGCCGGTGCCTCCGAGGTTCACGGTTTCCATTTGAACGAACTCTTCAAAGATGCGATGCAGCTCTTTCTCCGGAATTCCGGCGCCCTGGTCTGTAACCGACACTGCGACCCCGTCTCCTTCGGCCCTCGTACAGCGAACGGTAATGGGCTTTCCGGAGCCGAATTTGGTGGCATTGGAAATCAGATTCAAAACGATCTGCCTCACGCGGCGGGGATCGGTCAGAACCCCATTCCCGCAGTCCTCGCAGACCAGGGTGACCTCTGAGCCGGCCGCGTCCGCCATTGGTCGGATCGTGGTGAACAGGTCTTCCATCAACGCTGGAATGTGCACCGTCTCGACCTGGATATCGATCTTTCCCGCCTCGATCTTGCTGAGATCCAGCACGTCATTCACGAGCTCGAGCAGGTGCATTGCAGCCTTCTGGCTACGCTCGATTCCGCGGGCGTGCTTTGTCTCCAGAGGCCCGTAGATACCCTCGAGAAGAAGCTGGTTGTATCCGATGACGGCGTTCAAGGGGGTTCGTAGCTCATGGCTCATGGCGGCGTAGAAGCGGGCGCGCACCGCCTCACTTCGCTCCGCTGCCTTCCGTGCAAGCACTTCGGAGCGTGTAAGCACATACAGGACAAAGCTTATCACGAGTCCAAAGAGGGCCATCGCTGGAGCGAGCATGCGCTTGATCCAATCGTCGGCGAGGGACACAAAACCAAGCGTCCACATGCGGCCGCCGATAATCATTGAGGACGAACCCGACTGATCGCTAGTATCCCGCGATCCTGCGACGTGCAGCCTGGAATCGTGCAATAGCTTCTCCGGAGCCACACGTGGACCATCGTAGACGCGGAGGGCGACGTCAGGACGGCGCTCCGAGCCGAAAATTCCGGCGAATACGTCATCGGCGCGAAACGCGCTGAATACGAATCCCTCCAGAGCGGCTCGGCGCTCGGATACGCTTGGCGGCACCCCCCCGCCGCGATAGACGGGAAAGTACATCACGAAACCGGTCTGGCGATATCCGTCTGTCTCCTGCACGAGAATGACTTTTCCAGACACGGAGGGCAGTCCCGAATCTCGCGCACGCTCCATTGCCTGCCGGCGTGCCGGCTCACCGAACATGTCGTTTCCAATCGCAGGCGCATTTCTCCGGTCCCGCGGCTCGAGATAGATGGTTGGGTAGTACTCTTCGCGTGCCGAGTCGGGCCGGATGGGGAAGGACGACCGGGGCCTTACCCGCAAAGCTGCAATGAGCGAGTCATTCCCACGCCCCGAGAGGCGCTTGCTGAACCCGATCCCCTGAATTCCGGGATAGCGGCGGCGGATATCCAGTTGGGCAGTGTACAAGCGAAACTCGGACTCGGACACAGGACCTGCAGCGAACAGTCCGCTCGCACCGCGCAAGATGGCACTATAGGTATCCATTCGCGTCTTCACGCGATCCTGAGTTGCCTGCACTGTATTCTCGAATCGCGCGCGCGCGCGTGCTCGCCCAGTGGCGAGAACGAGAGAAGTCGCCGTCAGCGTGAGCAGAAGGGATGCCGCAAGGACGACGATCGGAGTATAGGAGCGAAGTTTCGGCACCGCTCCTCTTCCCTACACGGTTCGTGCCGTCACTTCGCCGAGGTCCAATACCTCCATTCCTCTTCCGCGAGTCCAATCGTGAGCAGGTTACCGCTGCGTACCAGGGGTATTCTGAGCAACCCGGGCTCTTCCGCGAGCTTTCCGATCCAACTGCCGTCCGACACTCGCGTGCTGCCCAGACCGAGCTCTCCGTAGCAGCGGGAATCCCGGTCTATGCGGGCACCAATGCCGAATTTCTGCGCACCACGCTGGATCTCTCCGAGTGATGCTGTGCGTTCGGTGAGATCGACGAAGTGCATCTTTATGCGGCGTTCGGCAAAAAATCGCTGAGCTTTACGAGTATCGCTGTTTTTCTTTACGCCAAAGATCTGGACTTCCATGGTTTCGGGTGAGGGCAAGCCAACCTGTTGGCTCGAATCAATAATGTGGCAGTAGGAAACAGTCGTCGCCTGAGGTGAAATGCCATGCTACATAGGCAATTGGAAATTGATCGCGGACAAACGTTCGCCCCCACGTCATGTCTTATGGATCCCTCACAACGCACACGTCTTCAAGCATTCAAGCGCCGAACGTCACGCTTGCCGTGTGCGACGCCGGTACCCACGCCAGCGCCTAAGATGAGCGCGGTTCCAAGCCCCACAACTGGTAGTATCGCTGTCACGGGAAGCGCCAAAACCGACGCTGCCGCGCCCGCGAGCCAGGGTGCGACAGGACTCTGCGCCGCGTCTACGAACCGAAGCCGGCCACGTACGAAGCGGCGCGACTGAAAATACCCTATTGCCGCAGCCGCCACGGTAGCGGCCAGACCCAAAAGTTCGACTATCATGTGACACCTCCGGTTGCAGAGGCGTACGTCAAAACGCGGAAAGAGTTTCTCGACTGCCAGTTGACCGGCGCGCGGAGTGCGCGTCCAACCTTGCGGGAAGCGAATCGCGGAGCAAGACTCAGGGGCCAAAGTACGCTCCGCTTGCCGGCAGCTCACCCCCTTCAAGACTGATCATCCATGCGTCGTTTCGGCTTTGCGGCTGCAGCAGCTCTTCTGGTTGCTGCTTCGTTCAAGGGATCTCTTTCCGCTCAGAACAGCGCTCGCGGCGACGTCATTGCCTTCGTGGGTGCGAACGTCATTCCGATGGACCGGGAACACGTTCTCGAAAATCACACCGTCATCGTTCGAGGCGGGCGGATCGCGCAGGTGGGGCCCGCGCCGTCGACGCGCATTCCGAGTGGTGCGGCCCGCGTGGAAGCACGTGGCAAATATCTATTGCCCGGCCTGGCGGAGATGCACGGTCATATTCCGCCGCCAAACGCACCAAGGGCATTCATCGAAAACGTGCTCTTTCTTTACGTCGCAAACGGAATCACCACGGTGCGAGGGATGTTGGGGGCGCCGAATCAGCTCGAATTACGCGATGAGGCGAAGAGCGGCTCGACAATCGCGCCGACGCTATACCTGGCCGGACCGAGCTTCAGCGGAAATTCGGTCAACTCGCCCGCGGACGCCGAGCGGATGGTGCGTGAGCAGAAGGCGCAGGGATGGGACCTTCTCAAGGTGCACCCCGGGCTAACTCGGCCTGAATACGACGCGATGGCACGCGCCGCGAAGCAGGCCGGGATCCGCTTTGGCGGACACGTGCCTGTGGATGTGGGCCTGGCTCACGCTCTCGCGAGCGGCCAGGAGACAATTGACCACCTGGATGGGTATGTCGAGTACCTGGATGGGGACAAGGGCCCCCTCGATTCTGCTCGCCTCACCGACGCTGTGCGGCGCACCCGGAAAGCCAACACCTGGGTGGTACCCACCATGGCGCTATGGGAAACGCTTCTGGGCGCCGCCACTCTCGGTACGCTCAAGGGCTATACGGAGCTCAGGTACATGCCGCCGGACATGGTGAAGGGGTGGGTCGAAGCGCATGAGCACCGGTTGAAAAGTCCGCAATTCGATGCGGCCATGGTCCGGCGCGTCGTCGGGAACCGGATGCGCATCCTCAGGGCGCTTCATGACGGCGGGGTTCGCGTGCTAATGGGAACCGACGCGCCGCAGCAATTCAGCGTGCCTGGGTTCTCCCTTCACCGCGAGCTAGCCGTCATGCGCGAGGCTGGGTTGACTCCGTACGAGATTTTGGAGTCGGGCACGCGTAATGTCGGGGCTTACTTCAGCGCCAAAGATGATTTCGGAATGGTGGCGGCAGGCAAGCGAGCTGATCTGCTTCTTGTCGATGCGAATCCGCTGGAGAACATCGGGAATCTCGAACGTCGTTCGGGGGTGATGGTGCGGGGACGGTGGCTCCCGGAGGCTGAGATTCGTAAGCGGCTCGAGAGGATCGCGGAGGAGTACCGGAAGTAGTGGGTGGACGGGAGGTGGTTTGCTAGAACGCCATCATCTGAGTGAACTTTACTGTGACGCTGCGCCCGGGGGTGGTGCCAGTCTCGGTTAGGAAGCGCTGCTCGTTGAGTACCACGAAGAGGTCGCTCAGCGGGTGGTGGATGAGGTTGAAGCGCACATTCGCATTGAACAGCTTGCGCTCCGGGTCGTACTGTGACAGCGCGTCCACGAACATATTGGTCGTGAATGAATAATTGGTGCGCATGGTCACCAGGCTTGCCACGAAGCTGGCGTCTGGACGGTCGAGCTTTGCCGCGGTCCGCTGAATCCCTCCAGTCACGTGAAAGCGGTACGACGGCCGAACGGTGACGTTAGCATTCACGGTGCGCTGTGTACCACTCCAGAGCCCGCCCGCGATCGCCCGGAGGGATAGTGATAACCTGCGGCTGGCGTCGGTGGAACCGAAAATCTGGTACTCGTTCCAACCCCAGGAGCCCGCGGGAATCGGGGGCGTGCCGGCGTGAATGGCAAACGGAGCCGTGATGCGCTGAAATTGAGGGTTGTACGATAGTTCCCCGAAGCCGCCGTTATTGAGGAATACCGTGAACCCGGAGTGCAGCCGCTTTCCCACCATTTGCCTGTCGAGATTCTCGTAGTAGTCCCAAACTATGTGCGGGTGCACCTCCCGAATCCCGATAAGTGCAAGCGACGCGGGACGCGGGCGAAAACCTATATCTGTAAACCATTTCCGGACGTTCGTCCGACGGTAATAGCCAAGCTCATCATTGAAGTTCTCGCCGATTTGCAACACCCCGCCTTTACCGTGGAAGAAGTTCCCTTCCCAGTTGACTGAGGTGCGCGCGGCGTACTGGCCGCCTGCAAGGCCCGGCGTCGCCGTGCCTATGGCAAACGAGTTCCAGTCGAGCCGGCGAAAGAAGCGGATATTTGCGTCCGCGCCGTAAACGCGGTTGTAGTCTCCAGTGCTGTCGGTAGACTGGCGCATCATGAAAATGGTGCCCGCGTCGGATCCGCTGAAAAGATTTCTTCGCGCGCGGATGACGCTGTAATTGTTCGAAGGCGATGCATCCAGGCGCTTCGTTTGCATGGTGAGAGCGCCAATTGCGACACCGGCGGCGTTCCCGGTGAGGCGTGCGCCGCCGATTATCGGGATTTCCCGCCCGTCGTTTGCCAACCCGATCCGCCGGCTGAAGAAGAGCAGCAAATCCTCGTCCGGCGTTGGCGTGAGCACAACGCGATTATTGCGTGCCGCATCCCCCACGTAGAAAACGCCGGAGTTCTCAAGAAAGAATTCGCGCTTCTCGGGAAAAAACTGGCTGAATTGCGTCAGATTGACTTGCTGTTCGTCGGCTTCCGCCTGGGCGAAATCGGGATTAACGGTGAGATCGAGCGTGAGTCCGCGTGACACGCCGTATTTGATGTCGACGCCCCCATCGCCACGGCTCTCGAAGTCAAATTTGCCGGTCTCGCGCACTGTACGTCCCGCTACGTAAGGCTTTACGCGGAGGTCGCGACCTGAGCTGCTGCCCGGCAGGCCAGTGAGATTTCCCGCCAGCGACACGCGGGCGAGGCTGTACGCTCGCGGCACAGGCGACCAGAAATCAATCTCGTTCTTGCGCCGGATGCGCCGGCTGAAATTGATTCCCCACGCGCGGTCTCCCCCTGCGTTGAAGCGGAGTGACCGGAACGGAATGGACATCTCGACGGTCCAGCCATTGATGGCGCGGCGAGTGCGCACCGACCAAACGGCGTCCCAGCTGACGTTGATCTCGCGCCCCTCGTTCGCGACCTGCCGGTCGGAGCGCGCTCCCTCGGGATTGGTCGCGAAGACGTAGCCGTTCCGTCGGTCGCCAAATGTATCGAGGATGACCTCGAAGCCGTCCTGTGTTTTCTCCCGGTAATCCTTGCGGATCTCGGAAACGACGAGCCGGTCCGGTTCGCTGTCTCCGAGAAATGCCCCTATGTACAGATTTTGCGCATCGAAGGCGACTCGTACCTCTGTAGTCTCGGTAGCGGGCTCACCCTCTCGAGGTTCCGCCTGCACGAACCCGCTGACGGGCTCCGCCGTGCGCCACACGCCCTCCTCGAGCAGACCGTCGATTCGAATCTCGCCGGTCGCTGGCGCGGCGACAATCTCCATTCGGCCGTCGACCGAGCGGCGTGGCTCAGCGCGAGCGCAAAACGCTGTCCGGGCGCACGGCGGCCCGCTCTGTGAGGTTGCATGCGCGGAGTCACGCGAGGGCGGATCCGGAAGCTGCGCCCTCAGTGATGCAGAAAAAAAGGTGGCACAAGAGAGCGCTGGAGCCAGCCAGGAGTGGAAGCTTCCCTGCATCCTCAATATCCGGAACATGCCGTAAATGTGCGAAATTTGCCGCATCCGCGCGACCTGGGTTTGCACGCGATTAAAGGGTAAATTGGCAACCACGCCGCATCCAACCCACTCTAATCGATCGCGCGCACTTGTGCGACGCCGAACAAATCCGCAACATCTCGCCCAACCCACCCACGGAGACACCGATGGCGCGATCGATCACCGACCGGATGAGAGGTGCAGCGATGCTCGATGTCGCGACCTATGAAGAAGTCGAGGCCGACACGACGGCGACGGGGCAAGCCGCGATAGTGGTGGGTATAGTCGCGGTATGTGCCGCGATAGGCGGTGTGCGGGGTGGTTCCGCGGGGGCCGTAGCCGGTCTGCTGGCCGCGTTCATCAGCTGGATGGTATGGGCGGGCGTGACGTTTATCGTGGGCGAAAAAATGTTTGGAGGCACCGCGACCTGGGGCGAGCTGCTTCGCACACTTGGCTTCGCGCAAGCGCCGGGAGTTCTGTACCTGCTTGGCATCATTCCAGTGCTGGGAGCGGTGGTGCAGTTCGCCGTGGCCATCTGGATAATGGTGGCGGGTGTGATCGCGATTCGTCAGGCACTTGATTTTACAACGGGCAAGGCGGTGGTCACGGCGATCGTGGCATTCCTGGTGATGCTGGTAGTAAGCACGATTCTGGCGACGATCTTCGGTGTGGGAAGGACGCTTTTTTAGAGAGGGCTTTGTTTCCCCCCGCCTGTACGCGAATACATTTGGTGTTTCCGGGGCCTTGATGAATCAGGGCCCCGCATCATTCCTCTGGATTCAGCATGCGCATCGCCGTCCAATCCTTCACACTGTCAAACGGTCTCTTCGTCACTCTCTCGGAAGACCACTCAGCACCGATAGTGGCAGTCAACCTCTGGTATCACGTCGGCTCCGCGAACGAGCGCCCCGGGCGTACGGGGTTCGCGCATCTTTTCGAGCATATGCTCTTTCAGGGTTCGGCAAACGTCGGTGCGAACGAGCACTTCGAGCTCGTCCAGCGCGCGGGTGGGACGCTTAACGGCTCTACCTGGCTCGACCGTACCAACTACTTCGAGACAGTGCCATCGCACCAACTGGCAATCGCGCTCTGGCTGGAGGCGGATCGAATGGGACAACTGCTGCCCGCCATGACGCAGGGAAAGCTCGATACCCAGCGCGAAGTGGTCAAGAACGAGCGTCGTTGGTCGGTCGACAACCAGCCGTACGGCACCTGGTGGGAGCGGGTGCCCGCGATCGGGTTTCCGCCCGATCATCCATTTCATCACTCACTCATCGGCTCGATGGAGGATCTATCCAATGCCAGCCTCCACGATGTGGGGCAATTTTTCGCGTCGTACTACACTCCCGATAACGCGGTGTTGACCATCGCGGGTGACTTCGATGCGACCGAGGCAATGGATCTTGTGGAGAAGTATTTCGGCCCGATCCCGCGCGGGGCCGGCAAGCCACCACTGGGCGACATGTACGTCGCACCAACTTTTGGCGAGTCGAAGCGGCTCGTGGTCGAGGATGAGGTGATGCTGCCACGCATTTATCTTGTGTTCCGCGCCCCCGTGTTCGGCACCGAAGGGCACTACGACGCTAGCGTCGCTGGCGCCATACTCGGCATGGGAAAGGGAAGCCGCCTCGTACGGACGTTGATGCGGGAGCAGCAGATCGCCTCCGATGTGAATGTCTTTACCTTTGACCTGGCCAAGGGCGCTGATCTCCTTGTGGTGGATGTAACGGCCCAATCGGGTGTGAGCGCCTCCGTTCTCGAGCAGGCAATCCTGCTGGAAATCGATACCATGCGGGATGGAGGAGTAACCGCCAGCGAAGTTGAGCGCGCCGCGGCTCTTATTGAGACGCAATTCACAATTGCGATGCAATCGGCTGGAGATCGCGCCGACAAGCTCTCGATGTTCGCCACCTACTTTCGCGATCCTGATCGCGTAAATGCGCAGAGCGAATGCTACCGTCGCGTGACGGCGGATCGGGTCTCGCGCCTTGCGAGCGAGCACCTTGGCCCCGACAACCGGGCGACTCTGGTTTACGTGCCGCGCGAGGGCGAGGGCGCGGATCAGGCTCTGGCGGCGGCCGGCGCGGGATCGGCATGACCAGGGCAGAATCCGCAAACTTGCGCCCGGAACCAGCGGTACCACGGGACTACCGCTTTCCCCGCTGGGAACGGCACTGGTTGGGCAACGGACTGCAGCTTGTGATTGCCCCGGTGCGAAGGCTACCCATCGTAACGCTGAGCATGCTGATAGATGCCGGCGCCGTGAGCGAACAGAACGGCGATGAAGGCGTCGCCAATCTTACCGCTCAAGTCCTTGTCGAGGGAACGACAAGATTATCCGGCACCGAACTGGCGGAACGATTCGAGCGCCTCGGGGGAAGTCTCGATGCCGGCGCATCCTGGGATTTCGCCACGCTCACGACTACGGTTCTGTCCGAGCGGCTACTGGATGCCTTTGGGTTATTCAGCGAGGTATTGCGGTCACCGGCGTTACCCGAACGCGAGCTGCTCCGGCTCAAGACGGAGCGGTTGGCCGAGCTCCTGCAACTTCGCGCGGAGCCCCGCGGACTCGCCGACGAGATGTTTGCGCGTTTTATTTACCAGGAGGCTTCCCGCTTCGCTCTGCCCGAGACAGGAAGCGTGACGAGCATCGCGCGTGTTGGCCTGGCTGAGGTGGAAGCTTTCTACAAGGCGCGCTATCTGCCTGGCGGTATGACGCTGATTGTCGTCGGTGATATTGACGTCGGCACTGTCGTCGCTCTCGCCGAGCGAACGCTTGGTGATTGGGCGCCGGGAACCCCGGGGCGAGCCAGTGCCATCGATCAGCCGGCCCGCTCTACGCGCGCGGTGCATATCGTCTGCAAGACGGACGCACCGCAATCGGAGATCCGCCTCGGCCATGTGGGGCTGCCGCGAATGCACCCGGATCACTTTCCCGTGCTGGTGATGAACGCCGTGCTCGGCGGCCTCTTCAGCTCCCGCATCAACCTCAATTTGCGTGAGGTGCATGGTTATACGTACGGCGCGTTCTCCGCATTTGACTGGAGGCGGCAAGCTGGACCCTTCTATGTATCGACCGCGGTAAAGAGCGACGTGACCAGCGAAGCTGTGCGTGAAATCCTGCTCGAAATGGACCGCATCCGTAGCGAGGGAATTGGCTCGGACGAATTGTCGCTCGCGACGAGTTATCTAGCTGGGGTCTTTCCGATCAGGTACGAGACGACCGCGGCAATTGCGCAGGCGCTTTCCGCGCTCGTTGTCTACGGGCTCGCCGACGATTACTTCGATGCTTATCGCAGCGCAGTGCGCGGCGTGACGATCGCGGATGTTCTGACCGCCGCCTCGCGGCATCTGCACCCCGAATCCCTGCAGCTGCTGGTGCTCGGTGACCCGGCTGTAGTGCGCGAGCCGGTCGAACGGTTGGGCTTGGGACCAGTGGGTGTCTACGACTCGGAGGGCGCTACGCTAAGTAATTACCACCAGCGCGCATAACCGCACGAGCTTTACCGCCGCTGGGGTAGCGGCTCGGGGATCACTCGCGATGTGGTGGTGTTCGGATGCGGTGTCCGTTCGCTTGCGAAATGAATTACTGGAGAGCGAGGTGGCAGAGCTCCTCGACTTCCTCGTACCGCGTTGCCGCTTCCGCGATCTCCGCCAGGCGAACGCGCACATCGGCCACGTCAGCCGGTGAAGCCGCAGTGCGTTCAGCGATGCGAAGAAATTCGGTCACTTCCGCGTGAGCGTACACCTCCTTGGCGCGGTGTGCCGCGAGCAGCGCGTACCGGTATGCGTTGGGACGATCATCCGCGCGGTCGAAGTGGCCGGCTATCACTCCCACCGCATCAGGACTACGACGCTCTATCGCGTGCGCCACACGTTGGTGAATTCGCCTCAGTCGCCGCGGGTTCACGGAAGCCCGGAGCACTTCCAGAAGCTCGTGGGCGAATGCGTAACAGTCGCCACCTCGGACGGCAACAGGTTTGAGGACTGCGGCTGCGACTCCTTCGTCGATCGCATCCAGGAGATCCTCCTCGCGCTTGAAGTAGTCGACATCTATGACAAGAAGCGCCACCGGCCTTCCTGAGATGCGCGCTGCCTCCAGAAACACAGCCGCGTTTTCGAGGAATTCGCCGCGAAGCGGCAGTCTCGTCAGGTCATCGATGGGAATGGTACGCCTCTTGAAAAAACTGTGTTTCGATGGTGAGGCACGGCGAACGTAACGCGTTCGAATAAAGACGCGCACGCGAGAAGGAAGCAACGGGTGCCGCAGGGCTTCTGCCGTGCCAGCGGTATTCGCATCGCGTCACGATCCCCCACATTACTCCTGTAAGTTCGGTGTCCGCCTGCTCCAGCTTTTTGCTCTTGTGCAACCAATTACGATTCCAACGTCTCTATGTAATGAGGGGTTTGATGAACGAACCAGCCGGGCGAATCACAGGAAGACGGGTGTACTCCGGACGAATCGTGAGCCTCGACGTGGACACGGTGCGATTTCCAGACGGATCGGTGGGGGAGCTGGAGGTCTTCCGTCATCCGGGTGCAAGCGCCGTGGTGCCGTTTTTGAGCGATCAGTTCGCAGACGATCCCCTGATCCTGCTGATCCGGCAGTATCGGTATGCCGCGGGCGGTTATCTGTACGAGATTCCGGCTGGGCGGCTCGACCCAGGTGAAGAGCCTGTCGAATGTGCGCGGCGCGAGCTGCGGGAGGAAACCGGTTGCACCGCTGAGACCGTACAATACATGTGCACCACGTTTCCTACACCGGGCTTCTGTGACGAGAGGATTCACATTTTTCTGGCGGAAGGGTTGACCCACGGTGATACGGGTCGTGAAGCGGATGAGTTCATGGAAGTGGAAACCCTGGCCCTGTCGCGCGCGTTAGAGATGGTAGAAAGCGGAGAGATTCAGGACGGCAAGACCGCCCTCGGGCTTCTTTTTGCGGCAGGCTACAGGGTGGGCAGGTAAGCTCCTGTCAACGTGTCCTTTTTCAAATTCAAAAAGTAGACATTTCGGCTGCTATTCGGTATGATTGTACGGGTTGTCAGCGATGTAACATGCTGTGGCAGTGTGATTTGGCTCGCTTAGGTTTGCTCAGCGTGGTCAGGCACGACCTCTGCGTAACACAGTATCGCGGGTACACGGAAACAATACACAGGAGGATATCCGTCAAGGCTTCTTTTTTGTCTGTGAAGTTTCACCTTTTTGCAGTTGGGGGAATCGAAAAATGGCTGACGTGGCGCTGAAGACACGAGTGCCGCTGCTGGGTGCTACTGTTCGTGAACAGTTGCACTCGCTGGATGATTCGGACGTAGTGAGCGCGTTTTTGGCTGGGGAAGAGCGGGCATTTCAGGAACTGGTCGAGCGGTACCAGACGCGCCTGCTCAACTTCGTCTACCGCACCATCGGAGATAGGGAGCGGGGAGAGGACCTCGTCCAGGAAGTGTTCATTCGGGTATACCGGCACTTACACCGGTTCGACCAGTCAAAGAAGTTTTCGACGTGGATTTACACGATTGCATCTAACCTGGCGAAAAATGAGCTGCGAAACAGGTCTCGCAATCCGCTAATTTTCTTCCAGACGATCAAGAAGAACTGGCAGGATGAGGAACGTCCGCTGCAGTTCGAGGACCCGGCGTCACGCCCCGACGATCTCTACCGCAAACGGCACCTCCGCCGGCTGGTGGAGTCATCCGTCGAGCAGCTTCCGGATCATCACCGCCAGGTATTCGTCCTCAGGGAACTGGAGGGAAAGTCTTACGAGGAGATCGCCGAGATAACGCACTGCAACCTCGGCACTGTGAAGTCGCGATTGAACAGGGCGAGAAATTCGTTTGCGGCGATTATCGAGCCCGCCCTGAAATAGAACGGAGCGCTGCCAGGGAGAGGGACCAGAGTAAATCTGGCCCCTCTGTGCTTGTATCCTCTTCTTCGAGACTGCCGCTCGTGTATGCCCTCATGATGTAATCGGCACCGTCGTCGTCGCATCCGCAAAATGGCAGCGCAACCGCACTATCGCGCAACACGCGGGAACGGCGGGCTAATCAGAGTTAGCGATGCCCCGGGTAGCCGGCCGGCTGTAGGCAACCAACAACGGCCTTGGACTTCATCCGCGGGATTGCCCACGACACAGAACTGGATATCACTGACGCATCAGCGCACGCGGAGCGCGCCGCTCCCAGAGCTAGGGTGCCGGATGCCGGCGCGCCTCCAGCCTCGCTTGGATGCCAAGGACAGGAGGGAACCAGGGAAGGAGTACCAGGTATGGGAGCCCCTCCTCATACCCCTAGCGATGAACCATCCGGGGAGTGCAGTGTATTACCGGCCTCATGAGACATGCATCACAACGCTGGAGCGAAGAACCTGATGGACTGTAGGCGTTTCAGGAATCGGCATCTTGGATTTATGGACAATGCGCTCCCCGAACAGGAGATGTCGGGGATGCGGCGACACTTGGCAGATTGTGCCGACTGCGCTTGCCGCGATACCTCGATTCGCCGAGCGCTGCTGATCTTTCGTAATCTTCCCGCCGTGCAGCCGTCAGCACATTTCGCCGCCCGTCTGAATGCCAGGATACGGCAGCTCCACAATACGGAACACCTTGCCAGCCTGCATCGCGGTCCCAGCCTCCGCAGCTTTGTAGCAGCGGCGGCCGTGCTGGTAGGTGCAGGCTTCTTCGCGGTATCGGCTTTCGATTGGGATGAGCCGCCTCGCAGCCTGGCGCTCGAGCCTGTCCTTGCTACGGCCCCCACGCCGGCCCCACCCCTCGTGACATCCACTTACGTAGCGTCGGCATCCGCCGGGACGCCAGTGTGGTCCGCCGTCATGTTTGCCGAGCAGGTACCACTTCACTTCCTGAATGCGGACGTGCGCTGACTGAACAGACCTGACTGTTTGGGTTCTAACCGCAACGAGTGCGGTACATGGTGCTCGGCGTTCGGTGCACGGTTGACACAGCGCGGTGTCCGGTGCCCGGGCAAATAGCCCGGTTATCACGTGAACAACTCCGGTCGTTCTTCGCAGTTCGCAATTCGGTGTTCGCGGTCCGCGAGTCCTTCCTGCTACTTATATTTCCGCCATGTCTCACCCCGCGGAGCGAGCGTTCCGGAAAGCACTCGAGGCAAAAGTGTTCAGTCCGGTTTATTACTTCTATGGCGAGGACGAATACCTGAAGGGAGAGGCGATGCACGCGCTCATCGAGAGCGCTGTCGACCGAGCCACTCGCGACTTCAATCTGGATGTTCGCAGCGCCTCCGAACTGGACGCAGAGTCGCTTGGCTCGCTTCTGGGCACGCCCCCTCTCATGGCGGAGAGGCGCATGGTGGTCGTCCGGGAAGCAGCGAGCTTGAAGAAGGATGCGCGCGCCTTGCTGGACCGGCATCTCTCTCGCGCAAGGGCCGACTGGCCCCCCGACGTCATCCTCGTTCTCGTTGCGCAGGGAGGAGAGAAGGCCAAGGCGGACAAGGCGCTCGAAGGTCTCCGCGGGGCTACCAAATTCGCGCCGCTCTCGGCAGATAGCGTCCCGGGGTGGATTGCCGATTACGCGCGCGAAAAGATGCACGCCGCGATATCGCCGGGGGCGATCGAGCTCCTGCACAGCGCGGTGGGAAACGATTTGACTACGCTGGCAGCAGAGCTCGAAAAGCTCGCGAGCTACACGCGTGGCGCGGAGATCGATGAAGCTGCCGTGGACGCAGTGGCCGGAATACGTCGCGGTGAAACGCTCGGCGATCTCCTCGATTGCATATCGGGTCGCGAAGCTCCCAGGGCGCTCGGCATGCTCTCGCACGTGCTGGCGCTTCCCAAGGTTTCCGGCGTGTCCGTCGTCATGGCGCTTACGACGCAGATGCTGGGAATCTCCTATGGCGTCGGACTGCGCGAGCAGGGTGAGTCGAGCAGCAAGATCGACGGCGCATTCTGGAACCTCATCCAGGCGATTGGCTTTGTCTGGCGTCCCTGGAAAGAAGCACGTGCCGCCTGGAATGAAGCGCTTACGCTATGGGATTCAGATTCGGTGGATGCGGCCTTGAAGACGCTCCTGCGCGCCGACATCGCCCTCAAGGACACACGCGCAAGCTCCGATGAGCAGATTCTGTCTACGCTGGTGCTTGCCATATGTTCGGATGTGCGCTCAAGAGGGAGCCGGGTTGCGCCACCTAAGCGCACGCCGCGCCGAGGGACTGTTGCCCGCGCCGGAGTATAAGCGCGTGAGCACCATGGTGGGGGTCCTAGGCAGCGTGTGCCGCTCTGTGATGTTGGCGTCGTTCGTGTCTATTGCGGCTGCCGCGCAAACTTCAGGCCCCCCGGCGGATTCGGCATTTTTCCGCGCGCAGCGGCTTGTGGCCGCCGGTCATGGCGACCAGGGACGCGCCATTGTCGCCCAGCGGTTGGCGGCCGCGCCGCCGGGTTCGGCTCGGTACGCGGAGGCGCTCTATTGGCGCGCGGCACTGGCCATGACCGCGGCGGACGCCGAGCGCGACCTGCGCCGTGTCGTAGTCGAGTTTCCGCTCTCGTCCTGGACTGACGACGCCCTAATGCGGCTCGCGCAGCTGGAGCTCGCGCGCGGTGAGAAGCCGAGTGCCCTGCTGCATCTCGAGCGGATCGCGTTGGAGCATGCCGCAAGCGCGACACACGCGCGAGCGAGCTATACTGCTGCCCGTCTCCTGCTGGACATGAACGATATCGCGCGAGGTTGCGCGAAGCTCAGCGACGCGGACGCGAATGCCGCCGCGAGCGATGCGGGGCTGAGAGATCAGATTGCGCGATTGCGGGAGAGATGCCGGTGAGATGGCGGATTGCGGATTGCGGACGACTGCGAGCGGCGAACCGCGAAGTCGGTGATGCGTATTCGGCAAACCGCACTACGATTCGACCCCCAATCGCCAACCTGCAATCCGAAATTTGCTCCCCTTCGCAGTTGTCCTGGCAGTTCGCAGTTGAGAGTACGCAGTAAGCAGTCCGCAATCCGAATGCAATCCGCACCCACCCCACCTCCTGACCACACCATATGAATCGCTACGGTCAAATGCTTCGCTGCTTCCTGGTTACGGCGGCCACCGCGGGCTGCGCCAGCGCGACGCAAAAGCCAGCGCCTCCAGTCGCATCTGCTGGCCAGGTGTCGCCGTCAACAAGCATTGCGTCGCACGCAGCCGGAATGAGCAGACGCGATGGCCTTATTCCACTGTACCTGGATAGCAAGGGCGGCAGGATATTGCTGGAGCTTCCACGCGATTCAGTGCGCGTTCTCGCTTTCTTTTCGCAGGCGACCGGGCTGGGCTCAAATCCTGTCGGGATCGATCGCGGTGCGGGGGGAGGGGACTTTGTTGCGCGGTTCGACCGGGAAGGCGATCGGATGCTGGTTGTCTTCGAGAACTGGCGTTACCGGAGCTCGGCTCGCGAAAATTTCGCGCACGGACGCACCGTAACAGAGTCGTTTCCACCCAGTACGGTGGCAGCCCTTCCGATAGTCGCGCACGAAGGTGGCCGGATGCTCGTGGACGCGACTGATTTCGTGTTTCGCGATTGGCTCGACGTCGCCGGTACGCTCTCGCGGTCAAACGAGGGAAGTTACGCCATCGCGCGCGACCGGTCGAGCATTCATGAGCCGTACACCAGGGGCTTTCCCGCCAATAGCGAAATCGATGTAGCCCTTACTTTCGTTGCGGCTGGCCCACCGGGAAGAGCGATTTCCGAAGTTGTGCCGGATGGACGAGCCTTTACACTCCGCCAGCACATTTCCCTTGTGCAGCTTCCGGACGATTCCTACCGACCTCGTGAGCTGGATCCACGAGCTGGCTTCTTCGGCATCACGTTCAAGGATTTTGCGCAGCCAATCGGAGCGCCGCTTGAGCAGCGGTGGATTTCACGCCACCGCCTCGAGAGAGCTAATCCGCGCGACGCATCCAGCACCATAACGAAGCCCATCGTTTATTACGTAGACCGCGGAATTCCGGAGCCGGTCCGCTCGGCAACGCTGGCAGGCGGAAAGTTCTGGGAACAGGCCTTCGATGAGGCGGGACTCAAGGGTGGGTTTCGCGTCGAGCTGCTGCCCGAGGGTGTCGATCCGCTGGACGCGCGCTACAACGTCGTGCAATGGATTAACCGGAACGAGCGCGGTTGGTCGATCGGGGGCGCACTTGGTGATCCGCGAACGGGCGAGATAATCAAGGCACAGGCGCGCATGGATTCCCACCGCGCGCGAACGTCCTACAACCTTTATGCGGGGCTGATGGGCGTCGCGGAGGCGGGGACCACTGCCACCGCGGCGGAGACGGCCTTTGTGCTGGGCCGTGTTCGCCAGGTGACGGCGCATGAGATCGGCCACACCCTCGGAATGACTCACAATTACATCGCGTCCACCTATGAGCGTGGCTCGGTGATGGACTATCCACCACCGCGTGTTCGGCTTGGGCCGAGTGGTGAGATAGACATTGCGGCTGCCTACGACCTGGGTCCGGGTGAGTTCGATGTATGGGCGGTGCGCTTCGGCTACGGCATATATCCGCCAGAGCACGAGACCGATTCGCTGCGCGCGGTGATCGCTGAAGGACTCGGGAAGGGGTTTCTCTTTCTCTCGGATGCCGACGCACGTCCCGAGTTCGCCTCGGATCCGCGCACCAATCTTTGGGACGACGCCGCCTCCGCCGCGGAATTCCTCGAGCATCAACTGGACGTCCGCCGGGTGGCGATGCGCCGCTTTGGGGAGCGCAACATCCGCGTCGGCGAACCGATAGCGCTGCTCCAGGAGCGTTTTGTTCCGGTGTACCTTATGCACAGGTTCGCGATCAACTCACTCGCCAAGACGATAGGGGGCATGGAGTACAGCAACGCGGTGCGTGGCGATGCTCTTCAGGCGACGCGTTCCATTCCGGTTGCGGAACAGCGCACCGCGCTCCGCACGCTTCTGCAGGCGATGCAGCCAGCGGAGCTCGCGATTCCCGACACCGTGCTGACACTGCTTGCGCCCCGCCCCTTCAGCTACGGAGAGAGCATCGAGCTTTTCGGAAGCCGCACGCGTCCCACGTTCGACGAGTTGGGGGCGGCGCGGACATTGGCGCAGATGATCGTGGACGCCGTGCTGCAGCGCGAGCGAGCCGCGAGGCTCGTGCAACAGGCGGCGCGCGATGAGCACGCTCTGACGTTGGGCGAGACCATCGACGCGCTCATTGGTGCCGTCCCGGCGCGCGGCACCGCTGAGGGAGTTCCATTTCGGAAAGCGGCGGCGCTGCGCCGCGTCGTGCAGCGGTCGGTTGCCGACCGATTGTTGACGCTGGCAGCGGACAGGGAAGCGGAGCCCTCTGCGAGGGCAATGGCCGAGCTCAAGATCGCGAGCTGGCGCGACTCCGCTCGTCGACTGCTGGGCTCCGCGAAAGGGGACGAGGACCGTGCGCACTGGATGGCGCTCTCCGCAGATTTTACGCGCTGGATCGAGCGCCGCGAGCTGCCAGCCCCGACGCCGGCGTTGAGGCCTCCTCCGGGTGACCCATTCTGACCCTCCACAGCGAAAGAGGCCAACTGACAGCTCATGCGCTGCGGTACTGATGCTCGTGGTACCTGGTGTCCCGCGCCCACGCAACCCGATACCTCATTGGTTGGTGGAGGGACCTGGGGTACCGGCATGTTCAGGAGCATCCGACAGGTGCTCCTGAACGATTACCCACTTGCCACCTCTCCTCACGAACGCCGCTGTCCATGCGCCGCGGATCTCGTGGGGGGCGCCGGCTGGGGTGGTGTGCGGAATCCGGTACGTCGCAGTCATGACGGCAGCGTCGCGTGAAAGCACATCGACATGGCTTTCCTCCCATATCCATCTGGGATTGCGCATGTTGTGGCCGACGTTCTCCCAGAACGCCGCTATTTCATGCTGCAGGGCATCACGGGAGGTGGTCACGCGGCCGGCCGCTGCCGCTACGACCCGGCCCGTGTCGGGATACAGGCTCATGAGGTTCGCGACCACGTTGGTCCTCGAAAAGTCATACGCAGCCGCAACTTGTCGCTTCAGCGAGTCAGCCAGGGCCGTCTTTTCAGGGATAGACAGGGCACCTTTTCGTGGCTCGCACGCCGCGGCGAGCACGCCCAGGGAAAAAACCGCCATCCATGACCTGCGCCTTGGCGGCGTGACTGAAAACGTGTTCATGCGACAACCAGGCTCATTGAACGTGATTTTGTCCGCGCGAGGTGACACTGCTGCGTCTTCTGAAGGGGACACGATTATTCGTAAACCCACTCATCCCGGTCGCAACC
>JBPCJT010000236.1:0-6135 GCA_051005015.1 Gemmatimonadaceae bacterium | reverse complement strand
CGGGTACATCCCAACCTGAGCGGAGCTTGCTTGCTGCCCACACAACTGGTGCATGCGCTGGCGCTGATGCTACTTCTTTGGGACCCAACGCCGCGTGCGCGTTCGCAAGCCTGTGACGACCTCACGGACTACGCCCAAGAGGCTTACGACTATGCTCGTAAGGCGTACAGAACCGATGACTTCGATGACGCACTACTCTACGCCAAGCGCGCGATGACAGCAGCGTCAAACGCAGAAGCAGCTGCTTCTGACTGCGAGTGCTCCGATGGCGAGAGCTACGCAAGCGACGCCTACAGCTACGCCCGCAAGGCGTATAGAGCAGAATCACTTGAGGATGTGCAGCACTATGCAAAGAAGGCTATGAGCGCCGCTGATGACACGCTTTCTGCAGCAGCTGATTGCGAGGACTCTTGAGCATGGCGGCCTAACAGGCGCATGCAGCTGGCGGCGCGGCAGTTCAAAGGAAACGTAGGATAGTGCACACTCTGCGGAGTCGCCGCAGCTGATGCGCATTTCGTTGGGCCGCAACGAAGGCATCGCGAAGGAAACCGAATGACCTCTGGCGAACTCCACGTCGTGACGGGTGCCTTCGGCTACTCCGGCCGCTACATCACGACGCGGCTGCTGCAAGCCGGACACCGTGTGCGCACGCTTACCAACTCTCCGAACCGCGAGCACCCGTTCGGGAATCGAGTTGAAGTTCATCCGTTCAACTTCGAGCATCCAGATCGGATTCCGGCCTCCCTCGAAGGTGCGTCGGCTCTCTACAACACCTATTGGGTGCGATTTAACCATGCGGATTTCCGCTACTCACAGGCGGTCGAGAATACCCGGGCCTTGTTTGCCGCGGCTCGCGCTGCGTCTGTGCCGCGGGTCGTCCACGTCAGCATCACGAATCCCTCCGAAACGTCATCCCTCGAATACTTCCGGGGAAAGGCCGTTCTCGAGCGCGATCTTCGGGAGTCTGGGCTCTCGCACGCGATAATCCGCCCTGCGGTGCTCTTCGGTGGCGAAGACATCCTCATCAACAACATCGCCTGGATTCTGCGCCGCCTCCCCGTCTTTGGGATCTTCGGCCACGGTCGCTATCGCCTGCAACCGATACACGTGGACGACTTCGCCGAACTCGCTGTCGCTCAGGGAGTCGAGCGCACCAACCGCACGATCGACGCCGTTGGCCCCGAGACGTTCACCTATCGTGAGCTCGTTCATCTGCTTGCGCGTGCCATCGGGGTGCGACGCCCCCTGATCTCGGTTCCGCCGCAGCTCGGGTACGTCACCGGCTGGCTGCTGGGCAAGCTCCTTGGCGACGTCCTCATCACCCGAGACGAGATCGAGGGTTTGATGCAGGGTCTTCTTGCGACGAAATCGCCTCCGGTGGGCGAGATTAGGCTCTCGGCCTGGGCGCGCGAGCACGCTGCCACTCTGGGTCGGCGTTATGCGACAGAACTCGGGCGTCGCAGGAACCGCAAGCTGGCGTACGCCAAGGCCAAGTAGCGCATGAACCATGTGTTGCGGCCCAACAAGGCGCTCAAGCTGACGGTGGGCGGCTGAAAAGGAGAACGAACCATGAACCCGGGAAATCAGAGTTATCGCTAATGGCTTGTTGGTCGTCATCGTTGCTCTGCTATTCGCGGCCTGTACATCACGCCCGCCGTCGGTGGGGCCGGGTGGAACCGCATGGGGCGTGGGAGCGTTCGATTCGAACGGTCAACGCAGCTATTTCACCGACGGCTGGACGTT
The DNA here is from genome assembly GCA_051005015.1 of Gemmatimonadaceae bacterium. Lineage (GTDB taxonomy): Bacteria > Gemmatimonadota > Gemmatimonadetes > Gemmatimonadales > Gemmatimonadaceae > JACMME01. The sequence continues at coordinate 4,392 of JBPCJT010000236.1, read as the reverse complement.
GGAAGACATCGGCGCTTCCTCACCGCGCCCTGTGAACAGCACTGAAGAGAACGTCATGTCAACGGCGGAGTAGCCAATCGCCCACTCATTCAGGAGGTAACACTTATGGCAACTGACATTGGTATGCGCGCGCTACATTGGCCCTGCCTTGGGGCAAGCTCTCCAGAAAACACGGACGCGCTCAAAGGCAGAAGGCTTTGGCGTGCTGAAGCAGATTGATGTGAAGGCCACGTTGAAGCAGAAACTCAACGCTGACTTTCGCCGCTATGTGCTCCTCGGCGCGTGCAATCCCTCGCTCGCTCACCGCGCCCTCTCGGCCAACCTGAACGTGGGATTGCTGCTGCCTTGCAATGTCACCGTGGACGAAGAAGGCGACGGTTCTGTCGTCACCGCCGTAGACCCGGTGACGCATGAGGTAGGACATACCCACACGAACTTCCCACCCTCGTTTGATTTTAAACATGGGGTGCTGATGTCTATATCTAACTCGATAAACTAAAGGAGGCCTGAATGGCAACCAGTCGAAAAAGTCAGAATGCCAAAACGGGACAATCCCAAAGTCGCACACGTAAAAAGCCGGGCAGTGGTGGGCAAGGAGATTACTATCATGTTGAGGTTCGAGATCGGGGCGATTTCGAAACCTTCCGTACCCAGGATATAGGTGAGGCCGGTCATCTTCAAAGAGTGGCAGGAAAGCGCTCCAGCTGGTTCTGGGCCACGGTCAAGTGGTTGATCGGCAAGGAAGATGCTCATGTGGAGGACGGCAAACTCGTGGGAGATACGAAAGATGCCAACGATTTGATCAAGAAGCTGGGCTCACAGCCGGTTCACATCAGTAGTGATCGCTTCAAGCCCAGGATCGGAAGGATGTTCCCGAGCGCTCCAAGCCGACAGGCGCTCAAACGCGGGCGAGACGAGAGAACATCAAGAAAGCTCAAGCCGCTCCGCACAATAAGTAGGTAAGAAAGAGGTAAATGATGAATGACGATAAAACAATGGTAGGCAAGTGTGACGTATGCGGCAACGTATACGACAAAAGCTTTGAAGTGCGGCTGGCCGGTGACTCTCGCGTACATGTATTCGATAGCTTCGAATGTGCTATCCACGCTCTCGCACCGACTTGCGCGCATTGTGGCTGTCGGATCATCGGTCACGGCATGGAAACGGACGGTGTTTTCTATTGCTGTGCCCACTGCGCCAGCCAACACGGCATCCAGGAATTTAAAGATCGTGTAGAGCCTGCAACCGAGCGGAGCGCGGAATGAAGCTCAGCGAGATCATGACGCGCGATGTGGTGGTTATTGGACTGCAGCCAAGAAAATGCGCGATCGGGATATAGGTGTTTTACCGGTCTGTGACGGTGAGAACCTGCTAGGCGTATTGAGTGACCGAGAGATTACGATCCGAGCATTGGCGGTATCAGTTGGATGTGGATACCCACCTTGCTTACCCTCGGCATCGGCATTCTACTCGGCTGGGCCATCTTCGGACAAAAGTAAGTTGCCCGACTGGTGCAAGGCGCTATCACACAACACAGGCCGATCGAAAAGTGACAGAACACGACGTACACCTCGGTGCCTGGGTAGGGGTTGGGGTGGCGGTGGGCGGAATCTTCGGCATCGTCGCTGAGAACATTCCGCTGGGCGTGACAATCGCCGGATCCCAGCGCTCGTCGCGACCGCATCGTGCCCGGTGGCGACCTTCCCAGCCCTTCGAGCCCGCCGCCCAGATGCGCGTTTCATACCCGCTACTTCCACCCGCTCAAGAGCGAGCGATGCCGTACCGAGCTGCCGCTGCTCCGGCAAGTCCAGGGGACTGTGGCTGCCTGTCACTATGTAGAACCCGACACGCAGGAGAATGCGCCTGAGCTTTTGCTTCAGGCGGTGTCGGTCTGCGGCGCCGTGGTGCACGTGAAAAGGAAACGTTTCAGAGGCGTCGCCACGCCTTCGAAGCGCGCCCGGCGCGCGAGGTCAGTTGCGCTCCAAAAACGTCGTCTCCATCCGCTGCAGCGCCTGGCGGTTGCAAAAGGCGATGTAGCGATTCGTGAAGACTGGCGCGAGCAGTCGAGCGAGCGGCAGCGCGGGCGCGGCCACCGTATGCACTGCGGCGACAATGCCGCCGTCGCTCATTGAGAACGAAAACTCATTCGTGCCCGTTTCGGGATGGCCGGCCAGGGTTCCGTAGCTGAATCCCGCCCGCCTTTCGTCCCGATAAACCCGGAGCACGCGCACGCCAAAGATCAGCCGCACTCCCCAGCCGGGCGGCACCTGCGCCTGCTGAACGATGACATCGCCTTCGCGCATCTCGCGCCTTTCGAGTTGCCATTCGCCGAAGAATTCGAGGATCGCCGGCGGGAATATGTCGTAGGCGAAAAGGAAGGCGAGATTGCATTGCCGCAGATCGCGCGGCGGCGCGAGCGGGCGGCCGCGGAGCGTTCGCGACGGCAACCCCCCGACCTCATGGAACGAAAGCGGTCGCGATTTGAATTCCGACAAGTACGACGCCAGGTCCGACGCGTGATCGCCGAGCGCGACTCTCATTGCGGAGGTTCGTCTTTCTTATCCGCTTTCTTGTTGCCGCGGTGCTTGCCCCTCATGAACAACATCGGGCCGCAGCACAACACTGGTCATTTCATCTCGTTTGCATTTTGTGAACAGCTTGGCCATGACGATCACCAGCAACACGATCAGCAGGATGCCGGCAATGCCCCAGATCAGCATCCAGCCGCCCATCATTCCGTACATCATTGTCCGGCCTCCGGTTTTGCTTTGAGAGTTTTGTTTGTCATAACTACGGGCAGTGAATGCAGGCTTGGTGGGTTTCGTGTGGCATGGTGTGTTTGGTGGTTTGGTTTGGATAAAGTCACGCCGATTCGGTCGTGGCGGTCAGACGATCAGTCGATCCCAACCCGCGTAGCGCTCGCGCACCGGGCCACGCAGGATGCTCAGAACAATTAACAGCGCGCCTGCGATGACATCGTTCCACCGCGCAGCCGTGCCCGCGCCGCTCAGCAGCCACGGTGCGGCGATGATCCACGCGCCGAGCAGGACGTTGAGAAAGCGCCCGGCGCGAATGACCTCGGCCATGACGATCACTGCGACCATAGTAACCAGAGCGCCGAGCAGGTGATCGCTGTCCGCCGCGCCGGCCTGCGTTCCAAAAACCGCGGGGCGCAAACATCAACCAGATTCCCAGCGCAGCGCTGGCCACCAAATTCCACGGCGCAGTCACGCCCCAGACCATCGGGCCGGCGAGCTTCGAAACCGGCGCCCCATATTTCGGTGTCCGCTGATCTTTGTTCACCTCGTCGAGCGTCCCGCCGACCCAGAAGGTGCGCCAAACCGGTTTGCCATTGCGCGCGCTCGTTCGGAGGAATTGTCCCATCGCGACCACCTCATCGAATGATCGCCGACCTTGAATGGACGCCTCAATCATGCTTGCTCACCCCCGATTGCCTTTTCGGACGCGACTTCCGAACGTAGGCTCTCCATGTTCCTGCAAACCGTGGCGACCGCCAACCTCTTGCCACCGCTGGTAAGGGTAATCGCGCTGTTGCGCGTGCCAGCGTCGAACTGTCTGTCGAGGCCGGCCTTGTCCCCGCGTTCTGCATGCCCCATATAGGCGAATAACCGCCCGGGCTTGGTGTCATTCCAACCATCCGCCGGTGAATCCTGCCCGCCGCAAGCCCATTACCAGGTACGGGCACTGTCGCATCAGCGACCACAGGAATCCGGAGCGATGGTTCTCGATCATAGTCACGATCGGCCCTTGGTTGATGCCGAAGTGATACGGCGATACCCAGCCGTATTCGTGTTTCGGCTCCGCCGGAAAGGTCGGGTTGAAGGTCGCCTTATAGCCGTACTGCTGCGCTTCCTTCAACTGCATGCGCTCAAAGTTCTGGATCGTGGGCAACACGATCTCCGGCGCGAACGGCAACGACGCAACCACCGCCCATGGTGCCAGCGTACCGTCGTCGGGACCATAGGGCGCGCCGCGGGCGATGTAGTCGTAGAACACGCGCTCGATGCCCTCCACTAATACGGTGGCCGGACCCGGCCCGTCGCTTGAGGTGATACCCCAACAGAATTCGTCGTAGTGCTCGAACTGGCGCGAGTTACGGATTGCGTACTGCTGCTGCACGAAAGTGGCACGCCGGCTGTTCTCGAAATAGTCCATATCGTGCTGGCGCATGAACTCGTCGCGAATGTCGCGGAAGTCGACCCACACATGCGACAGCTGATGGATGAACAGCGGTCCTGCGTAGAGAAACTCGATGCCGTAAATGCTCTTCCACTTATAAGTCGAAGGCCCGGCGCGATCGCTCTCTTGCGACAGCGGGTGGGCGGGCGATCCCAGCCCGAGCAGATAGATGATGAGTGCCTCGTCGTAGCC
>JBPCJT010000235.1:0-14274 GCA_051005015.1 Gemmatimonadaceae bacterium | reverse complement strand
ACCGCGATTCCCGAAGTAGCCAGCGCGCGAGCGACAACCCAGGCGTCGCCGCCATTGTTACCGGGTCCCGCGTACACCAGTACTCCACCCTCAAGCCGCTCCCTGAATCGGTGTGCGATTTCCGAGGCGGCCGCGGCACCGGCACGCTGCATCAGCGCTCGTGACGGCGTACCAGCGGCAATGGCCGCACGATCCCGGTGTGCGGCCTCCGCAGCGCTCACTACGCGCACTACAGGCATCACGCGAAGGGTAACGCCGACGGGCATAGCGCACCGCTTCGAAATGGCGTGCGAGAGTCCTGCATGGGGGAACCTGGTGTCAAGAGCGCGTCAGCAACGTCGTGCGCCGGTGCTGAGGCGAATCCGCACCGTCACTTGTGCGAGTGGCTGATCGCCCGCCCAAAGCTGATTTCGCCATTGTCGATGCGGATGTTGAATCCGCAATCGGGGTTGCTGCACACCCAGGCTTTGTAGGTGATGGGGGCTCCGTCGCGTCCGTAGTCGCTGAGAGGTATCAGCGTCCCCTCACCCTTGCACTTCATGCAGCGCGGCAACTCATTCACATCCATCGCCTCTCCTCCTCCCCACAGTGCGCCCCCAGCGGCATGCTCGGTCCCGCAACCGCCTGCTTACGCGATCTGAACCCCGCTCCAGGGGTACTCGTGTTCGAACGCGCGGTCGAAGTCGAAGACGTCATTGAACTCCTCACGGCGATCGTTCGGCTGGCTTATCAGGAGCCCGAGCTCGACGAGAGTAAAGACAATGTCGCCGAGATCGTTCGTGCTGCGAACTCCCCAGTGCTCGAGAACCATTCTGGACATTACGCCATAACGCTCGAGCGCCAGATCGCGGCAGGCGGCGGCGAGTTCGCGGCCAGTGATATGTCGCCGCTCAGGCAGGCGCGCCTGTGAAAACTCCAGCGCCGCGAGCACGAATAGATATGCGTGCTCCTGGAAGCGCGGCTCCACAGCGCGAATTCGATCCATGATGCCATCCCGAAACGTCAACAGCGTCACGCCACAGCGTCCTCTCAGAAGGTTGGATACGAGCAACAGCGCGTCGTTCACGCCAGCAAGATGACGATGTGCGACAAATTTCACAACCGAGCAACGGGCTCCTCCGCACCGGCGTGAAGCGGGTACGCCGATGCGAGCTCTCGAACCTCACCCACGATGCGGGCCGCTTCGGATTCGTCGCCCGCGCCGGCGATCGCCCGATCGATCAGAACGGCAATGCGCACCATCTCGGGCTCGCGCATACCGCGCGTGGTGAGAGCAGCCGTGCCGATTCGAACCCCGCTTGTAACGAATGGCGACTGCGTCTCACCCGGCACCGTGTTCTTGTTGACGGTTATGCCGGCGGCTCCGAGCGCGCGCTCGGCATCCTTGCCCGTGATCCCGCGGTTTCTGAGATCCACGAGCATGAGATGATTGTCAGTGCCGTTCGAGACAATTCTGAAACCGCGCTCCATGAGGGATGCCGCGAGCGCCTGGGCATTGGCCACGACCTGATGGGCGTAGTCGGTAAAACCGGGCAGTGAGGCCTCTCGCAGCGCCACAGCCTTGGCGGCAATCACGTGCATCAGCGGACCGCCCTGAATACCGGGAAAGACCTGCTTGTTGATTGCCGCCGCGTGCTCCGCCCGGGATAGAATGAGCCCGCCGCGCGGGCCCCGAAGAGTCTTGTGCGTGGTGGTTGTAACGACGTCGGCGTGGGGAACAGGAGACGGATGCGCTCCACCAGCCACGAGCCCCGCTATGTGGGCCATGTCTACCACGAGGCGCGCGTCCACTTCCCGGGCAATCTCACCGAACACGGCGAAGTCGATTATACGCGAGTACGCGCTGGCTCCGGCGATGATCATCGCGGGCCGGTGCTTTAGCGCGAGCTCCCGCAGTACGTCGTAGTCGATTCGGCCGGTGTCGTCCCGAACTCCGTAGGGAATTACCTTGTAGAACCGGCCCGAAAAATTGACTGGCGAGCCGTGCGTCAGGTGTCCCCCGTGGGACAAATTCATTCCCAGAATCGTGGCGCCCATTTCCAGGAGCGCGAAATACACCGCCATGTTCGCCTGCGCGCCCGAATGCGGTTGCACGTTGGCGTGCTCGGCGGCGAACAGCGACTTGGCCCGGTCAATCCCCAGCTGCTCGGCGATGTCGACCACCTCGCACCCTCCGTAATACCGCTTGCCGGGATAGCCTTCGGCGTACTTGTTCGTAAGGGCGGAGCCCATGGCGTCGAGTACCGCCGGCGAGACGAAGTTTTCACTCGCGATGAGCTCGAGCCCTTCCGCCTGACGCCTGATCTCCCTTGCGAGTACGTCGGCGATCGCCGAATCCACGTGGCGCAGATCAGCGCTCGGCGCGCGGTAACCGAAGTCGTCCAGTCTCATGGCGTCCCCGTGTCGCGCTCGATCTTGACAACCCTGCGCTCGTGCCGACCGCCCTCGAACGGCGTATCCAGCCAGGTTTTCAGAATTGCCACACTCTCGTCATCCGAAATACAGCGGGAAGGAAGCACCAATACGTTCGCGTCATTATGCCTGCGCGACAGCTCGGCTACGTCGCGCGACCATACCACGGCTGCTCGCACACCAGGATACCTGTTGGCGACGTAGGACATGCCGAGGCCCGTGCCGCAGAGCAACACACCCCGCTTCGCGGTGCCATTCGATACTTCCTGCGCGAGCGGGTGCGCGAAGTCGGGGTAGTCGCTGGAATCAGGAGAATCGGTACCCAGATCCTCCACTTCGTAGCCCAACTCCTGCAGCACGCGCTGCAGCTTTTCTTTCATCTCGAAGCCGGCGTGATCGGCGGCGATGGGTATGCGTTCCTTGGGATTCATGGCTCGTAACGAGGTTCACTGTTGACTGTTCACTGTTACTCCTTGTTCGGCCAGCTCGGCCAGGTCCTCATCAGCGATCCCACGGTGCGCAGGCGACGCTCGGCTAGACGGTCGGCAGCCTCGTATGTCGGAATCTTGTCGGCCCTGGCGATCTCGAATACGCCGAGAATGGTGTGGTAAATCTCATCAGCCTTGCGTAAGGAGCGAGTCGAGTCCCAGCCTGCCAGCTCGCTATAGACGTTGATGACCCCTCCCGAATTGGCAACGTAGTCGGGAGCATAGACAATGTCCCGCTTCTCGAGCTCGACGCCGTGGCGTTCCTCCAGGAGCTGATTGTTCGCGCCGCCGGCGACAATCTCCACCTTGAGCCTTGGAATGGTCTCATCGTTGATGATACCGCCGAGCGCACAGGGCGCGAAGATGTCCGCCGTAACGCCAAAGATCTCATCTTCACCCACAGCTTTCGCGTCGCAGGCGTCCACCACGCTCCGCACGCGCTCGGCATCGATGTCCGACACAATCAGCCGCGCGCCCGCGGCGTGCAGCTCCTTCGCGAGATAGAAGCCCACATTGCCGCACCCCTGAATCGCTATCGTCTTGTCAGCGAGATCTTCAGACCCCCAGCGATACTTCGCGCTCGCCTCAATGGCGCGGAAAACGCCGTGCGCCGTGACCGGACTGGGGTCGCCCGAGCGGCCCGCGAGACCGGCGACGTAATCGGTCTCCATATGCACATAATCCATGTCCATCGTGCTGGTCCCGACGTCCTCCGCGGTTACGTACCGGCCGCCGAGACTCTCGACGAATCGTCCGTGCGCGCGAAAGATCATTTCGCGGTCCGTCGTCCTGTTGTCTCCCAGGATAACCGACTTGCCACCACCGAGGTTGAGACCCGCGACGGCGTTCTTGTATGTCATGCCACGCGACAGTCTGAGCACATCGGTTATCGCGGCCTCGTCCGACTCATATTGCCAGAATCGTGTGCCACCCAGGGCCGGTCCCAGAACGGTGCTGTGGACGGCGATAATGCCGCGGTAGTCGGAGATGGGATCGTGGCAGAAGACAAGCTGTTCGTGCCCCATTCCGCTGATAGTATCGAAGATGTTCATTGAGTGCGCAGTGGTATTGGGAGATTCAGATGTTACTCGAACCTTACCGGTTCAAGTTTATGTGGCGTTGCGGCTTGCGCATTGGGGCTTGGGAGCATGCGGATGATTTAGTGATCATGGGCCGAGTAAAGCTCCCTCGCTATGACAAGGCGCTGAATTTCGGACGTGCCTTCGTAAATCTCGGTTACCTTGGCATCGCGAAAGAGACGCTCGACGGGATACTCCGACATGTAACCATAACCGCCAAAAATCTGAATTGCCTGAGTGGTGACCCACATCGCCGTTTCACTCGCCATGAGCTTGGCCATCGAGCTATAGAGAGTAACCGCATCACCGCGATCCTTGGACGAAGCAACCGCGTGCAGCAGCGTTCGCGACGCGACGACGCGCAGCGCCATGTCGGCCAGCTTGAATTGAATGGCCCCGAACTCCTTGAGCTTCTTGCCGAACTGCTTGCGCTCCTGGGCGTACTGAAGCGAATGATCCAGAGCGGCGCGTGCGATCCCTATCGCCTGAGCGGCAATTCCCAGCCGTCCGTTCTCCAGCGACTGCATTGCGTAGACGAAGCCCATACCCTGTTCCCCAAGCAAAGCATCGGCGGGAACGCGCAGATCATCGAAGATGATCTGCGTCGTGGGCGACGCGCGAAGCCCCATCTTGTCTTCCTTCTTGCCAACCTTGAAGCCGGGCATATCTGGCGTGAGCACAAAAGCGCTGATGCCACGTGCGCCCCGCCGGTGGCCGGGTGAGTCGGTCCGCGCCATCGCGAGCACAACGTCGGCCGTGTTGCCATTCGTCACCCACGCCTTCGTGCCGCGAAGCATCCAGCCGTTTCCGTCGCGTTGGGCCTGCGCCGTAAGCGCTGACGCATCGGAACCCGCATCCGCCTCCGACAGCGCAAATGCGCCCAGCATCTCGCCCCGCGCCATTGGCCGTAAGTATCGCTCCTTCTGAGCTTCACTTCCCCAGCGCAACAGCATCTGCGTGGGAAGCGAATTGTGCACACTCATGGCCAGAGCGATGGAGGCGTCCGCGGCCGCGATCTCCTCGATGGCGGTGAGATATGTCCACGTGTCCAGCCCGAGCCCATCATACCGCTCGGGTATCATCATGCCGAGGAATCCGAGCTCGCCCAGGCGCGCAATGACCGACCTGTCGAAATGAGCGTCACGGTCCCATGCGGCCGCGTGCGGGACTATTTCGGCAAGCGCGAATTCCCTGGCAAGGCGCTGTATCTCACGCTGTTCTTCTGTAAGGGGAATAAGGGACATCACGAGCGAGGGCGAATCCCGAACACGTTAATACGCATAAAATCCGCGCCCTGACTTCCGTCCCAGCCAGCCGGCGGCAACGTATTTCTTGAGTAGCGGACACGGTCGGTACTTGGGGTCGCCGAGTCCGCGTTGGAGCACGTCCAGTATGGCTACGCAGGTGTCCAGGCCTATGAGGTCCGCGAGCGCAAGCGGACCCATCGGATGATTCATGCCAAGCTTCATGACCGTGTCGATCGCTTCGGGTGTGCCAACTCCCTCCATGACGCAATACACGGCCTCGTTTATCATCGGCATGAGTACGCGGTTGGACACGAAGCCTGGAAAATCGTTTACCTCGACGGGTGTCTTGCCGAGCCGCGTGCTCAACGCAACCGTCCGAGCCGTCGTGGCATCGGATGTGGCGAGCCCGCGAATTATCTCCACCAGCCGCATGACCGGCACGGGATTCATGAAGTGCATCCCGATCACCTGTTCCGGGCGCTTGGTTCGCGCGGCAATCTCGGTGATGGAAATGGAGCTGGTATTGGATGCGAGGATAGCGCCCGGAGGTGCCAGCCGGTCGAGATCACCAAACAGACGGAATTTCAGATCGGCGTTTTCCGTGGCGGCTTCGACTACAATATCGCATTTGGTGACCGCCTCCAGCTCGCTGCTCTCCGAGAGGCGAGTGAGCGACGCATCACGAACAGCTGATTCTACGGTGCCTTTGTGAACCTGCCGCGCCAGATTCCTTTCGATAGTCGCGCGTGCCCTGGAGAGAGCTTCGCGTGAAACATCGATCAGAACCACTGGAAAACCGTACTGGACAAAAACATGAGCGATTCCGCTTCCCATCTGGCCCGCCCCAATCACCGCGACGCGGTCGCTCATGCCCCCGATTCTCCTCGCTCGGCCGGGCGCCTGGACCGCGCGTAGAGAAAGCCGAGTCCCGCCACAATGCCGGCACCCGCCGCCGCGCCACCTTCGGGACCCCACGCTCCTCCGGTCAACCAATCCGGTCCTGAATCCATCACCCTGTATTCCGGGGGAACCGATGGGAGAAAGCCGCTGACATCGGCGTGCAACAGCGCCGCCATTACCCAGTTCCAGGCGAAGTGAGCGGTCCACGCCGCATACACACTTTGCGTGGCGAGGACGACCGCACCCAGAAATACTCCCGCAAGCGACACGAGCACGAGCGGCCGCAAGCCAGCTCCGGGATTGTTCCAATGGATGATTCCAAACAGAATACTGGTGCTTCCGAGCGCAGCCGAAGCACCGAGCTCGCGGCGCAAGACGTTGAAAATGTAACCGCGAAACGCGAGCTCCTCCCAGAGGGCGCCGGGAGCCAGAAACACCACCATCCACGCCGCAAAACGCCACCAGTCCGCCGCCGAGCCCGGTGCTTCCATCGGCTGCAGCCATCCTGCGCTGAGCAGGATAACCGATGGAACTCCAATCGCGAGCGCCCCGAGGAGGGCACCCTTGATGAGGGGCGCCGCACGAGCATCATTGCGCCCGAGGCCGGCTGAGGACCAGTGGCGCTTCTCTACCAGCCGCAGCATCACCGCGTGCGCGACAAAGAGTGCGATCAATATTACCCACGACCACACCAGCGGTCCCGTTACCCTGGAAACAAGCAACGCATCCGCAATACGTGCGAGCACGGCAACCGTGGCGACGGTAACGAGCAAAAAGCCGCCGATCCGCAGAGGTGCCAGTAGAGTGCCGTCAGCGGAATAAATCAGGCGTTTAAGCGTCAAGCGGTCGTGCCTGGAATCAATTCATCCGCTCCACGCTGAGAGCCACCGCATCGCCACCACCCAGACACAACGTTGCAAGCCCGGTCTGCGCGTCCCGGTCTGCCATGGCGTATAGCAGCGTCGTGAGCACTCGAGCCCCGCTGGCGCCAATCGGATGCCCCAGCGCGATCGCGCCACCATTGACGTTTACGCGATCCCAATCCCACTTGAGCTCCTGTCCATTCGCGAGGGCCTGCGCCGCGAAGGCTTCGTTGGCCTCGATTAGGTCGTAGTCGCGAATCGCGGTCCCGTGCTTCTTCATGAGGTTCCGTACGGCGTAAACGGGCGCGAAAAAAAGATCCTGTGGATCGGTCGCCCCCGTGGCGTAGGCCGTGATTCGCGCGAGGATCGCAAGCCCGTGCGCGAGCGCGTACTCTTCAGATACGACCACGATGGCCGAGGCGCCGTCGTTGAGCGAAGATGCGTTGCCGGCGGTAACGCTCAGTGTGTCAGCCGCTACTCCGTCGCTGCCAAACGCCGGCTTGAGCTTTCGCAGGCTTTCGACGGAGGTGTCCTTTCTCGGTCCCTCATCGGTGTCCACGACCGTCGGACCTTTGCGACCCGGCACCTCGACGGTAACGATCTCCTTTTTGAATTTGCCACTCTGTATCGCGGCGGAGGCCTTCGTATGTGATGATACGGCGAACTCATCCTGCATTTCGCGAGACACGCCCGCCTTCCTGGCGGTGTATTCCGCGTGCACGCCCATATGCACGTCGCAGAACGAGCACCACAGCCCATCCCTTATCACGCCATCCACCAGTTGCTGGTCGCCCAGCTTGACACCGTTCCGCATACCGTACACGTAGTACGGCGCGTTGGACATGGACTCCTGTCCACCGGCAATAACCACACGGTTATCGCCGGCCTTGATGCCCTGTGCGGCGAGCATCACGGCCTTGAGTCCCGATCCACAGACCTTGTTTATCGTGAGTGCGGACACGTTGGATGGAAGACCCGCGCGCACCGCGGCCTGTCGCGCAGGGGCCTGGCCAACACCGGCCTGAACGACGTTTCCCATGATGACTTCTTCGACATCCTCAGAACCGATTCCGGACCGCTTGAGCGCCTCGCGAATCGCGACAGCGCCAAGCTCGGGGGCCGGCAGCGATGAGAGCGTGCCAAGGAATTTCCCGATCGGTGTGCGCGCTGCGGCGACTATCACTGGAGTGCGAGATGGCATGGAAACAAACCTAGTCTACGGTGGGTTGGTTTCGCCACGCGCGACCGGTGTCGCCCTGATGCTCAGCTCGACGGCTCGCGTGGAGATCTCTTCCCTCACTCGCGCGATGAAGTCGCCTGCCTGCATGGACAAAGGTTTCTGCTCCTTCCCCGCACCGCGAATGTTCACCGCTACCGTGCCATCCTGCGCCTCGCGTTTTCCTATCACCAGCATGTAGGGAATCTTCATCCGGGCGCCTTCGGCGACACGGTACTTGAGCGTTTCGGAACGCGCGTCCAGGTGAGCGCGAATTCCCTCCTGCTTCAAACGGTTTGCAATTTCCCCCGCGACACCCGACTCGGCAGCGGTGATCGGTAACACGCGCACCTGCTCCGGCGCGACCCAGACGGGAAACGCCCCCGCAAAGTGTTCGATCAGCCCGCCCACGAAGCGCTCCATCGATCCGACGAGCACACGGTGCAGCATGATCGGCCTGTGGCGGGCATTGTCCTCACCCACATACTCGAGGCCGAAGCGTTCCGGAAGATTGAAGTCAAGCTGAACGGTAGGCCCCTGCCACTTTCGTCCGATTGCGTCGATGAGCTTGAAGTCGAGCTTGGGACCGTAGAAAGCCCCCCCACCCTCATCGACCGTGTACGCCTGCCCACGCGCCTTCAGCACCCCCGCGAGTGTCTCGATCGCCTCGCTCCACATTTCCTCCCTGCCAAGCGCATTCTCGGGCCTGGTTGCCAACTCGATGGTATACGGGTAGCCGAAGACGCGAAGCATTTCACCGACCAGATCCAGCAAACGCTCGATTTCGCCCGGAACCTGGGAAGGCGTACAGAATACATGCGCATCGTCCTGAGTGAAGCCGCGCACCCGGAGCATGCCGTGCAGAACGCCACTGCGCTCGTAGCGATACACCGTTCCGAACTCCGCGTAGCGAATTGGAAGATCGCGGTAGGAACGCTGCTTCGACTCATATATGCAGATGTGGCCGGGGCAGTTCATCGGCTTGGGCCGGTAGGCGCTGCCCTCGACGTCCATCGAGGCGAACATGCCATCCTTGAAGTTGACGAGATGTCCGGAGATGTGGAAGAGTTTCTCGCTCACTATGTGCGGCGTGAAAACGAGATCATACCCGTGCCGGAGGATCAGGTCCTTTTCGAAGGTCTCGATTTCGTTGCGAATTATCGCGCCCCGTGGATGCCATAAAATAAGACCCGGTCCCACCCGCTGGTCTGCGGAGAACAGGTCGAGAGCCTGGCCGAGCACGCGATGGTCACGCTTTTTTGCTTCTTCCAGTCGATGCAGATGCGCGTCGAGGTCCTCTTTCCTGAACCACGCTGTACCGTAGATCCTCTGGAGAACCTGGCGCTTCTCGTCGCCACGCCAGTACGCTGCGGAGGCATGCAGCAACTTGAAGTGTTTCAGATAGCCGGTGTCCTGGACGTGCGGTCCGCGGCACAGATCGATAAACGGACCATCCGTGTAGATGGATATGACCTCATCGTCGCCCAACTCCGACAGTCGCTCGAGCTTGAGAGGGTCGCCGGCGAACCGCTTTTCAGCTTCCTGCCGGCTCACTTCCTCGCGTTGGAAGGGGAAACGCTCCGCGGCCACACTCCGCATCTCCTTCTCGAATGCAGCCAGATCCTCAGGTGTGAAGGGCGCGGCAACCTCGAAGTCGTAATAGAATCCATCCTCGATAGCGGGGCCGAACCCGATCTTGGCATCCGGGCGCAACCTGCGCACGGCCGTGGCGAGCACATGCGCGGCGGAATGGCGCAGCACACCGAGCGCCGGAGATTGCGCGCCTCCGTCAGCATCGCGCTCGGTGAGTACCCTGAAAGATCCTCCTTCCCGAAGCGGAGTGACGAGATCCTGGACGTCGCCATCGACGCTAACGGCAATGGCGGCGCGCAGCAGCCCGGCGCCGATGGAACCGACGACTTCACGCGGCAAGGTGTCGCGCTTTACCGTCCGCGTGGTGCCGTCCGGAAGCGTCAAAACGATTTCTGAATGTGCTGGGCTATCTATCATTGCAGCAGGGAAAATGGCGTGCGCGCCAAGGTGACGTGGGTGGCCTTTTTCTTGCTACCCTCGTGTGCCCCCACACCACGCGATATTGTTCAGTGATGCGTGAAAGCTATCGCCACAAGATGACCACCGCCACAAGGTCCGCACATGCCTCCATTTCGATATCGCGATGAAGATGATTCACTCGGCCGCACTCTCGCGGGACTGACAATCGGCGCGCTCGCCGGATTTGCGGTCGGCGTCGTGGTTGCGCAGAAAGTGGGAGGAGTGTCCGCACTCACCGAGCGCTTACGTGAGCGATTCGGCTTCGGATCCCTTGCAGATCCTGAAGCCGACCGCGAAGCCGCGCTTGCCGCGCTTGGCGACGACGAGGTTTTTGGAATGGAGGAGGACGATTTTGAGGAGGAGCCGGACGAAAACGCAGCGCTGGAGGACCGCGTGCTGGAGGCCTTCCGCAACGATCCAATACTTGCCGAGCGCGCCGTGGACATCGGAGCGATTGGCGATGGCATCATCGAGCTCAGCGGCTGGGTAGATGTCGAAGATGAATCCAGGCATGCGTTGACGATTGCGCGCGGCGTGCCCGGCGTCGAGACGGTCGTGAACCGGCTGGTTATCGGTGACGAGGAAGAGCTATTCGAGGAGAACGCCAGACGCGCCGCCGCGGGGGACCCATCTCTGACCCAGGCCCAGTGGGAGGGCCAACACGTGGGAACGGGACGGCGCCGCCAGGGTAACTCGGCGGAATACGACCGGCACGCGGATCCCAAGCCTGAAATCGAAGAGAAGTGGCTGGATGAAACAGAAGCGATACGGAACGCCGCTGAACCAACGTCCGGAATCGCCGAGCGGCGTGAGCGGGCCAAGAAAAAGACGCGTGGCGATCGTACCGGCGGGAGTGCGGTGTCCCCAAGCGGGGTACCGAAAGCCGACCACGTGGCCGATCAGGCGCCCGATTAACGCCCTTTCGGGAACGGGCGCTATTTAGCGCGCGCCTTCCCACCCTCTTTTTCGGCCGGTTAGCTTACGGCTCTCATGTCGAACAGCCTTCGGGAGCCGGAGCTCGCCCCGCAATTCGATCCCGCCGCGATCGAGCGCGACATCTATGCGCGCTGGGCCGCAGCGGGCGTTCTTCACGCCGAATCCACCCGATCCGAACGTAACGGCGGTGACCGCCCGCCGTTCACGATTGTGATACCTCCCCCCAATGTCACGGCTGTGCTGCACATGGGGCACGGGCTGAACAACACGGTGCAGGATGTGATAGTGCGCTGGCGGCGCATGGCGGGAGATGAAGCCCTCTGGGTGCCGGGAACGGATCACGCGGGCATCGCGACGCAAAATGTCGTGGAGAAGTCGCTCGCGTTGGAGGGTCGAACACGATTCGACCTCGGCCGCGAGGCGTTCATCACGCGAACCACTGCGTTCGTCGCCGAAACCGGCGGCACGATTCTCAGGCAGCTCGAGGCGATCGGAGCATCCTGCGACTGGTCACGCACCGCCTATACGCTGTCGCCTGAGCTCTCGCGCGCGGTGCGCGAGGCTTTTGTGCGACTGTACGAAAAGGGGCTGGTGTACCGCGGACACCGCGTCATCCATTGGTGTCCGCGCTGCCTTACATCGCTCAGCGATGAGGAAGCCGAACACCGGGAGGCGGCCGGCAAGCTGTACCACATCCGTTATGCGCTAGCCGATGGCTCCGGCAGTTCGATTACTGTCGCGACCACGCGACCGGAAACGATGCTCGGAGATGTGGCCATAGCCGTGCACCCTGACGACGACCGGTATAGCGAGCTGATCGGCCGTATGGCGACGCTGCCGATTGCGAACGTCGAGATCCCGATAATCGCGGACGAGTACACTGACCCGGCTTTTGGAAGCGGCGCCGTCAAGATAACTCCGGCACACGATGCGAACGACTTCGAAGTCGGCATGAGGCACTCGTTACCGATGCCCGTCGTCATTACGCCTGATGGGCTGGTGGACGAGGTTGCAATCGCTTCCGGAAGGGTACCGGAAGAGCTGCGTGGGCTCGACCGCTTTGACGTACGTTCCAGAATCGTGGAGATGTTGCGGAGCGGGGGCCACCTGGACAAAGTCGAACCACACATGCATTCGCTGCGTCACTGTTACCGCTGTGACACAATCGTGGAGCCGCGCCTTTCTGATCAATGGTTCGTGAGCATGGCGCCCCTCGCCCGTCCCGCGCTCGCTGCGGTGCGGAGTGGCGATGTACGTATCCTTCCGGAGCGTTGGGAGGGTGTGTACACGAACTGGATGGAGAATATCCGGGACTGGAATATCTCGCGGCAGCTCTGGTGGGGACATCGCGTTCCTGTCTGGTACTGCGACGGGTGCCCGGAGACCATCGTCAGCCGGGCAGACATCGCCGCATGTCCAAGATGCGCCGGGCCAGTGCACCAGGATGAGGACGTGCTCGACACGTGGTTTTCTTCGTGGCTCTGGCCGTTCTCCACATTGGGTTGGCCGGATGAAGAAGCGCCCGATCTTCGCGCCTTTTACCCCACCGACATGCTGGTGACCGCACCGGAGATTCTTTTCTTCTGGGTGGCGCGAATGATCATGGCGGGATACGAATTCATGGGCCGCGCACCATTCCATACCGCGTATTTGCACGGGACGGTGCGCGACGCGAACCACGTCAAAATGTCCAAGTCGCTTGGCAACGGCATCGATCCGCTGGATGTTGTGGGCTTGTACGGCGCCGACGCGCTGCGTTACACCGTGATAGCCGGTATGGGGATGGGAGCGGACCTCATTCTCGATCCGAACGACCTGGAGAAGTCCTTTACTCCCGGGCGCAACTTCGCTACCAAGCTCTGGAACATCGGCCGCTTTCTGCTGCACAACATTGGCACGGATCCGGTGCAGGCACTCGCGGATATCGATGACTCGCGCCTGTCGCGCTCGGACCGATGGATCGTCGCTCGTCTCGATGACGCGATCGTGGAATGCGACGCCGCGCTGGGACCCGCGAAACCCTCGGGTGACGGAGCCTGGCGGCCCGCGCAGCGGTACGAGGGATTGAGATTGAGCGAGTATGTAGAGACGGCGCGTCGCTTTGCGTGGAATGAGCTGGCGGACTGGTACGTAGAGTCTGCGAAAGGACGCCTGACGGATGGTTCTGCCGATCGCGATGTCGCGCGCGCTGTCTTGCTGCATGTGTTCGATCAGACGCTGCGGCTGCTGCACCCGGTTGTGCCGTTCATAACGGAAACGTTGTGGCAGCGGCTTCCCGGCCGCACGCAGGGCGAGTCTCTGGCTCGAGCCGAATGGCCACGAGTCACGACCCGAAAGCGCAGCGGAGCGGATGCGTTCAACCTGGAGCGCTCGCTGGTGAGCGCCATTCGGCAAATCAGGGCCGAGTACGGCGTGGCACCCGGCAAGCGGATAGATGCCGTCCTCGTGACAATCGCAGATATCGATTCAGTCGCCCTCTCCGAGATAGCGGAAACTGTTGGTCGTCTCGTAAAGGCGCGTGTCAGCGTGGCGAGTCGGCCGCCGGATGGCGTCGCTGCGCACGCGCTCGTGATGGAAGGTTGGGAAGTAGTCGTTCCCCTTGCCGGGGCCGTGGACGTCGGCCGGGAATGCGCGCGGTTGCGCTCAGAGCTGGCTGAGTTATCCGCGCAACTCGACTCGTTGAGCCAGCGCCTGTCGAACGAACGATTCATCGCGCGCGCCCCCGCGTCAGTCATCTCTGCGGAGCAGGAGAAGCAACGGGAGTGGAAAGCGCGGCGGGATCAATTGACGAGCAAGGTCGAGACCCTGTGCGGCCGCGCCTGATAATCCTGGCGGCCGCGCTCGGCTGCGCTTCGCAAGGCTCTCCACCGGGCGGACCGGAGGATAAGGCGGCGCCGGTTCTCCTGAAAACATTGCCAGACAGCGGTGCCGTGAACGCCAGACCGAGCAAGTGGGCGATTTTCACGTTTGACGAGGTCATCAACGAGCGGCCGCAGGGCGCGGCCACGCTCGATATGCTCGTGCTCATCTCGCCCAGAGACGGCGCGCCGCGAGTCGACTGGCGCCGCTCCTCGCTAGCCA
>JBPCJT010000234.1:0-12601 GCA_051005015.1 Gemmatimonadaceae bacterium | reverse complement strand
GAATCCTACAAGAATGTCGTTAAGCTTACCTTCTCCAGGGGCGCGTCTCTGAAGGATCCGGCGCGTCTCTTCAACTCGAGTCTCGACGGCAACGCACGCCGCGCGATCGACATCCACGAAGGAGAAGGAGTTGACGAGTCCGCCTTCAGGGCGCTCGTTCGCCAAGCGGTCGCCCTCAACAGTTCTGGCAAGTCGAAACCTTCGAAGAAAGCGAAGGTCGGTCGCGGCTTCAGCGCCTGATTCTTCTGGCGATCGTCCCCGTCTGTGCGCCGCAGCCCGTTTCCGAGACGCGGAGACACCTGACTTTCAACCCTCGACTCGCCACATGACACACCGCCGCGATTTCCTCCTTGGCACTGCCGGCGCCCTCGGGGCGCTCTCCCTCGCGCCGGCGCAGGCGTTCGCCGAGCGGCTGAGCGCCGAGATAGCGTTGCGCGACTGGCTCGACGCGGAGCTGGCGGCGCGTGGCCCCGCCACCGCCCCCGAACCACTCGCGGAGGACGAGCGGTTCTGGGCCAGGATACGTCGTACCTACGCGCTGAGTGCGGACGTGATGAACCTCGACCATGGCTGGACCAACCCCACGTCGCGTGCGGCGGTGGACGAACTGGTGCGCGAGGCACGCGTGCTGGAGGCACTCCCCGCCGAGCGGCTCTGGCACATCTTCACGGAAGTCAAGGAGACCAGGCTCCGGCCGGCGCTCGCGGAGGTCATGGGAGTGCCGCCCGTCGAGATCGCGATCGTCCGCAACGCGACGGAGGCGCTAAACACGGTGCTGCTCGGCCTGCCGCTGCGCGCCGGTGACGAGATCGTCTGCTCGTCGCACGACTACTTCGCGATGCTCGACGCGCTCGAGCAGCGGCAGGCGCGCGACGGCGTGGTGCTGCGCATGGTGCGTCCGCCAGTTCCCGCGCCGACGGTGGACGCCATCGCGGAGCGGTACGAGGCGGCTATCGGGCCGCGGACGAAGCTCGTGCTGCTCACCCATCCGAGCAATCTCACCGGCCAACTGCTCCCCATGCGCCGGCTTGCCGCCGCTGCCCATCGGGTTGGCGCGGAAGTTGTGGTGGACGGCGCGCAGTCGCTCGGCGTGCTCGATGATCCGATCAGCTCATTCGACTGTGACTATTACGGCGCGAGCGCCCACAAGTGGCTCGGCGCTCCAGTCGGCGTTGGCGTGCTATGGATGCGGCCCGCGCACGTGGCAAAGGTCTGGCCGCTTGTGCCACCGCCCCCGGATGTGACGGGGATGGGACGCTTTCAGTGGGTCGGGACGGTGCCGGCGTACGTGGAACCGGCGATTCTCCCCGCGCTCGCGCTGCATCGCACACTCGGGCCGGCGCGCAAGGCCGCGCGCCTCCGGTATCTCACGTCTTACTGGCGAACGCGGGCGACGGCGGCGCTCCCGGACGCGCGCTTCTACACCACCGATGCTGTGGAGGTGAGCCTCGGATTGTGCACGGTCGAGCTGCCCGGCATCGACGCGGATGTACTGCAGCGACGGCTCCGGACGCGCGACCGCATCCTTGTGCAATCGATGGCCGGCAATGCGCGCGCGCCCGAGATCAGCGGCATCCGCGTGAGTCCGAACGTTTACACGACTCCGGCGGAGCTCGACCGCTTCGTGGCGGCGCTCACGGCGGCAGTCCGGGAGACGCGGCGATGAGGGCGCGCCGAGTGATCGTATTGTGCTGCAACGTGCTCTGCCGGAACTACGGACGCTCGCCCTTGAGCGAGGGGCCTTTCTCCACGGCGCCGAGCTAATCCGGTGTCGCTCTCGCTTCCCGCTTGGGCTCCCGCACTCTTACGTCGACGGGAATATTCCACCCAGGCACTCTGGTTTTCACCTGAAGCCGCATATCCCCCAGTTTCGTGGGTGTGTACTCGAAGTCCGCGGTTTCGCCTGGGCCGGTAATAAGGTAAGCTGCACGCGGTGTCGCCTGAGCTGGCGGGAGATCCGCTCCATCCTTGGCCACTGGCCGCCACTGTACGACGGTGGTATCCGTTCCGAGCGCGAATTCCACTCTCCAATCCGGGTGGATGTTGATCAGGCGGAAGCGATAGGTAGTTCCCACCTCGAGGTCGAGCGGCTCCGGCTCCGGGGTTCCGTTGACGAATCCTGGGGCATCGCCATCAGGCGTTGGTGGCGGGCCGCCGCCGCCCACAAGGATCACCTTCTCCCTGCCTGAATCGAATAGCCGGGGATCGTCGGCGACTATCAGCGCTCCGTACATCCCGGAGTTGATCTGGGTGCCCTCGTTGAGATGCGAGTGGTATATGAAGGTCCCCGCGCGAGGCGGAGTGAACTCGGCGACGAACGAATCCGCCGGCGCGATCGGCTGCATGATCCGCGTCCCCATCCCGCTCCAGTTGGGAACACCGTCGGGGAAGCTCTCCAACTCTATGCCGTGCCAATGCACCGCGCTCGGCTCGGACAAATGGTTGACCACCGTTATGCGAACCGGCTGGCCACGTTTCAGGAGGAGCATTGGGCCGGGCATCGAGACGGAGTCTCGCTTTGGCTCCCGGGGTCCGTCCTGAAGCACAAATCCGATCGCCGGTTTATCGCCAAATGCGCGCGGCGTTGATTGTAGCAAAAGTCGCATATTCCTTGGCTCTTCCGTCGACGCGGCGTACTGCACGCCCGGTCGCGGACGCACGGTGATGCCAAGGACGAGTCCGGCCATGGCGTGTGGCTTGTGGTGCGCGCGCGCGGATGGGGCTCCCTTGTCGCTCACTCGTGTCACTTCCGGTTCCAAAACACACTCACCGGAGACGTGGAAGGCAAAGTGGCAGTGGAACAACCAGTTGCCCGGCTTTGAGGGCGCCCAGGTTGTCGACATGGTGCTGCCCCTTTGCATCAGCTCGGTATTTACCAGTCGCATGGCGTTCGGCTGATATATCGTATCCGCGCTCATCCCGCCGCGGCTGTTCACTGAATAGTAGAAGCCGTGGAGGTGCATGGGATGGGTGGATTGGCTCACGTTCACCCAGCGCCAGCGCACCGAGTCGCCCTCGGTGAAGGTGAACCGCTCGGTGTGCGGCCAGGACTTGCCGTTTATGACCAGCACCTCGCGAAACGGTTTCTCGACACCGTTTACTGTGGTGGGCGGCTCGATCCACATCCCGATTATGAAAAGCCGATCGTCGGGACGCGCTGCACCAGAGCGAGGATCCACTATGAAGCCGCCGGAGAGCTGACTCTCCACAGCGGTCCGCTGGCCCATGCCGTTGTGCGCTGTCGTGCCCCAGTAGTAGTAAGTGCCTGGAGCGCCGGCGGTGAAATTCAGTGTCCGGCTGCCTTTGGCTGGAACCAGCACTCCCTCGTCTGGCGAGGAGGAAGGACGCGTGTGCAGGCCGCGCACCAACACCGCGGAGTCCGACAGCGTGTTGCGCAGTGTGACGCGGATCCCGGTTCCTTCGGGTACGCGGATGAGCGGGCCTGGTACGGAAGCAGCGCGGCCCGCTTCTGCGAATGCCTGGATGGCGACGCTCGCCCCCTTGTCGGACTCGGGAAACCACATGCCGGTCCTGACCTCGAGCGTGAGCTCGAGCACTCCGTTCTTGAGGGTTCCGGCAGGGATACGGTTTTCGTTGCTGGCTATTCGGCCGCCAGCGGGATCCACCAGCTCGTTGAAGCGGTGGGTGGGCGCCACTCCTGGCGCAGCCTCATTGACGGCCAAGCGATGAGCCTCACTCCCTCCGTTCGCGACGGTGTTGGAGGTGGGCGAGAACAGGAACGCGACCATGGCTACGCCGGCGGCTGCACGCATTCAGAAACCTCAAATTGTCAGGAGAACATATAATGCGGCTTTTTCTGGCTGGGTCAATAGAAGGTGGGCGGAAGGTGGTCAATCGCCGCCTCAAGCATTTCGTGTAGCTGGCCGCTGACTGCCCGGGGTGGCCGCACCGGGCTCACCCACGCGGCCGTGTCTCTGCATGAGCTCCTTGTACGCGGTTTCACCATGCAGTGGACGGAGATCCGGGTCCTGCTCCAGGTACGGAAAGTTTGCGAATCCGGCGTCGATCGCCCGCCCGAGCATCTCGATCGCCGGCCCCGGTTCCGCGAACACCGAGTAGTAGCAGGCGGTAGCGTAAAGAATCATTGGATCGTCCGGAGCCTCCGCCAGCGCTCGCTCCGCCTGCACCCGGCCTTCGTCGAGACGTCCCGCCATCGACAACTCCATCCCGAAGGAGTTCCGCGCACGGGCGTCAGAGGGGTTCTTCTCCAGGTAGCGCGGGAATATCTCGTCGACGAGACGGGTCAGATACGGACGATACAGGTCGCCGCTGCCAATGGATTGGCAGACCATCCGCAGCGTGAAGTAGCCCACGTAGAACTCCGGGTTCAGCGCGATCACTCGCTTTAGCAGCTCGATCGCTTCCGGTGTGCGACCAGTGACAAAATGGATGCGCCCCAGGGTCCAATAACCGATCCAATTCTCCGGATCCAGCTCTATCGCGCGCTTGCAGGCGGCGCGAGAGTCGTCCAATGAGCCCTTGTTGAAGTACGCGAGCGCGAGAGCCGCGTACGCCTCGCCGAGCGTTGCGTCATACATCAAAGCCTTGAGCGCGCTCTCCACAGCGCGATCGAGCCACGTCTCGGTGCGCTCGTAGTACTCGTAATATGCCGCAGCCGCCTCAGCTACGCCGGCGTGGGCCGCGGCATACCGCGGGTCGCGTACGAGCGCACGCTCGAAGACTGCTAACGCCAGCTGCAAGTCCCGTTTCGTGCCAACGCCCAGGTGGTGCCGGCCCTTGAGATACAGGTCAAACGCCTCGGCGTCGAGCGTAGCCCACTTTCCGAGCGTCACTTTTTCCGCGGGGCTCAGCTTCACCATCAGGGCACCCACGATCTTGCGCGCAACCTCCTCCTGAATCTCGAAGACGTTCTGAAGCGTCCCCTTGTACGTCTCCGCCCAGACGCTGGAATTGTCGGCGGCATCGATGAGCTGCGCGGTGATGCGCAGAGCATCCCCTACCTTGCGCACGCTTCCCCCCAGCAGATAGCGCACCTTGAGGTCGGCGGCTATGGAGCTTACGTCCCGGCCGCCACCCTTGTAGCGGTTCGTGGTGGTGCGCGAAACCACGGCCAGCGAGTTGATGTTCGACAGGGCCACCGTGATTTCCTCCGTGAGGCCGCTGCTGAAGTACTCGTTGTCCAGGCCGGGGCTCAGGTCCTCGAAGGAAAGCACGGCGATAGCCAGCTTTTCCCGCAAGGCCGGACGGTCGGAGTCCACCGCCGCAAGCGCCTCCTCCAGCGCCGCACCGTCGGCGTACCTGGTGGCTGAAATCTTGTTGAGCGCGCGCTGGATGACGCGCTGAAGCTCGAGAGGCATATCGGAACGGGACAACGACGGGGGATCTTCGTGCAGAATGCTGTCGATAATCTGGAACATGTTGGTGCCAGTGAACGGCAGGACCCCGGTTGCCATCTGGTACAGAACGATCCCCGCCGAAAATACGTCGGTGGCAGGGGTGATCCGGTCTCCCACCGCCTGCTCAGGGCTCATGTAAGCCGCGGTGCCGATCACCATTCCTGTGCTCGTCACGCTGAGGTCACCGGCTCCACCGCTCGTGGGGACGAGCTTCGCGATACCGAAGTCCAGCACCTTCACTTGCCCCGTGGGCGTGACGAGAATGTTGGCCGGCTTGATGTCTCGATGGATCACGCCGCGGCGATGCGCTTCCGTGAGCGCACTGGCCAGCGATCGACCGATACTGATTACCTCCGCCACGGGCAGCCGCCCCACGGCGAGCTTCGCTTCGAGCGAGATCCCCTGGACCAGTTCCATCACGACGTAGGCGAGCCCGTCCCGCTCGCCGATGTCATAAATTTGGGTGATGTTCGGGTGATTGATGGCCGCTGCGGTGCGGGCCTCGGAAATCAAACGCCGCGTCGCTTCGGCATCGCTGAGGGTCGTGCCGCGGATTGTCTTGACGGCGACGCTCCGGTCAAGGCGAGAGTCCCGCGCGCGGTACACCTCCCCCATCCCGCCCGCACCGATCAGCTCGAGAATCTCGTAGGGTCCAAGCGTAGTACCCGACGGCAAGCTCATGCTCGCCCGGCGCGAAGGTGAGGAGTGCAGGCTGCACCTCTGAGGGGGAGCAGGGGAACCTTCTAATGTTGGAAAGTTAAGCTGCCGACGCAAGAGTGGCATTCACGCAGGCGATCGGTATGATATGCATCACCGCATTGCTGGGGAGGTTTCATCATGTGGCACATATGACCAGTAGCGTTGTGTCAACAAGGTGCAACAATATGTTACAGTCTGGTGATGCGTCGCCACAACACATCGCGCACCGCGACAAGGCACGGATAATCACCGACGCCGTAACTCACGATTTATCAACAACGTTTTCTTTCTGCCAACTGCGCTCACTGGGGTATGTGATATGCCTCACACCAGATATAGGAAGCTCCCGAACGGGCAACCCAGCCGCGAGGCTGGTTCGCAATGCCAAGGGTCTCTCGTGTGAGACGGCTTGGCTGCCGAGGAGTGGATGGGTTCGACATACCGCTTCGTATACCCAGACGCTCGGCTGCGTGTGCCGAGCCCACACCATTCCACCAGGAGACCAACCTTATGATCGCATGGACGAAGTTCCGCGCCTGTGCCGCGGTGTGTTCGGCGAGCGCGCTGCTCGCCGGCTGCAATGATTCTGCTTCCCCCACGGCGGCGACCATGGCGCCCAGTGCGCCCAGCTTTGCGGTATTCACCGCGGGCGTACCCACTAATGCTTCCGTCGTCCCCGAACACCTGAAGGTATGCAAGTACGGATCTACCGCCACGATCTATGTGGAGCAAGAGCGGTCGGGGGTGCCAAATACGCCGGATGCTACCACCTCTGGCTCGTTCGCCCTGAACGACGGTGACTGCCACTTCGTGGCCGACTTCGAGTCGGTTGGTACCACGGAATTCGTCGTCCGGGAGACGGCATCCCAGGCGGGGTTTCGTCTCGATTCAATCCGGGTGACCGACCTGGGCGGCAACGTGACCATTCTCTCCGGAACCAACACGTGGACCAACTCGACGACCGGACCGGGTCTGAGGGGCTTTACCGTGGAGTTCTTTAATTCGGGGGTGGGCTGCACCAATACGATCGGGTACTGGAAGAATCATGATGGCTCCGGACCACAGCCGGATGTCGTGACCGCGCTACTGCCAGTTACGCTGGGATCCGGCGGCGGCAAGAGCGTGGTAGTTACGAACACGACCATCTCCAACGCAATCCTGTCCAGGAGCTATGCGGGCGGATCGTCGAGCAATGGAATATCGAAGCTGTACGCGCAACTGCTGGCTGCGAAGCTAAACATCAAGAGGGGCGCCGATGGCTCGGCCGTTGCCGCGACAATCCTGGCCGCGGATAACTTCCTGTACCTCTACAACCAGGCCGACTGGTCCTCGCTGTCCAAGGCGCAGCAGGCCCAGGTGAATGCGTGGATGACAACGCTCGACAATTACAACAACGGCATCATCGGTCCGGGGCACTGCATCTAACCGCACTGACTTTCTAGTCGAAGGGCCGGGCACCAGTGGGTGTCCGGCCCTTTGTGCATCGCCCATCCGGGTACCGTATCGCCAGGTGGCTGGCCCGATCCTGCGCTCCGAGGCCGGCCTCGTGGGGTGACGCGAGCCCGGACCGCTTCGTCATCGTAAAGGGAACGGCCTTTGCTGGCCTCCCTCGGAAGAACACCGCTACATCATCGCACCCGCGAGCGCCTTGTAATGGTGCGTCCGGATGTGCGTGTCATTTACATGTCTGGCTACACCGACGACGACATCCTCCGTCGTGGTCTGATCGACCGCAGAACTGCCTTCATCCAGAAGCCTTTCGCCGTGGAAGAGCTGGCCCGATGGTCCGCTCGGTGTTGGATGCGCCTGTCCTGACGAGCGCCAACCAGGGAAAAATGGCGGGCTAACGCTGGCGGCAGGCCAGCGGGTATGAAATTCGCCTCGGCCTCCTCGACATGGATCATGGATACCGTGTTGGCGGCGCACTGTCCGTCGCCCTGCTTGGGGCTGCCGCTTTCAGCCTTCTCACAAAGAGTGTCGCCTCGCAACGCACAGCGTACTTCGACGGGCGCGTGCGCGCACGATTTCCAAAGAGGCGCCGACGGATTACGAGGCAGGTGGCCAGCGGCATCGGTCCGATTGGAAAACCCTGGGGCCACGGGAGCGCTGCGCTTGCCGCTGCGCTCTACATGCATCGGAAGCGAGGCCTCGTACCGGCGGCAACAATCCTGGCATGTTCGACACTCGGGATGATCGCGAGCCGCGCATTCGAGGTAACCCTTCGCCACCGGCAGCCGCCTCCAGGGCGTCACTCTCCCAGCGAGCCGAGCTTTCCCAGCGGCCACTCCCTGGAAACCGCCGCCACCTCTGGGATCCTCGCTTACGTGCTGTCGCGAGAGCAGTTGGCGGACCCACGCTTCGCGACAGCCGCGGCACTGTGTATTCCCGGCCTGTCCGGCCTGGGACGCATCTACCTGGATCGTCATTGGGCAACGGACGTTGGCGGCGGCTGGCTGGCAGGTCTGACGCTCGCCGCCGTGTGCGCGGCGATGTATGAGCACGCCCGTAAGCGGGAGGCGAAATCAAGGCGGTGATGGTTGGCAAGCGTAGCCAACGTGACACGCGTCACTATCTCCATGAACGGCACATGCATTGCACTTTGGCTACCTGTCACGAGAGTGACAGACTCGCCGGAATTCCGGTGACTGGAATGCATTTACTCGGAGGTAGATTTGAAAATTACAGCTTTCACCTTTACGAGATTGGCGCTATCCATCTCGTCCGCGGCTCTCATTGGAGCCTGTGCAAAATCCGATGATGTAGCCATAAGCGACACCCTGGTTGGCGATACGACGGTCGTGCCCAGCGTTGAGACTGGTGCGGTGGACAGGGAGTATACCGACGGCGAGCTCTTCGCCCTGCTCGATCTGGTCAATGACGGCTCCATCGAGGTGGCGAAATTGGCGCAGACAAAGGCGACGAATGCCGAGGTGAAGTCCTTCGCCAGGAAGGTCGCAAGCGAGCACGGCGCGCTGAACAAGGAAAGCGCCGCAATGGCGACGAAAATGAACCTGCCGCTCACGCTTCCCGAGAACGACGAGGACATCGCCGAAAATCACGTGGATGGATTGAAGGACCTGACCGACAAGCCAAAGGGTGAGGAGTTCGACGAGGGATATGTCGAGCACGAAATCAAGATGCACAAGACGATTATCGATGAGGTAAAGGATGCTCTGGAGCGCCCCAATCTGAACGCGGAGACGCAGGCGTTTCTGCAGAAGGCGTTGACAGGCTTTCAGGCACACCTGCAGGCGGCCGAAGCAATCGAGAAAAAGTTCGGCGTCTGAACCAGAGAGGTATCAGCACCGGGGGAGTCCCGAGCCAAAGTTCGGGACTCCGTTTTTTGTCCCTCGCGTCGCGAAATGTCGGCTGCATTGCGCTCGGTAAAGCCTTCGGCGATGATGCAACAGCGGTCGAATGCAATTATCATTTCGCACTCAGTCCACCAGGAGCCTTTTCGGCGTGAAGGTCGTAACGATCGGTGGGGGGCCCGCGGGTCTCTACTTCGCGCTCCTGATGAAGCGGGCCGATCCATCTCATGAGATCATCGTCCTGGAGCGCAACGGTCCCGACGATACCTTCGGTTGGGGGGTCGTCTTTTCCGATCAGACGCTTGAGAATTTCCGAGCTGCCGATTCCGTGACGTACGAGGAGATCACGGGCAATTTTGCCCACTGGGACGACATCGATATTCACTTCAAGGGTGAGACCATCACCTCTGGCGGACACGGCTTCAGCGGCATTTCGCGCAAGAAGCTCCTGAACATTCTGCAGCGACGAGCGATTGCGCTCGGTGTCGACGTGCGGTTTCACCAGGAGGTCTGCGATCTCGGCGCGCTGAAGGGGCTGGGCTTGGCCGACCCCGCCCTCATCGTTGCGGCTGACGGGGTAAACAGCGTCGTTCGAAAAGCTCATGCGCAGGCATTCCAGCCGGATCTCGACGCAAGATCCGCCAGGTTCGTCTGGCTCGGCACCAGGTTCAAGTTCGACGCCTTCACCTTTTACTTCGTCGAGAACGAGGCGGGGGTTTTCCAGGCGCACTGCTACAGATTCGATGACGATTACTCGACGTTCATCGTCGAGTGTGACGAAGCATCATGGCGCGCCGCCGGCTTCCACCGCATGGATGCCACTGAAACGATCAGGGCTTGCGAGAAGCTTTTCGAGCAATGGCTCGGTGGCCAGCGGCTCATGACCAATGCCGCGCACCTGCGGTCCCCCTGGGTAAACTTCGTTCGCGTCAGGAATGAGCGGTGGTATCACGGTAATATCGTGCTCATGGGAGACGCCGCCCACACCGCTCATTTCTCGGTCGGGTCCGGCACCAAGCTCGCCATGGAGGACGGCATCGCACTCGCGCGCATCCTGGCCGGCGAAGCGGACATCCCAGTCGCGCTGGAAGCTTATCAGGCGGAACGGATGACGGAGGCGCTCAAACTCCAGAACGCCGCGCGGAATTCGATGGAGTGGTTCGAGAACGTCAAGCGGTACGTGCATCTCGATCCGCCGCAGTTCGCGTATAGTCTGCTCACGCGAAGCCAGCGCGTGAGCCACGAAAACCTCCGCCTGCGTGACCCCAAATATCTCGGCGGTGTGGAGCGCTGGTTTGCCGCCCGCGAGAGCGGGCTCATGCATGAGAAGCCTCCGCCTCCGATGTTCCTCCCCTTCACCATGCGCGGCCTGACAGTGCGGAACCGGGTCGTGGTTTCGCCCATGGACATGTACTCGGCCGTTGACGGCACGCCAAACGATTTCCATCTCACGCACCTGGGAGCGCGCGCTCTCGGAGGCGCGGGATTGCTCGTCACGGAGATGACGTGCGTGTCTCCTGAAGCCCGTATCACGCTCGGATGCACCGGCATGTACATGGACGAGCACGTGCGGGCCTGGCACCGAATCGTCAGATTCGTCCACCAATGGAGTGAAGCCAAGATCTGCCTGCAGCTCGGGCATTCCGGACGCAAGGGCTCGACGAAGCTCATGTGGGAGGCCATGGACGCGCCCCTCGATGACGGCAACTGGGACGTGATTGGCCCTTCGGCGATTCCATACGGCAAGGGCACGCACGTTCCCCGGGAAATGCAGCGTGCGGACTTCGACGCGACGCGGAACGACTTCGTGCGCGCGACGAGAATGGCGAGCGATGCGGACTTCGACATGATCGAGCTGCACTGCGCGCACGGATACCTGCTTTCGAGCTTTATTACGCCGCTGAGCAACGTGAGGACGGACGAATATGGCGGTTCTCTCCGCAATCGTCTGCGATTTCCAGTGGACGTCTTTTCCGCCATGCGGGAAGTCTGGCCCGCCAACCGCCCCATGTCCGTCCGCATCTCTGCGACAGACTGGCGGGAAGACGGAGTAGACGGTGGCGGTGCCGTCGAGATTGCCCGGGCATTCGCCGCCGTGGGGGCTGACATCATCCACGTCTCGACAGGCCAGACCACTGCTGACGCCAAGCCAGTGTATGGGCGAATGTTTCAGACGCCGTACAGCGACCGCATACGCAATGAGGCGGGCATTCCAACCATTGCGGTTGGAAACATTACCGATGCGGACCAGGTGAATGGAATCATAGCCGCGGGCCGGGCTGATCTCGTGGCCCTGGCGCGCCCCCACCTGAGTGATCCGCACTGGACGTTGCATGCCGCCGCCCAGCTAGGCTACGCGGAACAGCACTGGCCGGTGCAGTATAAGACAGGCAAGGATCAGCTCGAGCGGAACCTCGCAAGGGCGAAGGAGCAGGAGGGCGCCGCCAGGAAGGAAGCCGGCGGGACGACGCGGTGACGTGATGAAGGCAGACCCTGTGGAGCGCGTAATGCAAGGTGAAATCGTGTGGCCGTATCTCTCGGGGCGGCACGCCGTTGTCACTGGAGGTGGGCGAGGCATGGGCGCCGCTATCGCGCGGGAGCTGGCGCGGCTGGGGGCTGATCTCACGCTCATGGGCCGGGATGCAGTTGTGCTCGATGCACATTGCGCGGAACTGCACGCCGAGTTCGGGGCGCGGGCGATCGCAGTGACCTGCGACGTTCGGGACGAAGGCAACGTTGCGGCAGCGTTCGCCGCAGCGCGCAAGAGCCACGGTGACCCCTACGTTCTGGTCAACAACGCTGGGCAGGCCGAAGGTGGGCCAATCACGCAGATGCCGTTGGCTGTGTGGGAGCGTCTGCTGGCGGTGAACCTTACCGGTCCCTATCTCTGCTGCAGAGAGGTGCTGCCGGCGATGATGCACGCGCAGGCAGGCCGGATTATCAACATCGCATCGACCGCAGGGCTCAAGGGTTACAACAAGATGGCTGCCTACTGCGCATCCAAGCATGGTGTCGTCGGGCTCACGCGCGCTCTCGCGATGGAGACGGCAAAGATAGGGATTACGGTGAACGCGGTGTGCCCCGGATACACCGATACGGACATGGCGCAAAAAGCGATCGACAATCTGGTCACGGCGCTTGGAAAGACCCCAGAGGAAGCCCGGAAGATGATCCTGCGCGTAATTCCCCGCGGAACATTGATTCAGCCTGAAG
>JBPCJT010000233.1:0-17505 GCA_051005015.1 Gemmatimonadaceae bacterium | reverse complement strand
TGTAGCTCGACTAAAGCCGTTCCTTGCGCCAACCGTCGCCGCCGACACGCCGCCCGCCGACGCAATTATCTCGAGCTTTGCGCCGGCCTTCACGAAGGCGGGAATCAGCATGCGAGACGCAAAGTTGCCCGCGCCGATCCACCCAACCACACCGCGCCCCTGGGTCGTTTCGCCGGCCTGAAGGACCACAGTCCGGCTGCTCGCGTGGTGTGCGTTGTCCTTCGGGCGATATGTAAGAACGATGCCCAGGCTCGGCTCGCTTCCGGAAACCACATCGTAGGCGCGCGCCGCATCCTCGATGGCGAAGCGATGGCTCACGAGCGGCGCGGGGTCTACCGCGCCATCGGCCATGAGCTGGAGTACCGCCCCGAAATTCCGACCCTCGGTCCAGCGTACGAACGGAGCGGGATAGTCACTTCCCTTCTCCTCATGCGCTGGATCGTAGCGCCCAGGGCCGTAGCTGCAGGATACCTGGAAGGAGAGCTCCTTCCTGTAAAAATCATCGCGCCGGAGCGCCAGGCCCGCCACGCCGACGAGAATAATCCTTCCCCGTTTGCGCGCCATCGTTGCCGCGGCGTGGATCGGATAGCTGGAGTCCGTCGCAAGCGTGAGCAGCACCATGTCCACGCCAACACCGCCTGTTTCGCCCAGTACGGCCTGCGCTACATCGACACCCTCGGATGCCAGCACTCCCCTGGCTCCCCATCGCTCGGCGAGGGCCAGGCGGCTGGAATCGCGGTCGATCCCGATTACCTGGCAGCCGGCGGCACGCGCGAGCTGCACCGTGAGCAGTCCGATGAGTCCGAGCCCGTAGACAACCACAGTTTCGCCGAGGGTGGGATTCGCGAGGCGAAGTCCCTGGAGTCCGATGGCCGCCAGCGGTGTGAAGGCGGCGGACTCGAACGGCACCGAATCGGGGATTTTCGCCGCCAGGGTGTGCGTGACGCGGACGTACTCGGCGTGAGGTCCGTTGGTGACGACGCGGTCCCCAATGGAAATCCCTTCCACGCGTGGACCCTTCTCCGTTACGACACCCGCATGACAATAGCCCAGCGGAATGAGTGAGTCGAGCTTGGCCCGCACCGCGCTCAGCGTCGGCAAAAGTCCATCGGTCGTGATCTTGTGTACCACCTCTCGCACCTTGTCGGGCTGCCTGCGCGCCTTCTCGAGCAGGTTAGCCTTCCCGAAGTCCACCAGCATCCGCTCGGTGCCCGCGGAGATTACGCTCGCGCGCGTCTCGACGATGAGAGTCGGGCCTGAAGCCGCCGGGACAGGCGCATCGATGAGATGCGTGGTGCCATCACCAAGTGATTGCAGCAGCTGGATCATGCGCGGGGATTGACGCGCGGCGCCGCGGAGTGCGATTTACTCATTGTCATTGACTGGATTGAAATTTCGTGATTGGATATCCCGGCAAGCGTCTCATCGATCTAGTTCTAATCACGGCCGCGGCACCTCTCTGGCTTCCCGCGCTGGCTGTCGTCGCGCTGCTCGTGCGGCTTCGGCTGGGCGCGCCGGTATTTTTCCGGCAGTTGCGTCCTGGCCTGGCCGGCCGTCCCTTCGAGATGATCAAGTTTCGCTCTATGATCGACGCGGTGGGAGTGGACGGGACGCCGCTTCGCGATGCCGAACGCCTAACACCCTTTGGAAGAAAGCTTCGCGCCACGTCACTCGACGAGCTGCCGGAGCTGATTTCGGTACTGAAGGGCGATATGAGTCTCGTTGGGCCTCGTCCCCTGCTGATGCAATATCTGCCTCTCTTTTCCGAGCGCCATCTGCGACGGCACGACGTGCGCCCCGGCATTACCGGACTTGCCCAGGTATCCGGGAGGAACGCACTGAGCTGGCCCGAGAAGTTCGAGCTGGATGTGCAGTATGTCGAGCACTGCTCGCCGCGCCTCGACATCGCGGTCCTGTGGAGGACTTTCCGCTCCGTTTTCACTGGTCACGGCATTAGCGCCGAAGGAGAAGCGACGATGCCCGGGTTCAGGGGATACGAAGAGAAGTAATCCGCGATGCACTTCAGCGCGGCACTGCCGGCGTCATTAACGACGCCCGGAGGATCCCGATCACCCGCGCCAGATCTTCCTCGGTGAGACTCGAGGACGATGGCAGGCAGAGTCCGCATTCGTAGAAGCGCTCCGCCACGGCTCCCCCAACGCGTTGCGCGTCCGAGAAGAGCGGCTGTGTGTGCATGGGGCGCCAAACAGGTCGGCTCTCAATATTGTCTCGCTCCAGATCCCGTATCAGGTCTCTCGGGCCAACGGGCAGCTCGGAAAGATCGAGCATAAGAACGCTGAGCCATCGCGAGTGCGTTCCCCACGGGGCCTCGTTCTGCAGCCGGACACCCGGAATGTCCGCCAAAGCTTCGCAATACTGCGTGGCAACGGCGCGCCGCGCCTTCACTCGGTCATCGAGCACCCGGAGTTGCCCCCGACCGATGCCTGCCAGCACATTGCTCATTCGGTAGTTGTAGCCGACCTCGGTGTGCAGGTACTCCACCGATGGCTCACGCGACTGGTTGGCCCACTTGCGCATGCGGGCGATTGCTTCGGCATCCCTTGTGATCACCATGCCACCGCCCGTTGTGGTGATCATCTTGTTGCCATTGAAGCTGAGGATGGAAAACGCCGCGGTTGTCGCCGTCTCCCGACCCTTGTACGTCGCGCCGAGCGACTCGGCGGCGTCTTCGACGAGCGCTACACCGTACTCCTCGCACACCGATGCGATAGGGTCAATGTCAGCATGCTGGCCATAGAGGTGCACAGCGATCACTGCTTTCGGGAGCACGTTCCGCCTCGCCGCTTCGTGGAAGTACTCCGCGACCAACTCCGGATCGAGGTTCGCAGAGGTCTCCTCGCTGTCGATGAAGACCGGCACCGCGCCCTGATAGAGAATTGGATACACCGAACCCGCAAACGTCAACGTCGACACAGCCACGCGGTCTCCCGCGGACACACCCAATGATCGCAATACCAGGTGCAGCGCCGCCGTGCCGCTGGAGACAGCCAGGGCATGCACGCCATGGCCAAGTCGCTCGGACACCTCCCGCTCGAATCCGTCCAGGTTCGGTCCAACAGAGGATAACCAGTTGGAACGAAATGCCTCGCCGACGTACTTATCCTCGTGGCCGCTCATGTGTGGCACGGAAAGATAGATTCTTCGATTGGTCATCGTTCGATTGGCCTGGCTGGAACACCAGCCACGGTAGTCCGCGCTGGAACATCATGAATGACGACTGCGCCAGCTCCGACCACAGCGCCCTCGCCAATCGCCACGCCGGGAAGGACGATCGCACCGGCCCCGAGATGCGCACCATCGCCGACGACCACCGCGCCAGCGAGCCGAACGCCCGGAGAAATGTGGACGTTACGCCCTATCAGGCAATCGTGCTCCACGATCGCACCCGTGTTGATGATCGCGTCAGTGCCAATGCGCGCGTTGGCGTTGACGACGCACATTGGCATGACGACGGTGCCCTCACCAACAATAACCCCGTGCCCGATGATGGCACTGGGATCTATCACCGGCACAGGCATAATGGGATATCTCGCGCGAATACCGGGCCGCGCCGCGAGGTGCCCGAACGCGAGCAGCACGGGTAGCGCAGGATCGAGCTCCAGTTGAGAACCGAATCGCGTGCCGGCCGGGAATCGCGCGGGATCAGAGAGTGTCTCGCTCCACACCGTGATCTCACGAATGCCCGCCCTTCTTGCGATATCCGCCACCACGGCCGCGTGTCCCCCATCGCCCATTAGGTGGAGCATTCGGCCGTCCGGACGGGACTCGCGTCAAGTATCATGGTCTGAAGGAGGTTCGCCGAGCGCTGCTCGCCGAAAACTGTGATGATGCGCAAGCGTCCGCTTTCCAGGTGACCACTGACGCGCACCGATGTCGCCCGTCGCTTGTCACCATATCCATCGGAAATCCAGCCCAGAACGGATCGCTCGTCACCCAGGGTCGCTTCAATCGTCACCGGAGAGCTGGCGGCAATGACCGCATCGGTCGCAGGCCCGTCAATGAGCCATTGCAGCCTGACCTGCGATCTGTTATCCGATGGCCCGCTCACTTCGTCAAGGACCGTGACGCCGGCGCGATGAATCTCGCAGGTGCGCTTGTGGAGGATTCCATCTGCTCCCCACGACGTGTTTTCCATCACGACGCGAACCAGCTCGTCGTGAATGATGGTGGATTCCACGATTCGCGCGGAGGGCCAGGCAAGCCAGAGAAACCTGGGGCCGCGACGGGCGGGGGGATGACCGACGATGGTCAGGGTATTGTGCACATCTATTTCCGCGAGACCATTCGCCCAGGGCGGAGGAGCGGAATACCTGTACGTTCCTGCATCGGTAGCCACCGCTCTGCCTTCGATCGAAACATCCAGATGCAGCGGGTCGATGTGGCCTGGGCGCGAGTGGTATTCGCCCGCGCGCGCGAAGACACGTGCGCCCGATGTCGCGACGCTGAACCACCCCGACGACCCGGTGTTCAGGGCGGGAAGCCGAGCCTCCTCTTCGCGCGGGGGGGCCAAACGCCCGAGCCACGCCAGCGTTTCCTCATCCGCGCAAAGCGCGTGTGGCAGCGGCGCATGGAACGTCGAAGCGGCAGCGGTGAGTGATGGTACGAAATCGCGATATGGGCGAGTGGATAGCGGAAGTACGTATGAGCCATCGTTGGCACCGTGCAACGGTGGAGCGCCCGTCAACGGATTGATGACACGACCAAGAAGGTGGACGGCGGCACGCAACTTCCTGACCGCCGCCGGCGACAAGCCCTGCCCCCTCGACTCGAGCGCTCCCTGGGCCAGCACGAGCTGGTCGAGCGCAACACGGAGATAGTTGAATGAGTGCTGGATATACCACCCATCGGTTGCAAACTGATCTTGTACGAGCCCCTCGAGCCAGCGCGAACCACTGCGACGCCAGCGGCGGGCGCGAGGATGCACGGCATGCAGCCGAGCGCCGATCATTACCAGGCCAGCGGCTTCGGATATTCCGTGATTGTTGCGCTGCGAGATGGCGTATCCAATCGCATCGGCAATCCGCTCCGCCGACCATGCGAGAGCCTCGCGAAGCCGGGCCAATCGTGCTGGCGAGGACGCCGGCGCATCGAGCAGCGCCGCCTCCGTCCATAGCCATGCCGTGGCGCGAATTGCAGTTTCCTGTCCGCACGACCACTGCACTCCGCGGAAGGGTGGACACCCATCCAGGAAGGTCTCGAAGCCCTGCCAGAAGCACTCGGCGTACCGATCATCGCCGGTAAGCAGGTAGCCGCGCGCAAGATCATACGACCAGGCGAATCGTCCTGGCTCCCAGACATCCTTGATATCCCCTGCACGCGGGTCGAAGTGCGCGATTCTGAACCATGGTGCTCGCGCGTCATACTCGAAGCCGCTCACCGGGTGGGTTCGCCATGCGGTTGCTGTTTGCGGCCGTGGCATCCATGTCCAGCGGTACGCCTGATGCTCTCCGGCCAGCACGCGGTCGGCTCGCAGGAGGGCAGCTGCGTGGTCGCTGGTTGCGCGCACCCGGTCGCGGTTGGGCGCGAACCGCCAATCGGGTGGCAGTGACGACTTTCCAGGAGCAGGTGAGAGTTCACCCGGCTCCGTTCGAAAGCGGCCCGCTATTCGCGAAAGCTCGAAAAGGGCGCGCTGACGCAAACCGCGCGCACCGTACGTGCGCCACAGAATCGGTGCGGCGCCGAGCAGCTCACCGGCGGTCATGCTACGGCCTGGATGCACTCGCGAAGCGCGGCGTCCAGTCGAGCCGCGAGCACGGGCCGGTCGTGCTCTCGCTGCACAAACGCGCGTCCGCTCTCTCCCATTGCCCGCCGCTCGAGCGACGATCGCGCGAGCAGGTCCCGAATTGCAGAGGCCAATGCGGAAGACGACGCGTCCACGGCTTGTATCCCTCCCTGGGCTTCAAGCACCCAATTCGCCACTTCTCCCGGCACGTTGCAGACAACCGGAAGCGAAGCACCCCAGTAATCGAACAGCTTGTTGGGGCTCACACCGAACGAGAACAGCGGAACATCCTTGAGCACCATGAGCCCCGCATCGCATGAGAAGAGCACGGCGGGCATCTCTGACTTCGACACAGACTCGGCAAAGGTCACGTTGGCGAGCCCGAGAGTGCGCGCGCGCTGTTCCAGTGCGGCCTTGGCGGTGCCGTCGCCGATGAGCAGAAAGGAAACATGAGGCTCGTCGCGCAACTCATACGCCGCATCGAGTACCACGTCGAGCCCGTTCGCCGGGCCGTGCGCGCCAGCGTATACGAGGCGAAGCGAATCGCGCGGCGCTGGCTGCGCGTTACCCGCAAATCGGGAGAGGTCGGTTCCGTTCGGCACGTAGGCGATCTTGTGCGCAGCTATACCCTTGCCCTCGAGGAATCGTCCGGCACCCCGAGCGAGCACGACGGTCCGGTCCGCGACCCGGTAGAGGAAGCGAGACAGCGCCCATAGCATCCAGTAGCCAGGACCCTGGCGTCCGCCTCCAACGCCCAGACTCTCCGGCCATAGGTCTCGCACCTCGAGCACGAACGGAATGCGGTGGCGGCGGGCGATCCGCCATGCCGTTAATGCGGCGAACAGGTGTGGCGTGGACCCAATGACGATGTCTGGGGCTCGTGCCCTCGCGTCAAAACGCGCGAGCGACCTGCTGAAGGAAAGCCAGTTCGCCACGCGGCGTGCATCGTTCGCCCCGTAAGGTGATGCCCATAGCCACTCCATCTCGACACCCTCGATCATCTCTCGAACCGGGGCGCGATCGTCCGCTCCACGGCGGCGCAGATACTTCCGCCTGTGCAAATGAAAGTCACTCGCGACGACGGTGACGTGCCAGCCGAGCCGCACCAGCTCAC
Source organism: Gemmatimonadaceae bacterium (assembly GCA_051005015.1). Taxonomy (GTDB): domain Bacteria; phylum Gemmatimonadota; class Gemmatimonadetes; order Gemmatimonadales; family Gemmatimonadaceae; genus JACMME01. Next base: position 10,648 of record JBPCJT010000233.1, on the reverse strand, counting down.
GCCCAACCTCCACGTGGCGCGTCGCTCCGCCCATGTCGGGCGCGACGGCGAAATGGTTGACCCAGAGCAGGCGAGGCCGCTTCGGCGGTACCGGCGGCGTCACGCCGCGATCGAGACCGGCGCGGAGCCATCCGCGTCGATGAACGTGCGTGCCCAGAGCTCGAAGGTGAACAAGGCCCAGACTACGTAGGCCACGTCCCGCCGCCCGGTCTCCAGATCGCGCAGCAGCGTCTCGATGCCGCTTCGCCTGAAGAGCCCGCGCGCCTCGAAGCGGTCGCCCAACAGCGTGCGCCGCATCTCGTTCCGAAGATCGTGGGCGAGCCAGGTGCGGAGCGGCGCTCCGAACCCGGTCTTGGGACGCGTCGCGATGCCGGCCGGCAGCCAGTCGCGGGCCGCCTCGGCGAGCACCCACTTCTGCCGGCCGCCGCGCAGCTTCATTTCAGGTGGAATTCGACCAGCCTGCTCGACGAGCGCGCGATCGAGAAAAGGTACGCGCAACTCCACCGACACCGCCATCGACGTTCGATCTCCGTACGTGAGATTCAGCGCCGGAAGAAATGTATTGAAGAGCACGTACGTCCAGCGTTCCTCATCTGTGCGCGCTCGCGACCGGTGGAAGAGCGCGAGATAGTCTCCGTATACGTCCGCATCCGACTCCGCGAGCACGTCTGCGCACAGCACTTCCTCGCGGATGGCCGTAGACGACCAGTCCGCGAGTTGAAGAATTCGTTCCTGATTTGTAGCGCCAACGAAGCGCAGCATCTTGAGCAGGCGTCTCGGAGCAGCGCTTGCCGAAATGCCAGCGCGGCCGATTACCGATTCACCAAGCGCCGACGCCGCGCGAACAATTGGTGAGGGAACCCCCGACAGCGTACGGGCCCACCGAACAGCGCGGTGGCTGCGATAGCCGTGGTATAACTCGTCAGCGCCCTGCCCTGAAAGCAGGACGACGGTACCCCGCTCGCGCGCGCAACGACAGAGCAGATACGACGCGGCTATCGCGGGATCCGCGAGCGGTTCGTCGGTGTGCCAGATGAGAAGCGGAAGCAGCGTGGTGATGGAGGGAGCTATCTGCTCCTCGACAAGATCGATACCGAGTCGTTGCGCAACCGCGCGCGCGAAAGGAAGGTCGTCTACGAAGCCATCCTGCTTGTCGCCGCTCACCATCGCGGTGTATGCCCGTATGTGCTCGGCCGGTCTGAGCTCGCGCATCGCCCCGACAATCGCGGACGAATCGAGTCCCCCGCTCAGGAGCGCGCCAAGCGGCACGTCGCTCATTAGTTGACGCTCCACCGACTCCAGGAGCGTGGTGCGCACTGCCCGCGCCCACTCGCTGGGCGAGCGCTCTTCTTTTTCGGATTGATCCCAGTCCCACCACCTTCCGCGCTCCACTCCGTACTCCGACCACGCCAGCCAGCCGCCCGCGGGGAGCTTTCGAATACCGCGCCACATTGTTCGCTCCCCCGGCACCCACAGAAACGTGAGATATTGTCTGAGCGCCGCTGGATCGATGCCCCGGTCGGTGGACGCGAGACTCAGGAGGACCTTCGGCTCACTGGCGAATGCGATTGTTCCCTCGCTTTCCGCGAGGTAGAGCGGCTTGATGCCGGCGTGATCGCGAGCAAGAAAGGCCTCGCCGCGGCGCTCGTCCCAGATGCAGAATGCGAACATGCCGTTGAGCCGGCTCACCATCGCGCGGCCGTGCTCCTCCCAGAGATGCACGAGTACCTCCGAGTCCGTGTGCGAGCGGAATCGGTGCCCTTTGCCTTCGAGCTCGGCGCGCAGCTCGCGATGATTGTAGATCTCGCCGTTGAATATCAGCCAGACCGACTCGTCCTCGTTGGGCATCGGTTGGTGTCCGGCGCAGCTAAGGTCGAGAATCGAGAGGCGGCGGAACCAGAGGTGCGCGCGCCCCTGGGGATCGCGGTATTGCCCCTCGTCGTCCGGCCCGCGATGCCGTTGGCGTTCGTCGAGAAGCAACGCCTGGGCGTTGTGAACGCGAGAGAGAACGCCGCTAATTCCGCACATGAGCCCGGCGGTTACGCGCGGTCATGCATACAGGCTGTACGCATCGATGTGCTCGCGGGCTCGGTCCTCCCAACTCCACCCCACGGGCGGTTCGGCGAGACGCGACGGGGAGCCGCCAGCCAGCGTACGGCAAAGCCGCTCGGCGAGGGCGGTGTGATCGTTCACAGGGAAAGTCTCACCGGCGCCAGCTCTCTGAATCAATTCCACATGTGAGGGGATGTCGGTGGCGAGCACAGGTGCTCCAAGAGCCAGCGCCTCCGCCACTGGAAGACCGAATGCCTCGAGCGTGCTGCATGAGATGGCAACGCGGCAACGCGCAATTCTTTCGAGGAAGTCATCGCGAGAAATTGCACCCGTGATCCTCACGGATCGCGATATACCGAGGGATTCGGTAAGCGCGCACAGCTGCACCCTGCGAGCAGCGGGCTCGACACCAGCAATCTCGAGTCGCGTGTTGCTGGCGGCGCGACTGAAATCGAGAGAGGCCCAGGCGCGAAGTGCCAGTGCCTCGCTCTTCCGCGCACCAGTGCCACCCATGACGAAGACCATGTCGTCTCCCCCCGTCCAGCGCATCGAGCCGATATCGACGCCGTTCGGTATCATGCGAACCGGGATTGGGACACGTCGAGTCACTTCCTGCTCGATTTGGCTGGAGGTGGACACAGCGAGCATGCACTTCGGCAACGCGAAGCCGCGCCAGAGCGCCCGCATGATATTTCCGGTGCGGTCGCGCAACGACAGCTCACCGCTGCTCCACAGCCTGAAGTGGTAGAGATCCTGAAAGTATACAACCGCGCGCGGATCACGTGGCGGAAAGCCATTCGGGGAAAAGATGATGTCCGCACGGGCCGAACGGGTTAGCTGAGGAAGCACGGTACGAACGTGTCCGATCCATCCGGCATCACGAAGTACCAGGGGATTGATGCCTGCCGGGAGGCTTGCATGGTCGAAGTCCCCGCGTACGGCCACAAATACCTCGGAAACCCGTGGGTCGCTTCGCCATCCAATTGTGAGCCCGAGCAGGACGTAGCGCCCCGCGGCTGTCCGTACCGAGCGGGCGTCATAAAGAATGCGCAGGCTACTCTCCACCAGTAGCACAGAAATAACCGAAGGCGCCTACGCGCAACTCACCAAGGCCAACATGCCCTCCGTAGTACTCCTCACGCACGAGTAAAAACTCTCGAGCGAAAGGACTCGACTCGCATATTCGCGCGCGTGTTTCGCCATTAACACCCGGCGATTCGGATCGGCCGCGAGAGCCGCGATTGCCCCGGCCATGGCGACATCGGTGTGATCTACGAGAACTCCCGCACCGCTCTCGCGAATCACGTGCTCGGGGCCACCACATCGTGTCGAAACGACCGGCAATCCTGCGTGCAGCGCCTCAATGACGGTAAACCCATACCCCTCCTGCCGTGACGATACGATGAGCAGGTCATGAGACAGGAACATCGCGGCCAGGGCCTCTACGCTGATGGTCCCTGTGAATGTGATTTCTTCCACTACTGAATCGACGCGCAGCGCATGGCGCCATTGCTCGGTATGGGGACCCACGATGGTCAGGACAACCCTGGTTCCGCTCGACCGCAAGCGGCGATATGCGCCGAGTAGCAAGCCGACATTCTTTCGTGGATCGTCAACGCGACCAACCAGGAGGAGACGCAGCACACCATTGACTGGCGGCGGCTTCGACTGCCCGCACTGGGCGCGCAGCGCGTCGATGAATAGCGGCCGTGGCGGTGCCGGCAGCAAGCCGATATTGTCGCGGCAAATGCCGCTCGATGCGGATATCAAATCGCGGGAGTACTCGCTCATGCCAAATACCGCCCTGGCACCTCGATACAGCATCCGCTCGAGACGTTCGTCCAATGGAAGGAGCGCTGTGTGCAATAGAGCGCCAATCCCGCTTCCACGCCCCGCTCGCCGTGCGGCACGCAGGTCCACGGCTTTCAGCTCAGCACGGCTGGTTGTCGCTTCCCACACGATGTATGGCAGCCCTGCAGCAAACATTGCGGCCGCATATCGTGAGCCTACCGCCCAACCACATGACCATGAAGCCAGACGCCGACGGTACACGTACCCCGGCAACAATGCCTCGCCATGGATGACGGCAGGCTGCGTACCAAGCCGGATATGTGGGTATGTGCCGTTGTGCCCGGACGTGAAACTCGGCACGATGGATGGCCGATGTGACATGATCCCAACGCTCGCAAACGGCACAAGCGCAGAGCAAAGGAGTTCAGCGGCAACAGCGATCCCGGCGGCGGCCCCGGGAAGCTCGCTGCCAAGCAGGACCGACGGCGGTGATTCGCGGTGCGGCGCCTGCTCGGTGGCCGACACCCTATCCGACTAGCTCGCGCTGGGCCCTAGCCCGGTCTGCAGTTATCCTTTCTGCTGGTGGTGCGTACAGCCCAAGCGCGCGCAGGGCGGCCAGAATGCCTTCCACCGCGGCGTCGTTACTGTAGAGTTGTGTACGCGCGCGCGCAGCCTCCCCGAACCGCTTGCGAAGCTCTGCGTCGGCTACCAGCCGCTCCACCTCCTCAGCCATAATGTCCCAGCGTCCGCTCGGAAAGACGTAGCCGGTACCGTGTCCGTTGACGAGATCTTCCGCCGCCCCAACTTCGTCCGACACCACAACAGGCAAGCCAGCCGCCATGGCCTCGTTCAGTACAAGCCCCCATGGTTCGAACTCCGACGGCATGACGAACAGGTCGGCGAGCGAGTACACCTCGGGAAGCGCACGTTGATTTACGAAGCCGAGAAACGACACATTTTTGATCCCGCGACGCTCGACTTCGCGTCGAAGCAATGCTTCCTCCGGGCCGCTACCCGCGAAGACAATATGCGCGCCGCTGGTAAGGGCCGGCTTCGCACAGAGCTCGAGGAGTGCCTCAGGGTGTTTTCTCGGGGTGAGCTTGCCAACATAGGCGACTATTATCCGATCCGTCGGAATTTCCCATTTCCGTCGGAGAGCCTCGCGTTCGCCAGGTCCGCCACAGCTCGCGCGAGCGATTCGATCCACATCCACGCTATACGGAGTGAAGTGGAGCTTGTCGGGGGAGGCCCCGTACGCCAGGTAGGCCTGCCGATTCCCCTCACCGATGTAGAGCAGAGCGTCGCTATGGCGTACCCACGCGCCCACGACGGCGTCGCGGATCGCTGCCAGCGGCGTTTTCGCTCGGTTTGGATAGAGCCTCAATTCGCTGCGAAAGAGAATTTTTGTGCGGCTCAATAGTGCGCCGAAAGCCGCGAGCCAGTTGCTCGGATACATGTATCCGTTGACCCACAGCGCATCGAAACCGCGAAGCAAGTAAAAGAATGCGCCCGGGTTGATTGCGTGCAGTGGATTGAAGGGATCCTTGATCGGACTGATGCTGCTGAGAAAGCGATGCCGGTAACCGGATAGCTGATCCGTATCCCAGCGAATTGCCTGCCCGAATTGTTTGTCGTATTGAGCCGTAACCCCAAAGTTGCGACAGAAGAACACCTCGAGTTCCAGCGCGGGCTGTGCAGCGAGCTGCCGATACAGCGGTGTGAAATATTGAATCGGATGAGAAGCCAGCACCGCGACCCGGCATGGCTCTGTCCCGGTCATGACTGCATCGCTGAGTGATGCTCAAGAATCGTACGGATGCGGTGATCCCAACTGTGCGCGCTCTCGACAACTTCGCGCCCGCGCCGAGAGATCTCCGCCCGAAGTTCGGGCTTGCCGATATACGCGTCGATTTGAGCGACCAACTCATCGACATCTCCGTAGCAGGCTATCGACCACTTCTCCTTGAACAAATCCAGTACCTCTGCGGAGCGCTCATGAAGCATGAACGCCTTGCATGCGGGAATGTGGAACGTTCGGCTCGTGATCTGATCTCCTTTAGATGCGCCCTTTCGCTGTTCACTCAAAATTGCCAGGTTGATTGCGGAGGCTCGAATCGCGCGAGCGTACTCCTCACCAGTCACCTCATGACCGCCGATTGCTCGTGCCAGAACTCGAGCCGAGCTGCGGTTCCACTGTTCTCCCCAGATGCGTACGCGCAGTGCGGGACGGCGTTCGCAGAGCGCCGCGAGAATCGCCTCTTTTTTGGGTGACCACGTGCCGATGAACGACACATCGCATCCGTATCGCTCCTGGTCGTCGTCGGTGATCGCGGCTGGCCTGTGCACATCGGGATCGTACGCGTGGGGCAGCAGCGCGGCATGGGTGACGCCGAGTTGTTCGCGCAGGTCCCGCAAGCCGAAACTCTTGGTGGTGAACACCCAGTCGTACGCGGCCAGCGCCTCGGGAATGTATCGTCCATGCGCGCGAAAAGAGACGTCCGGGAAAAAACAATAGCTGCGCACGCCACGCGCCCTTAGCGCGCGGAGCGTGCTCGCCAAAACAAACCTTCCCTTGAAAACGAGCAGAAAGTCGGGTTGAAAGCGAGACGCGTCTCGAATCAGTTCGTCATTGAATTCACGGACGGCAAGCGGCCGCGCGACAAGCCCAAGCAGCCGACTCGCCGCAAGCCGCCAACGGACGGGAATAAACTCCCTCTCAGCCACTACTTCCACCGCACAACCGGCACGTCGGAGCGCTTTCATGCCAGCGTAGCCGTTGCTGCCGAGCCACTGGTCGCAGACAACCATGGCCCGAGCGGGCAGAAGAAGACCGCCACTCGCTTGCATTTTTCCGTCGGTCCCTTTGCCAGAGTCCTCCGTCACAGCCGGTGTAGCCGCAGGCGTCAAGGCGTCACCGCGCTTCGCGCGCTCCCGCGAGGGAGCCGCCGTGTGAGTGCGCCCGCTTTCGTCTCCCGAACCTTCGTAAACCTGCGCCAGCGACCAGAAAGAGAAGGTAGAGCGCAATGAGCGTGACGATAGTCTGAAGATCAGCGGCGAGTCCCACTCCGGTTATCAGCAGGTAGTAACCGAAAGCGCTACCGAGCACATTTCGCGGCTCGGTCCAGAAATTCGTCTTCAGCCAGAGGGTTCCAAGAAAGGCGCCGTACGCGAGACACCCCAGGATCGTTCCGAGCCACCCAAAGTTCAGGTACAGCTCCCCGGGAATCGTCATGTTGACTGCATTGGTAATTCTGCCTTGCTCATTGACCCGTGCCTGTCCGATTCGAAGCGCAAACCACGGACCCTTGGCGATCGTCGGTTTCTCGGGCCATAGAAAGCGCGGAATGAAAGCGAATCCCAGATACGCCAATGTCTGTCCCTCCAGAAAACCGTCCTCTTCCACAATTCGCCCGATCTGGGAAAGCTGATTGAACGAGGTGAGTCGGCTGACGATCGTCTGCTGCTCGCTGGCTGCAACGCTGTCCGCGCTCAGCTGATACTCGTATACTTCCTTCACTCTTGCGACGCCTCCGGCGGACGTCGTTCGCAAGTGCCCGAGGGCGCCAAAGGAAACAATGAATAGCGCACCCACAACGTAAATTGGCAGGAATAGTCGCGACCGTAACGGCGCGAATGACCGCGCGCCTATGATCGACCCCAGCGCGAAGGCGAAGAGAGGTGTTACCAGTTCAACGCGCAAATACGATTGATATAGGGCCCGGGCAATCTCGGCCAGGGCGATGATCAACGCGGCGCTACCCGCACGAGGTATCCCCCGCCAGGTGCCCATGCGCGCAAGCGCGAATGTAGCAAAAGTCGGAATCTCGAAGAAAATTGTGCCGAGAGTGCCAAGTGCCGCCAACGGTGTGACCAGACGAACAGCGATCGCAAAGCCTGCGAGTACCAGGGCACCTGTGACAAGGCGCCGGTCGCTGACACTCCCCGACACGTTGGGGAGCACGTCCGGTACGATGCGCAGCAACGGCTGCCGCATCAGCGCGTAGAACCCAAGAATCGGAAGAATAGCTCCCGCCAGATTCAGCCAGATCGCGAGATCCAGCTTGGACTCAACTGTGTAGATGAAGTACAGCGATCGCCGTGGCCCGTCTGCCGAAAGGAGTCCCCTCATATTGGCATAGGCTGTCAACGCCGCGCCAACTGCATACAGCGTTGCGGGCGTGACGCCTCCCTGGCGTGCGCGCGCGATGTCCAGCGCGCCAAATCCCAGTGTGGCGCACAAAGTCGCAAGTGAGACAATCCAGAGGGACTGGTTGACGACGCCCATGAGCAGAACAGATACCGCGCTGAGAAGGAGGGCCACACCCAGGTTGTATGGCGTGTGAAAAAGAGTCGCGCGTGACCGAGGCAGCTCTCTGGCAACAGCGCCGCGCTGGAGCGGAATCGTCACGTCGTCATCGCGCTGCGGACTCCAATCTCATCAACCAAACCGGGATGACCAACCTGTCGCCGGCGTCTCTCCACTCAGTGCTCATGAGATCAGCAGACTCTCAGCGAAGATTGTACTTCAGAATGCACCAGAAAGCTCTCACGCCATCTTTCCACCCGATTTTCTTTCCCTCTTCGTAAGTGCGTCCCGAGTACGAAATGCCCACCTCATAAACCCGGCACCGCGTTTTAGCGACCTTTGCCGTGATCTCCGGCTCGAAACCAAAACGTGATTCCTCGATCACTATTGCTTGCAGAATCTCACGCCTGAATGCCTTATAGCACGTTTCCATGTCCGAGAGATTCAGGTTGGTACAGCAATTTGAGAGGTAGGTGAGCAGCTTGTTACCGACGTAGTGCCAGAAATACAACACTCGGTGGGACTCGCCGCCCATGAACCGCGAGCCAAACACGACATCCGCCTTCCCGTCGAGTATGGGCTTGAGCAGCTTCGGATACTCGTCCGGGTCATACTCGAGATCTGCATCCTGAACGATCACGACGTCGCCCGTCGCGGCGGCGAATCCGGTCCGCAGAGCCGCGCCTTTGCCCTGATTGTTCTGATGGTACAGGGCCCGCACGTCGGAGTGCGCAGCAAGCTGTCGAACCACGTCGGTGGTGCCATCGGTCGAACAATCATCAACAATGATGATCTCCTTCTCGAGCGCGACGGCCTGTACTCGTCGCACGATGCTCGCCAGCGTGGCGACCTCGTTGTATACCGGAATAATCACCGAAAGCTTCACGGATCCAGACAATGGCGGCGGTTGAGCGGATACCTCACTTGCCGGATCCGGAGCGACTTGCCTCGCGAACAATTTCAAGGATGGGGCGGGCCTGGTTTTCCATGCAGTACCAGGTCGTTGCCACTTCGCGGATGTGTTTTCTTGTCGCCGGATCGCGCGCCCGCGCAATGGCCGTCGTAACAGCAGCGGAGATATCGCGCGAGTCGATACGGTTGGCGAGCACGGCTACGCGATGTTGCTCCAGCCGGTCCAGAAACGGCATGCGAATGCCCACCACTATTAATCCCGCGTGCAGATATTCTCCCACCTTGTTCGGTGCGGGCATGCGCGTTTCCATGTTATCGCGCTCGCGCAAGAGGCACATCCCGACCGTCGCCAGACGCTGGAGCGCGAGCATTTCACGGCGTGGAAGTAGCGGCAGCAATACGATGTCGCCACGCCGCGTCGATGACTCGGCATGTTTTCTCACCTCGGCCGCATACGTGGAATCGCCCACGTTCGTTACGACGAGACACGCGGCTGATGGCCAGAACTCTACGCTGTCGATCAGTTCAACTATGGCCTGTGAACGACTCACGTTACCCGAGTTGAGCACGATGGTGCGCCCGCGAAGGCGCTCCAGGGAGCGGACACCTGATGCGACTTCGGCGTCCTCCGCGTCGGCCTGGGGTACCATAGACGGCGCGTTGAGCACGACATCCGGCAGCTTGTCGAGGCTTGCCTTGGCCGCCAGCCATGCGGAACGCTCGGGCGAAGGTGCGCAGACCAGCGCTGCCTCTCTCAGGCAGCTCAATGCTCGCCGGCTACGGAGCGTCGTCATGGGCGACCGCAAGACGTCATGCCACTCGTGGGCATATAACTCCAACACCACGTAAACAACCGGAATCTGGCCGGCTGACAGACGCAACGCCTGGAGGTAGCTGAACGGGTCCGCCGCCATGATGACAACCGGCCGCCGGTCGTGAATCCGCGCTGCCGCTGCATGGTGAAATGCACGACGAGCTCGAAACCGCTGGAACCATGACCCGGTATGTTGGCCGCAGTCATGGATGTGCACTCCGCTTACGTCAGCCATGCGGTCGGTCGCGCGTGACGAGAAGCAGAAGACGTCAACGCTGCAGCCCTCTCGCGCGAGAACGGCCGAGATGAAGTAAAGCGGCGGGAGCATTTCAGGATGTACGGCCGAGAGAAATACGACGTTTGGCAGTTCACCTGCTGGGGGTAGCGGCGCCCCCGCACTTCCCCCCACGTGTGCTTTTACTGCCGACGTATTCTCCGTCGCCGTCGCATCCGCCGTGATATTAGCCCCCATTGATCCGCATTCGCAGCCGTGCAACACGCAGGACCGACAGAGGACGAGAAACAAGAGCCGCGACCCGATTGCCCCCTTGGGCTCTTTCATCTACGGATACCCATGACGACCGGGCTCGTTGAATCACTTTCTCGTACCGGTCGACGCACCTCGTTATGGAGAACTCCTCTTCGGCCAATGCGCGCGACAGCCGCGCACGCTGAGCTGCTGGCACCCGTGAAGCCAGCATCACGCCCCGGACAGCCTGATCCACTTCGCCAACACCGAACACCCACAGGCATCCGGCCGCCAAGGCGTGAGA
>JBPCJT010000232.1:0-9853 GCA_051005015.1 Gemmatimonadaceae bacterium | reverse complement strand
CGATATAGAGCAGTTTGTGCTGGAAGCGGAAGGTTCCGCCTGTGGTGACCTTCTTCACAAGGAAGTGGCCGGGATACTCGAGCGGTGGCATCCGCGCCGGGTACGCGCGCGGGGACGCGGCGTAGTGTGACGCGGGTGTCTCCTGGTTCAGCCACTCATGCGGGCGGATCGCCTGGCGCTTGAGGGTGCGGTGCATCCGCTCGTGCGCGCCGTTCTGCTGAGGCCTTCCGGGGTGAATGCGTTGATGCTGAATGCCGAGGCGCATCCACCAGACATTGAGATAGGAGAGGCCATGGATGGCTTGAGTCGCGAACGGCACCCCGTTGTCGGTGCGAATCGCGCGGGGCAGCCCGTACTCCCGGAAGGCGCGCTCGAACACGGGGCGAGCGGTCACCGTCTGCGTCGAGAGGAGGCCGTGACAGGTGAGCAGGAAGCGTGTGTGCTGATCCGCGATCGTGAGCGGATAGCAGTAGAGCCCGTTGCCGGTCCGGAACTCTCCCTTGAAGTCCGCGGTCCAGAGATCATTCGGCTGGGCGGTAGTAGGCGGCACGACCCCAGGGTGCTGATGCGGCAGTCGGCGCCGGCGCTCCATCACGAGGCCGCGGCGCGCCAGGAGATCTGCGGCGGTGCTCGCCGCCGGCCATTCCGTCACGCGAGGATGCCGCCTGGCGAGGATGCGTAGGAGCTTCCGCGCCCCCCAGAACGGGTGCTGCCGCCGGAGCTCACAGATGAGCTCGGCGTCGATGCGATGCGGGCAGTGGTGCGGCGCACGGCTCCGATCCCGCAGACCGCGCCGGCCTTCCTCCTCGTAGCGCGCGAGCCATTTGTAGCCGACGCGACGACTGACACCATAACGCGCGCAGAGCTCCGACATCGTAAACCGGTCGCTCAGCGCGTCCTGAATGAACTGCATGCGCTCTTCCACAGGGGCAGTCTCCAACCAAGGCATCGGCGGTCCTCGCTGAACTGAGAGTCGCCGTGCAGTTTAGAAGGAGTGTTACCCATGTTGCCGGACTGATCTGTTACCTATGTACCCGGTCTATACCGGCAGCGGTCTAACGTTTGGAGCTCAGCGGCACCAGCATGAACTTCGAAGCCTTTTTCATACAGTCTCTGCCGTTGTTAGACCGCGACCTCAGAGGTGACGCCATCGGTCACGAGCCTTCCCATCCGGAGCAGCCGGCGGCCGACGAGCACGGCCCAGATCGGATATGTCGTGACGCCCATGAATGAGCCGATGAAAAATATGCTATGGAGGATCTCGTTCGCCCTTTCCGTCCCCTTTGGGGGCTCATAAGGGTTGCCGGCGGCGCTCGCGGCTCGCCTTTCGACGCCGGTGCTCCGTGGCTACGTCTGAACCCGCGAGCTCGCGAGCCCGCGAGCTTAACCGCGTTTAGCGCTACCACATCCTCTCCCCGGCGGCGTGCAATGAGCGCGTCGGAAGGCGGAATGCCAGCGGACTCTATCCTTGCGGCGGAAGCCAGCACAATCTAGTATGGATCCCTAGCTCCCATCGGTGCCGCCTGATACCGCACCGCGTATCCGAAACCACTCTACCCCCCAGGAGGTTGCAATGCTTCGCAGAATAATTTTCGGGCTGGTCGCTACAGTGCTGATGTCGTCGGCAGCTGCCGCACAAGCAAACAAGACAATCGAGGATGAGGTGATTCGCCTCACGAAGGCAGCGTGGGCCGGAGACATGGAGAAGAACATCGCCGCGAGCATGGCGTCCTTTGCAGATGACTACACCGAGTTCAACGCCGATTACGCGACTCGCATTGAAGGCAAGGCTCTCAATCAGCGGCTTAACGAGGGGAGCAATAAGGACAGCGGGAAGACCCTCGCGGCTGAAATGCTCAACCCCAAGGTGCAGGTGTACGGGAACACCGCAATCCTGACCTATAACTACGCCGGCATTTCGCAGGATAAGGATGGCAAGGTAACTCCATCGCGAGCCAAGTCCACGCGCGTCTATATCAAAGACGGAAGCACGTGGAAGCTTGTGCACGCCAACTTCGCTCCGGACCCACTCCCAAAGTAGCGTAACGCACCGGAACCCACGGCTGAACCTGAGCCGTGGGTTCCGGGCGTACTCGTGCCGCTCTTAGTTGAGGTGGCGGCCCGCATTTCTGGCGAGCCGCCGGGGCGCGTGCAGCCATCTCAGAAAGCTGCAGGCGCCACTTCACAGAGACCGCAAGCGTATCTCTTAGAATGCGAGCGCGGTCACTTAGTTCCTCGTCGCCGTCAATCATCCGCATCAAGGTGGGTGAACTACCAAGCGCGCAAAGTTCCAGGCGATCGGCCTTGTCATCCGCGACAATCGTGACATAGCGGATCCGGAAGGGGAGCACTGCAGCAACGACGGCGTGCCCTGCCTCGTGATGTGCAGTCTCCTCATCGTCCACATTCCGCGGCACAGTGAAGGCGCGGGAACGCTCTTTCCGTGGCCTTGACGAGCCCGCCGCCAGCTCCGCCAAGGTCGGGACAGCGAAGGCGATCAGCCCCAGATCGGGCACGGCCAGCGAGAAGACCCAGTTTCCGGCTGCGGTGTCGAAGCCCTTGACGGTCTCCCAGATCGCCTGCCAGAGCGGTATAAAACTGGTCTCGAGGCCCAGGCTTGGCGTCCACCTGGTCCCTGACACCGGCGAACGGCCCGACCTCGTACTCCACCGGGTAGGGGAAGCTCCTTTGTCTGGGCATCAGTGGGAGTAACCTTGGTATCCGTCGCCGGTGTCGATCATCTCCCACCAGTTAGCCTCGAGGCCCTCGGCGGATCGCGCGAACTCCCGGGTCTTGAGCGACTGCAGGAGCCCGGCGATCCCGAGGTTGGGGTCACCTATCCAGAGCCGTCCTTCCTTGGACACGAACGGAGCGGGGTCGACACCCCCGAGTACCTCGGCCCATAGGATCGCGGCCCGGTAGGGTATGAGCTGCCGGGCCCTGACAGGCCGGAGCACCGGCTCGTTGGTCTCGTCTATCACCCCCGGGGCCCTAACGAAGCGCGCGTATGGCCGACGCCGCCGAAGAGCTTGAGCTTGCCTCCCGGGAATCGTATGCGGTCGCCCTCCATGACGTAGCCGGCAGCGGTATCGAAGTACGAGCCACCTATGAGCGGCACCCCGGTGAGGGTTGGGTATATCTCCACATGGCCGATGGGCTCTATGGGGTCGCCGTCTGCGTCGAGCCCGAAGCTGTAGCTCGCGCCTAAGTCCGCTGACGTCAACAGGATAGGCGGGCCGTAGTTCTCTTCAGGGGCCACGCTCGAGATCGCCCGCATCCAGAAGTCCTAGGCCTCGGTCAGGAGCTGATACCAGACCAGGTCGGTCATGGACTGATCGTTGGGCGGACGTCGTGCGAGCTTCTTCACGGCCGCGAGCAGGGAGGCGCTGTCGTATAGGGGTGCCATTATGGCGTCTATCCAGGGTGGGTTGAGCTTCGCCCTCCAATCGCCCCTCGGCTCGAACTCCTCGGCCTCGTTCTCGGGGCTGTTCTGGACGAAGGCCCGGAAGTAGAGCAGCCGCATACCGGAGAGCGCGGCGAGCCTTACGGCCTGTGGGAGGTCGCCCAGCGGCCCCATCGAAGGGTCGCGGAGCCAACGCTCCCGGTGGGGCCGGTCGTGGCCTGGTATACATGGGCCGGGTTCCCCTAGCGGCGGTCGTACCCGCCCACCAACTGCGCAAGCTTCAGCTCTCGGTCATCGCTCATGGCATCCTCCGGTCGCACTATCATGCGATGCCAGACCGCCATTGCCACACATTTTCCCGAAATTCCCCGAAGACCCTTTCAATTAGATCCCCTTCCCGGGCGCCACCTGCTGCTCCAGATCGCCGAGAACGTCCTCGATCTGGGCGAGTGCCGATCTGAGTCTTCAACAGGTGGAATGCAGCGAAGTCCGGAATCTCCAATCCTTCGTGGAAGATCAGGGTGGTTTCAATGCCGCCATCTGTGAGGAAAAGTCCGCCGCCAAGTTGCGGTAGTTTGGTTCGGTATTTGGTCACATTGTGTTTCCTTGCTCGATTCGCTTTGGCGACCTAACGGTCTGCGCTTCAGCCGCGGGCCATCATGCGACTGCGGCCCGCCGGCTGCAAGCGCGTGTTAGGCGGCGGTCGATTGCTTACAATGTTGGCGCCAGCCTACCGCAACCAGCTGAAGACGACGTACGCAACCCGATGCCACGCGGCCGAACCCCAGAGCAGGTTGACGAGGACATGCCCGGCAAGGACGGTCGCCAAACCGATTACGGTAATGCGATGAATGCGGCCGGAATTTAGAACATCGAACACAACCAACGGAAGCAGCAGACCGTAGATGGTTTTGGTACAGGAATGACCGACTAATTCCGCGCGACTTGGCCGCAAGCTCCGGCTCAAGCAGCTTGAGTATCACGCGTCTCAACAGCAGGTCGGTTTTTCAGAGTAGATGAACAGGATTCACAGGATGGAAACGGATACGAAGCTGAAAATTGTGTCCATCCTGGCATCCCGACCATTCTGCCGGCGCGTTGCACTACCCGGTACTCCATTTGCCCAGCGCGATCGCCCTTCAGCTTTCATCCGGGCTATACTGCGGATAGCCTCCGAGGCCGAGCTGATGATCACCAGGATTCAGAAATGGGGAAAACTGCCAGGGGCTGCGGTTAAACAAGACGCTGCTGTCAGACGCCCAGCTTCGATGCGCCTTCGTAGCGGAAAATCCCACCAATCGCCAGCCACATGCTCCAGCAAAAGCGGCTTGAGTCTACGCACCTCAGTGATCCCGAGGGAATTCGCCGTCGCCCGCAACAAAGCGATGAGACTCGATTCGGCCAGCCACCGAACATTGCGGGATGCTTGTGCCTTGCCACACACGCGCCGAGGAGCACAACTTATGGGTATGGCCGCGCTTACTTACTACACGGCGGAGATGGTTCGCGCTCTGCCCGAAGACGGCAACAAGTACGAGACCGTCTACGGCGAGCTGCTGGTGAGTCCTTCTCCGCGGCCGTGGCATGAAATAGTCGTCAAGCGCCTTATCGTTGCCTTGGCGGCCTACCTTGATCAGCAGCGTGTCGGCGAGGTGCTTGGCTCCCGTGGAGACATCTCCTGGAGTTCTGACACGCTTGTTCAGCCAGATGTCTATGTGGTGCCCCTGTGCGAGGCGCGCACGCTCGACTGGACAAAGTTTCAGAACTTGCTTCTGATAGGCGAAGTACTCAGCCCGTCCTCCGCCAGAGCGGATCGCTTCACGAAGCGGCGCCGGTATCAGGAAGCTCGCATTCCTCTGTACTGGGTGGTGGACGGCGACGCGAAGCTGGTCGAGGTGTGGACTCCGGATGCGCAGTTTCCTGTGACCGAGTCGCGCAGCCTGGTGTGGGAGCCAGCGGGCGCATCGCAGCCGTTTCGGCTGAATCTCATCGATCTCTTCCGGGCGGTCTAGCGACGAGTCTGGAAACGGAGGACAAAGAGCGCATCCGCTCGCGGCCAGAGTCGGTTTTTTGGCCAGAATGAACAGGATGAAACAGGATTCACGCGATTTAGGCGGGTACGAATCTGACAATTGTGTCCATTCTGGCATCCCGACCATCTGCCGCCGCATTGCACTAACTCGATAAGCCGGGCTATACTTCGGATAGCCATCGGAGGCCGAGCTGATGATCACCAGGATACAGAAATGGGGAAATAGCCAGGGGGTACGGTTAAGCAAGACCCTGCTGTCAGACGCCCGCATTGACATCGGCGATTCAGTTGATGTGGCGGTGCATAAGGGCGCCCTGCTGGTGACTCCCGTGCGGCGCGTGCGGGGCGGTCACGACTTGCGCGATCTTGTCCGTCGTATCCCGAAGGGCTACAAACGCGCGGAACTTGACTGGGGCGCCCCAGCCGGCCGTGAGGTGTGGTAAGTGGCGGACTACGTCCCACGGAAGGGAGATCTGATCAATCTCACGTTCGGTCCGCGGTCAGGTCACGAGCAACGCGGGCGTCGTCCTGCTCTCGTTATCAGCAACGACTTGTTCAATAAGCACACCGGACTCTGCATCGCGTGCCCGATTACCAATACCCGCCGCGACTATCCGTTCCATGTGGAAATCCCAGCGGGCCAGGGCGTTACCGGGGTCGTCATGGTGGAGCGGGTAAAGTCGATCGACTTCCGGTCCCGAAAGGCGAAGCGGCTTGGAAAAGCCCCTTCAGAAATGCTCGACGAAGTGCTGTCGATCCTTGATGCATGCATCTACTGAGCTGAACTCGGGTGGGATAATATCCGGCGTTACTGGCTACACTTGCTGCATGACACCGGACACGGCGAAACTGCTAGAGGAAGCTCTCAAGCCGCGGCATTCCTTAGCGAAATCGATCACGCGATCACCTACGCTGCGGTACCGGCCCACGGTTTGATCTTTCGCAACGCGTCGGCGAGCTTCTTCGCCGCCACTTCGGTGTCGTAGGCCACGCTGCCCTGGAGCGGGCGTTCTCGCGCGATCCTCGGCCCGTTCTTCTCAAGCGGATGGGCGATCTGGCCAGGGACGCTGGTAACGCGCGACTGGCAACCGCGATCGATCAGGTCGTGAGCGCTCACAGCCGGGGACAAATCTCGCGGTCCATTACCGGTGTCGGCCGGCAGTTTCTCGTTCCTAGCTATCTCTCCAGTGACCCGCGGCTGCGTCGCCCTGGCTTGAACGCCACCGCGTCCGCATGGGGCGCGCAATCGAGACGGTTGCGTCGCTACTCGCTTCGCGCGAGGCCCCACCGCGCCGGTTGGACACCGCTGCCGTCCTCGCGGTGGCGCGGGCCGCGAACGTAAAAATCCTCACGCGCCCCGAATACTCCCCACCATCTCGTCCACGTATCGAAGCACCCGCTCCGCCTGCAGGAGGTCGAAATGATCGACATTCGGCACCGTCACGATCGAATCCTCACGGAAGTTTTCGCCGAGGATGCCCTCGTCCAGGTTCCGGAGCCGGATGTCCCTTAGTGCCTTCATATTTGAGTCCGACTCCTCGAATACGCATCGCAGACAGCCCACACGCGCGCTCGCCGTGCGATACCATTCCGCGAATACGTGCTCGCCCTCTGTCTCGAACGGAGCCACGATGTCACTCGCGAGGCGACGGACCGGCGCGATGTCACGGCGGAACTTCCGCAAGCTTCGTACAAGGTATTCGTGGACGTTGAGCCAGTCACCGAGCGTCTGCGCGGTGGCTCCGAGCGACTGGAGATCCCGTACGATATCGCGCGAATCCTCACCCGTCATCCTCGCAAACAGACGGGTGACGAAGCACGTCTCGAGCGACAGGTTGCACCCAAGCGAGAGGAAACCGTCGAGCCGCACCGGTGACTCGGCGTCGTCGAGGCCGAGGAGCACAAAACCAACGTCTCCGCCCGACGAGCAGCCGACCAGGATTGAAACGGCCGGCCGTAGCCGCGCGATCGCGTCGCGCATGAACTCGCGGACAATTCTGGTGTGATCGTCGAGAGACAGCGGGATGCGTCTGGGCGTTTCCAGCTCGAACCCGTACAGCGTCGGCGCCAGAGCGCGGTATGGAGCTAGCTGGAGGTGACTCTCGAACTGGCTATGGTCCCAGCCCGTGCCGTGTATGAAGCAGACGAGCACATTGGACTCGACCTGGTTGTCGAGGTAGTGCAGCGACTCCCCGATGATCCGGGGGTCGAGCGTCGCGCGGTTGAGCTTTCGGATCACCGCCTCGCTCAGCCGGAAGGTACGGTCAGCCGGCTCGGCTCGTTTGGTCCCTTCGTGCCGCGCGGCGGCGTCTTAGGCCACCCCTTCCAGGCGGCCGAGTAGCTCGTCCGCGCTCTGCCACCGGTCGGCAGCTCGCTTTTCGAGACAGCGCATGACGAGATGCTCGAGACTGGGGGAGATGCTCGACCTGAGCTTCGAGAGCGGCTCCGCCGCACGGGAAAGGTGCCCGGCCATAACGAACTGCGCGGTGGCGCCGGAAAAGGGCGGAGCGCCCGCGAAAAGTTCGTAGGCAAGCACGCCGAACGCGTAAATGTCTGCCCGGTGATCCACACCCGGCTCGGCGAGTACCTGCTCCGGCGCCATATAGAGAGGGGTTCCCAGCGCGATACCAGTGGAGGTGAGCGCGGGCGCGTCAGCAGCCGCTTTCACCGCCTTGGCAATGCCGAAGTCCGCTACGAGCGCGTGCCGGCCCAGCAGGAGGACGTTCTCCGGTTTGATGTCCCGATGCACGATGCCACGCTGGTGAGCGTAGGCAAGCGCATCGGCAACCTCCCGGAGGATGCGCAGTCCTTCCTGGAGCGGAAGCTCCCCGCTCCGCTCGAGCCTGTGACGCAGCGACTCGCCCTCTACCAACGGCATGACGTAGAAGAGCAGCCCATCGTCCTGCCCCGAACCGATCAGGGTGAGAATATGTGGATGGAGCAGCTGCGCGGCGATCTCGATTTCGCGCAGGAAACGCTCGGCGGCGAGCGACGCCGCGAGCTCCGCGCGCAGCACCTTCACCGCAACCTTGCGACCATGTTTGAGGTCGTCGGCAACGTCGACCGTGGCCATCCCGCCGGACCCGATCTCGCGCTCGAGCCGGTAGCGGTTAGCCAGAACTGAATCGAGCCGGGCAATGGTGTCGGTCATGCGGTTCGCCACGGGGGGGGCTGAGCTAATATCCTGCCGGGAACACAGAGGGTAAAGAGGAAAGCGGCGTTGTGGGCGCGGAACGTGGATGACCTTCGGCGTGTGCCGCCGAAAGATGGTCAATCCTTGAAATCCTTCTTCGCGACGAGACGAAAGCCGACATTAACCTCAAAGCTCGATCTCCGTCCCCAACTCACACACCCGATCGGGTGGCAGGCGGAAGAACTTCGTGGCCCTCCGCGCGTTGCGCGAGAGGAGCGCGAACAATCGCTCCCGCCAGAGTGCCATCCCCGGGCGGTTCGTCGCGTGCAGCGTCTCCCGCCCCAGGAAAAAGGTGGCCTGCGCGAGGTCGATCTCCAGCCCTTGCTGCCGGAGCCGCTCGATCACCGCGGGTACCTCAGGGTCCTCGGCGAAGCCATGGCGCGCCACCACACGGTACACGTCCGAGGCGAGAGACTCCACGCGCACCCGCTCGGCATCGGGCACGTGCGCCTGCCCGTCGGTGAGCAGGGCCAGGAGCACCACGCGCTCGTGCAGCACCTTGTTGTGCTTGAGGTTGTGAAGCAGCGCGTACGGCACGGTTGCCGGGCTGCGCGCCAGGTAGATCGCGGTACCCGGTACGCGGATCGGGGGCGCCGTCTGGATGCTCTGCAGGAACTGCTCGAAGGGCACAGCGCGCTCGCGGAGCCGCTCCCCGAGAATGCTGCGTCCTGTGCTCCACGTTGTCATGATCGTGAAGACCACCGCGGCGATGACGAGCGGGAACCAGCCCCCGCTCGGGATCTTCAGCAGGCTGGCTCCCCAGAATGCGAGGTCCACGGTGAGGAACGCCGCCGCGAGCGCGACGACGGCCGGCAGGCTCCACTTCCACCGTGAGCGCGCGACCACGGCGAACAGGATCGTCGTGAACACCATGTCGGTGGTGACGGCGACGCCGTACGCGGCGGCAAGGTTGCTCGAGGAGCGGAAGCCGAGCACCAGCCCGATGCAAGCCAGCATGAGCAGCCAGTTCAGTCCGGGGATGTAGATCTGCCCGATCTGCGTCACTGAGGTGTGCTCGATGTCCACCCGCGGCAGGTAGCCCAGTTGCACAGCCTGCCGGGTGAGCGAGAACGCGCCCGAGATCACCGCCTGGGACGCGATCACCGTCGCCAGGGTGGTGAGTATCACGAGCGGGATCAGCGCCCACCCTGGCGCAAGCCGGAAGAATGAGTGCTCGGCGGCGGCGGGGTCGCCGAGGACGAGCGCGCCCTGGCCGAAGTAGTTG
>JBPCJT010000231.1:0-2926 GCA_051005015.1 Gemmatimonadaceae bacterium | reverse complement strand
GACACGTCAGCGGAAGGCCTGGCGAAACTCAAGCCGGTGTTCCGGGAGGGTGGCGTCGTGACCGCCGGTAATGCTTCAGGGATCGGAGACGGCGCCGGCGCGATGGTGATCTCCAGCGCTGACTTCGCCCGCGACCGCGGGCTTAAGCCGCTTGGCCGGCTGGTGTCGTGGGGGCTGGCCGGGGTGGACCCGAAAGTCATGGGGATCGGACCGGTTCCCGCCTCGCGAAAAGCCCTTGCGTCCGCGGGAATGTCGCTCGCTCAGATGGACATCATCGAGGTGAATGAAGCCTTCGCGGCGCAGGCATGCGCGGTAGAGCGCGAGCTACAGATTCCGAGGGAGAAGTTCAATACCAGCGGCGGCGCAATTGCCCTCAGCCACCCCCTGGCGGCATCGGGCGCGCGGATTACGGCCCATCTACTGCATACTCTTCGCGGGGAAGGCAAGCGTTTCGGACTTGGCAGCGCCTGTATCGGTGGCGGCCAGGGAATAGCGCTCATCGTCGAATCGATGCAATAGCCCGGAGACAATTCGTGCATTCACTAATGAACTACACACCTTCGAAGCACTCGTCGCTCGCGAGGAATGCGGGCCTTCTTGCGATGCTTGTTTCGCTCGCCGCCTGCGCGAGCGCAGGCAATCCAGCTCCGGACACCGGCTCTGGAAGCGTAGGGCAGAATCCCTCAGCCCCCGCGGCAACGTGGCCCATAAAGACGCGCCACCATGTCGATCTCTGGCTGCACGGCTTCGCCATGCTTCAGGACGATACGACGCTCGTTCCGTATTTCAGACGCGGCTACAAGGCCGAGCTGCTGGCATTCAAGGGCCGGAGCAACGTCACTACCCAGCTCGACGCCAACACCGGCAGACTCCGCACCCGCTTCGCGCAGGACTCGCGGATCGTCAACGCGCAATTCATCGCGCTCTATTTCGATTCATTCAATGAGATGTTCGAGTCGATCGACCTCTTCATCCGCGTCGAGGGCGAGCCCCGCGCTGCACGCGATCAGGAGACTGCGTCGCTAATCGCGCTGCTGGCGAATTACTTCCCATCGGCCGCAGACCGTGACTGGCTGCGCCTTTTTTCCCAGTCTCTCCGCGATGAGGACTCCAGATTCTACAGGTCGTACTGGGACCAGCAGCAGCGAGACCGCAGCGCTGTACTCTCCTCGGTCGAGAATTTGTGGCAGAACACCTATCGGCCGCGCATGCAGACGTTCCTCAACAACACCAGCCAGGCAGCGGGAGAAGTATTGCTGTCGCTGCCGCTCAACGGAGAGGGTCGCACTCTCTCTGCGGGCAAGCGCCAGAACGCAACCGCCGTGACGTATCCCCTGCGCACGCAGGACGCCATCGAGGCGATCTACGTGATCACGCACGAAATCGTCGGCTCGCTTGCGGGGACGGCGGTGAATGACAACGTCACCCCCAACGACCGCCAGGAAGGACGCGCCGATCGGTACACGTCGTCGGCTGCCGTGCGTGCGGGCGCCATGCTGCTCCAGAAGACTTCGCCCGAACTGGTCGATGGATACGCGCGTTACTACCTGCGTTCGGCAAACCGGAGCATCGGACAAAACACGACGGCATCGCTGGCGCTCGCGTTCCCGCTGCCGGACAATATCCGGGACGCGATCTCGAGGCAGATAGACGTGGTGATCGGGGGGATCTAGGCGGGATACACGGCAATACGCGTGGGCCCACCATCGCCTCAGGCCAAAGGACTACGGCCCCGCTTATCTTACGCACCATGCCCGACGATCCATTCAATCTTCCCGCGAAAAACGCACCCCTCGACCGCACCGCGATCGAGCGCGTCCTCGCGCGCGCAGCTGAACTCCAGGTAAGCAGCACCGGCGCAGACGCGAGCGAGCTCCTCACCGAGACGCAGCTCATCCAGATCGGGAAGGAAGCGGGCATCAGCCAGACGACCCTGACGCAGGCTCTCGCCGAGGAACGGTCGAGAATCACGGTGCAGGAGGAGCAGGGGTTTGTGTCGAGCATCACCGGCCCCGCTGTTGCAACCGCGTCGCGCACGGTACGCGGAAAGCCGGCCCAGGTGCTGGCCGCGCTCGACGACTGGATGCAACGCGAGGAATGTCTCAGAGTTCAGCGCCGTTTTCACGACCGCGTGACCTGGGAGCCGCGCTCAGGATTCCTCGATACCATTCAGAAGGGACTCAACATCAGCGGCCGCGGCTATCATCTATCGCGTGCGACTCAGGTGGCCGGCACCATCGTTCCTGTCGACGAGGATAGGGTGCTCGTTCGCCTTGACGCCGACATCTCGGAGAGCCGTGCCGCCCGCGTCCGGGTCGCGGGCTCGGCGCTGGTCGCCGGCATCATCGGCAGCGGAGCGGTGGCGACACTCGGCGCTGCGCTCGTGGTGCCGGAGCTTGCGCTCTGGCTCGCCGGCGCCGCAGCACTTCCGACACTTGCCGGCGCCGGTGCTGGATACCAGATCGGCAAGCGGCATCGTCAGCTTGTAATGAAGGCACAGCTCGCTCTCGAGCAGACCCTCGACCGCCTCGAGCATGCATCGCCATTGCAACGGAGAATCAATTGAGCAGCATCGGGAAAGTGGGAGTGCTGGGTGGCGGCCTCATGGGCAGCGGCATCGCGCAGGTGTGCGCGCAGGCGGGATTCTCGACAATCGTGCGGGAGATTTCAGAGCCTTTCTGCGACCGATCGCGCGCAGGAATCGAAAAGGTGCTAGCGAAAGGAATCGAGAAAGGCAAAGTCACCGCCGAAGCGCGCGACGCGGCACTCGCAAAGCTTGCGTTTACCACTGACCTGACCGCCCTGTCGGAATGCGACATCATTCTCGAAGCTATCGCCGAGGATCTCGCGCTGAAGAACGGGCTGTGGAGTGAACTCGACAGGATCTGCGGCGACGAAACGATCTTCGCATCGAATACTTCGAGCC
>JBPCJT010000230.1:0-14420 GCA_051005015.1 Gemmatimonadaceae bacterium | reverse complement strand
CATGCTCCGGGACTCGTCGGTGCGCTACTCGTGGGTGTGAGCTACGCCAAGTCGCTCGCCTTTTCCCGCGGGCTGCCGGCCGTGGGCGTGCATCACATGGAGGGCCACATCTTCGGCACATCGCTTGACCATCCCGAGGCCGTCCCGCCATTCACGGCTCTTCTCGTGAGCGGCGGACACACGCTGCTACTCGACGTGGAAGCATGGGGGCGCTACCGAATGCTCGGCGGCACCCGGGACGACGCGGCGGGGGAAGCGTTCGACAAGGTCGGGAAGCTCCTGGGCTTGCCTTATCCCGGCGGGCCTCAGATCGAGCGCATCGCAAGGGAGGGTGATCCCGAACGATATCGCTTCGCCCGGCCAATGACCCGCCGCGATCAGAAGCCCGGCGATCCGGATTATTTTGACATGTCGTTCAGCGGCATCAAAACGGCGGTGCGAAACGCTGCGCAAGGCTCCGATCTCGATCTGGAGCGAAATCATCTCGCGCGAGGTTTTCAGGATGCGGTCATAGATACACTTGCTGAAAAGACTTTCCGGGCTGCGCGAATGTACGGTCGCACCCGGGTGGTGCTTGGTGGTGGGGTGGCATGCAACAAGACTCTCGCGGCTACGATGCGCGCGAAGCTCGCGGAGATCGGGACGCAGCTGTTCGCGCCATCGCCTCGTATCGCCACTGACAACGCCGCCATGATAGCGCGCGCGGGACTCTTTCACATCGAGCTGGGAGAGACAGCGCCGCTGCACCTGAACGCATACGCTTCACTCCCGATCCCGGGATTGCTGCACTGATGGGAGCGGTACTGTCATGCTGAAGTTCATGTCGTTGGGAGCAGCCTGGATGCATGCGAGGTGGGCTAGCCCTCGGATCTACGCTTCCCGCGAAGCGGAATAAGGTTCCGTCTCCTCGCCAACGAGCCGCCACGCAGAATCCGCGGCTCTTCCGCCGTCACGAATGCCCGTGGATCCCACTTTTCCACGACAGTCATCAGGTCGTCCAGATGCTGCCGCTGGACGACAGAGGTGATGATCTCGACGCGCCCTTCGCGGCCGAAGCCGGAAATTTCCGTTACACCGTAACCCTGCTCGCGCAACGCTTCCGCGATCTCGACCCCTCCGTGTTGCGAAACTATGCGAACCGTGGACAGTCCGTAAGCGAGGGCATTTTCAATCGTAATACCAACGAGAGTACCAACACCAAAGCCCGTGGCGTAGCCGAGAATATGCCACCAGCTGTCGAGATACTTGATCGCATTCCCGACCGCGAATATCCAGATAAGCGCCTGAAAAAAGCCGAGTACGGCGGCTACGCCACGCTTGCCCCTGACCGCAAGCAGAACGCGCAAGGTGTCCAGCGACACATCGCAGATTCTCAGGCAGAAGATGACGAACGGCCCCCATGGAAGGGCGAACATCGCGTCGGGATTCAAGGTGGGCAGGATGTGGGCGGTGGAAGGTGAGGAATGGGGTCAGATGCCAGGATGACCAGGATTAACCGGATGGGCTCGTAAGTGAATCAGCGGACTATTCCCATTCTGTTCATCCTGTCATCCCGTCATCCTGTCTCATTTTTTCCGTGAGTACACCTTGGGCTTCAGTGCTGCGCCGCTCGAATGCTGCCGTATTCATGCAACCTGCCATCAAGTATTGAAGTGCTCAGCTGACCGCCCGTCCGCCGTGACAAACTGGTTGTGCAGCGCATTCTCGAGGGCATCCACCCGTGCCTGCAGCGCCGCGACTTGCCCAGCAAGGTCA
The DNA here is from genome assembly GCA_051005015.1 of Gemmatimonadaceae bacterium. Classification (GTDB taxonomy): domain Bacteria; phylum Gemmatimonadota; class Gemmatimonadetes; order Gemmatimonadales; family Gemmatimonadaceae; genus JACMME01. Next base: position 12,665 of record JBPCJT010000230.1, on the reverse strand, counting down.
TTCGCTGGCGAAACGTCCACGGTGGCCGGCTGCTGGCCGGAGCGCCTGGGCCAGAACGTCTTGAGCAGCGCGATCGCAAAGAGCGCGACGAGCAGGAGCTGGGCGAGCAACGTCTCAACCGTTGGAAAGATCCCCAGCGCATCCACGTTGGGGAAGCCGGGCAACATGGTAATGGAAACGGCGTCCCCTTCCTGCAATTCCCGAATTCCCTTCCCCGCGAAGACGAATGCGAGAAAGTAAAGCATTACGCTCGTGGCGGCGAAAAAGGGACGGAGCGGGATACGTATTCCGAATCGGTGAAACAGGGTGAAGATAATGGCCAGCGCCGCGGCACCAACGACGATCCCCATTGCGATCGGTACCGCAACATTCCGTCCCTCGGCGAAGAGCGCCTGGTAGAAGAGCGCAGTCTCGGCACCCTCGCGGTAAACGGCGAGGAACGCGACTACGCCGAGTGCGCGGCCACCGCCCTGCTGCAGAGCGGCACTGACCTTCTCGCGTATGAACCTTTGCCAGCGCGCTGCCTCGACTTTCGATATCAACCAGTAGCTCACCGAAAAAAGCACCGCCACCGCAATGAGCATGGTGACGCCCTCGATGATCTCGCGCGTGGCGGGCATCGCGCGAAGCGCGGTTTGGAGCACGACCGCCGTGACAGCGCTGGCGGCGAGGGCAAGCCCGCAACCAATCCAGATAGCGCGCAACCGGTCTCTATTGCCGGTCTTGATAAGGAAGGTCGCGATCGCGCCAACCACCAGGATCGCCTCGAATCCTTCGCGCAAAATTATGAGCAGCGATTGCAGAAAGGCCGCCCAGCCACCGGACGCGCGTTGGGTGAGGTCGAGAATGGCTGGCATTCCCGCTCCGATCGCATCGCGTGACTGCTTTGCCCCGCGGAGATCCCCCCCTCGAACGGCTCCCTTGAAGTCCGCGAAGTGGCGTTCCATCGAGGCTACAAGACCGGGGTTTTTCGCGCGCCCCGGCGTTTCCAGTGGCTCGAACGCTATATAGGCATCGAAAGCCCGGTCCCCAGCCTCCGCTATTTTCCCTGACTGCGCCGCCGCCAGCGACTGATCCAGTAGCGAAAGCACACGGCGGGATGCGAGCACGAAATCCGGTGGGCCACCACTCACGGTGGTTGCGTTGCCCGGCACTTCGCCCGACCGCACTGGAAGGGAGCGGATGTATGCAACGGTTTTGGCCACCGCCGAATCTGAAAGGTTGTGCGACGGCGGCATCGCGCTGCCAGGTATTCCTTCGCGTATTACGGCGGCGATCTGTTTGTCGCTGCGCTCCACCTGCCAGGCAAAAGTTCCGATATCCTCGGGAAGACGCGTGAGCGCCGCCGCCGCTACTCCATCGGCGCCACCAGTTGCGCCATGACACGATGCGCAGCTTTGCAGAAAGAGACCCTCGCCTTCCAGGAGGTCTCCCTGGGTGGAGCGCATGGTATGCAGATACGCGACGACGTCCCAACGATCTTCGGCGGAAAAACGCGCGGCCCAGGCCGGCATCGGGGTGCCTGGGATGCCGACGGAGATGACGCGGTAGAGCAGCGCCGGGGTCGCATCCTCCATCTCGGACGCTTGGCCAATCGCCGGGGGGAGCGGGGTCATTCCCGCCGCAAGCGCACCATCGCCCAATCCGCGCTCACCATGACAGCTGGCGCAGTTGGCTTGATAGATCTCGCGTCCGTTCGACACGTTGAGCGCACGACGCGGCAGCTCGAGAGCGCCTTCGCTCCCAAGCGCGGCTACGAAGCGCTGATAGATGACGGCGACCTCGCTGGGAGGCCGCTTTGCGCCGATCGCCGCGGAAAGCGTGTCGAGCAGAGGACGCGCGCTCCGGGCGCGATCACCAGCGAGGCGCGTGGCGACGTCGCGCGCATCGCGCAGAAAATCGACAGCTTCCTGATACTCCAGGTCGGATATCAGGCTGCCGCTCTGGTCTATTCCCTTGGAATATTCCTCGATGGCAACTCCGACGATGCTGGAAAGCCGCCGGGCGGGATGCTCCTGGGCCTGGAGTCCAGACTCAACGGCCGCGGTCAGACCCAAAAGGTAAATGAGAACGATTCTCAACATCCGTCGAATGTATGGGTTGAGCGAGGGAAAGCCAATACCAGGGCTCTGGGCTAGATGGGCCCTTTATGGACCGCCAGCGGAGTGGCGGAGGTGGGGGCGTGGGTGTGGGATCCCCTTAAAGGACGCTAACCGATTCCACTACGACGACAGCCCCAGCTACGGCTTCGCTGTGTGTAAGGGAGATCCACCATCGGTTCGCGCCCAATTCCGCCGCGCAGGAAGCGGCGAGCCCCGATAGCTCCAACCTTGGCGCTCCGGACTCCCCGCAGATCACCTCCATTTCCCGCCACCCGATCGAGCTGGCCTGGGGATGTGCCGTGAGGGCCTTGAACGTGGCTTCCTTGGCCGCGATGCGTGCCGCGAGGTGACGGGCGGGTTCAGCGCGCGCCCTGGCGTAAGCGACTTCGGCCTCCGTGAAAAGGCGGCGGAGTGCGCGATCCTTTCTATCGGATAGCAGCCGTTCCACGCGCGCGATATCCACGAGGTCTATTCCAATTCCAACGATCACGATTCCCCGCGCGTGACGAACAGCTTTCCCCGCACCGTATGACCGCCGGAGCGGAGCACGACTACGTATACCCCGTTCGCGGCCCCGCTCTCCGCGATTTTCCACGTGACAGTTTGGGAACCATCACTAACCGTGGTGTGCCATACCTTCCTGCCGCCAATGTCGTATACGATCACATCGCCTTCCGTGCCGGCAAACGGCCACAGAAAGCGCACGGTTCCGCCGCGCACCGGGTTTTCGGAGGGGCGGAAGCCCGCGTTCGCGATGACACCGGGCCCGCTGGCCACCACCGATGATCTGGCTACGACCGTGATCTCATCCAGCCACCACGTTGGTATCGCGGAGCCGAACAACGAGGTGAACTCGACCAGAAGTGTTTTCCCCGCGACGCCGGCAATATCGGCGCGCTCCGGATAGTACGTTTCGGCAACTCCGGCTACCAGGCCTGCGAGTGTCCATGACTGTCCCGCATCCACCGAGTAGTGGATCTCGCCACGGGGCAGCAGGCTGAACGGGTCGCCCAGGTAGCGGGTCCAGAAGAGCACCGAGATACTGTCCATGCCGGCAGGCACCGCTATCGCGGGAGAGCGAAGCTTTCCGTTCCCCGATGCCCACGCGGAATCACCGGCAATCCGGAGCTGTGATTTCAGAAAGCCGTTCGAGAACCAGGGCGTGTCGTTGCGCTCGGCGCCGGTCGCACTCAGTACGTCATAGCGCACGCCCGCCGAACCCACATCGATCTTGAGCTGCCCTGGCCGCGCGATTGGGGTGGACACGAGGCGCCGCGTGTATACCGAAACATCGCTCGAGGGGTCTGGCACCAGGGGGACCGAAGCGGGACTTCTGACGGACGTCCTGGTCATTTCCGCGAGAGGAACTCGAACCCGCACGGCGGGAGATACTGATTCGATGCCGATTCGCTCGCTCGCGATTCCAGTTGCCCCTGGGCGCGCGTTCAGCGGATCGCGAGCCGCGTCGAGTACATCCAGAGCGAATGGAAGGTTGTCTTCGAAGAGCGTGGCAAGACGCGGCTCATCACCGGGAAAATCAAACCCGTAGAATTGCCCGAATTCGAAACCGCTCGAGAGCTCCGGCGTGAACGCAATGCTGCCGTGCGCAAAGTATGCCCAGTCCGTGTACTCACCGTTGGTGGGGTAGAGGTTCCAGCCGGGTGCGGGGCGATAGTGGTCACGATTGGAGCCCGGGAGACGATCGCGGACTGCAGGCTGCACATCGGTGCCAGCCAGAGCGCGAAAGATGCCGAAGTCGTCCGCTAGCTTGCCGGACTGGTATCCGGGTGGATACAGAATGAGGCCTGTGAACGTGTGATAGCTGACGGACAGCACGGGCGGATGCGCTTCATGGAATGCGACGATGGCGCGGGTTTCCGGCTCGGACTCAGGCGCGGTACCACGATAAACTTCCGAAGCTGGAATTGGCGACGACCCCTGGGCGTCCAGCCCCCACTTGAACGAGTGATTGCGATTCAGATCGACGCCGAAAGTCCCATCGGCATTCGGGCGACGGTTCTTCCGCCAGAAGCGGTCGGCCGTAAAGGTGAATTCGTAGCCATCCGGATTTGCGACTGGCAAAATCCAGATATCCCGGCCGGCGACGAGCGAATCCGTACGCTCGCTCCGATCGCCGGTGAGATACTTTATCAGGCGAAGCGCCATCTCGGTCGCTGCCCATTCGCGAGCATGATACGTCGCCATGAACAGCACGTTGGGACGCGAAGGGCTATCGTCGGCGGGCCCGATTTTCAGCACGAGAAGCGGCCGTCCTTCAACGGATGATCCAATCGCCTCGAGGTGCGCGCGCCCCGGATTGGCATTTGCGATAGAATCCAGAAAGAATCGAATACCGCGGGCGGGGTCGTCGAAGGAGCGGTAGATGGTCGTGGCTCGCAGAGCCCCGGGGGCCGCACGCGCGAGGCCGCCCTGCGTTACGATCTGCTCCGCGCGCCAACCGAGCTGCGCGAGACGAACACGATCCGCGCTGTCGGCCACAACGATGGTGAAACCGGCGGCGGAGCTTACAACGTCGAAATCGCGGGAGCGAAGTGAATCCGCGGGTACGCCGCGGATGCGCATCTGCATGTGCTGTGCATCGATCGTCCCCGGAATAGCGCACACGCCGGCCAATGTTCCAAGCCGGAGCAATCTTCGCCAGAGCGGGCGGCGTTCCATGCGCGGGCGCTCCAGCGATGGGCGGATCGCCAGCCAGCAGCTATCCGCGCTCTCAAACACCGCGCGTAGCGCGTTTGTCCATTGCCTCCACGTCGCGAAGCGGGCTGTATCGTCCGCCATCCGCACAGCATTGCCGGCAATCGCCAATTCATCGAGGCGGGCGAACACCCCACGGGCGCAGTCCTCGAGATCGGCCTCCAGCGAACGGCGATCCGCGCCCGAGCGCGGATACCTGGCACGCGCGAAATCTCGCAGGTGGCGATCCAGCTCCGCGCGCATAGTCGTCGCGTCGCATACGCGAAGACAGTCTTCTGGCGTGGTACATCCCTGCGCTCTCCGGCGCGCCGAGAGCAGGGGCGCGAAGAAACGGTCGTGATCCGCGTCCGGCTTCGCGCGCCGGGTACCGAGCGCTCTGAGGGAACGCGTGAGCTCCGGTAGCGCGATCGCGACTCGCACGATGTCTTCCGCAATGCGGGTCATGGCCGACGGAGAGGAGAGTTGCAGTACGTCACCGGAGGCCAGAAACAGCTCGAGACTTGCTCCGCTTCTTCGCACACCGTCTATCTCGTCGATGCGCAGAACGATCCGGTTCTGTTCCACCGCGATCGTGACGGCAGTGGCGCTCACGGTCACCGTGCCTTCGCCGTCGAGATCACGTCCGCGGTAGAGACCTGCAACCGAGACCGGCACCGCGCCGGCATGTTCAGGCATCGGCGCCGCGAGTACGTGTCCGATTGCTTAACTCAGCCGCGCACAGGGCGGCGCGCCTGCCAGATCGCGCCTCGAAGCGCTGCACGAAGTCGAGCAGCCGGTCGCTCGTAAAGGCTTCGCGCGGTATCGCGAGCACCTTGATGGCCCTCTCGATTGAAACGGGCGGTCCTTCCACCTCTACGAGATCGTCCATGCGCGGATACCGCTCAAACCTCACTATCGCCCCCTCGAGCTGATACTGAAAAATCTGTCTTTCCATAACGCTGGTCACGATGTAGCCGAGCTGCTGGACAAGCGCTGTAATATCCTGAGGGGGGCCCACGGCAACCGAGATCTCCTCCCGAATCTTGAATCCATCTTCGAATTCGGTAGCCCCCTTCCAGTCGATTGACGATGTGACTCGCCCGTTCGACCTGTAGTACACCCGGACCCGTAATACATGATCGCGCCTTGCGAGGGCGCGCTGCCGCGTGTCGTAGCGGCGGTCCTCCATTCGGCCGGTGAAAGTAAGGCGGCCGCCCGCCTTTTTGATTCGACGACGGCACCCGTCCCACTGTTCAACGACGGCCTTGAGCTCAATTTCGCGCACCGGTGTGCTACGCGACACTTGCGCGCATCTCAGCCTCCTGGGACGGAACCAGCGGAGTGCGCCGGCAGCTCCTGGCGCCGAAGCCCGCCTGTTCCATCGCCCAGTATGGACCGGACGGAAGCTTTCGTGTCCCTGCAATCCTCGAGGACCGCGGCAGCACCGGCTCGAGTCAGCTCGGCGACGGAAAATCGGCCGGTCGCGACGCCGATGGCGCGCGCCCCGATCGATCGGCCGCACTCGACGTCCGCCGGCGTATCACCCACCACCACGACGCTATCGCCGCTCACATCGAGCCCAAGTATCTCCCTTGCACGCCGCTGCGCGAGCGCTGGCAGGTCCGCACGCGCCTCGTGATCGGAGCCAAAAGCACCGACCCTGAAGCGTTCAAAGCAAATGCCTGCCGCGCGCAGTTTGAGCGCCGCGCCCTCACGCAGGTTTCCCGTTAGAAGTCTAAGCGTGACATCATCGCGAGCTTCGAGAGCATCGAGCAGCTCCGGCACCCCATCGAAGAGATGCGGGCAGCGCGAGCGGTCGAGCAGCTCGTGCTCGAGACCGGCGAGATACCGGAGCAACAGCCTCTGCATTCGCTCGTCAATGTGTGCGTCGTCACTGCCGTTATGCCGCAGCACTTCACGCACGATCTGCCGGTCAGTCTTTCCATCATACCGGTATCCGGTCGGCCCCGTCACATCGCCACATATTTCGAGGAGCGCGCCTTCCATGGCTCGGCGGCCGCTGCCGTCGCTCCAGAGAAGGGTTCCATCGATGTCAAAGAGTACTAGTTTCACGCTTTGGGATTTGTCATGGTGCGCGGAAGATAATCGGCGGATCCCGAATTGCTGATTCAGGATGGATCTCGCCTAGCGTTGAGTCCGCATCAATACCTAACTTCCCGTCATGCAAGTATCTTTTGCCCTGTTCGCCGACGCGGCCAACCTTTCCCAGGAAGGAAAGCTAAATATCCTGGGTGTCTTCGATGCGGTGCAGGTGGGGTCGCTCCCAACCGTACATCCGCGCGCACACTTGGTTGTCCGCCTCAAGGGCAGCCGCGACGATGTCGGAATGCACAGCGTTACACTCACGTGGACCAACCCGGCTGAAGAAGAACTGTGGTCTTCCACTGGCCAGCTCGACGTCGGACAACCGCCGCCGGGCGTAACCGAAATGGACATGCCGCTTATTGCGGCCCTCGACCTCCCTATCGATCGCGCTGGCACGTACACGATGAGCATCGCACTCGACAACGCCGCCGTAGCGCAGGTTGCGCTCCAGGTGCGGACGGGAATCCCGCCGATGCCGCGTGGGGCGCTGGTTAGCTAGATAGGCAGTGCGAAGTGCGGAATAGCGTATGGTGGATCAAGCGATCCACTTACAAGCCAGGCGCTGAATTCCTGATTCACACCAGGCGTCGAGCGAACTGAAAGCGTCCCATCAGCGCCTTGACGTAAGGATCGTCCGTGCCGGCAAACGACTCCACCTTGTAGCCGCCGCGGCCCATTGCCAGATGCACCAGCCGTTCCTCTCCGAGCGCGATGGCTACGTGAGTTATCGCCGCATCGCTGCGGTCCGAGAAAAAAAGAAGATCGCCTGCGAGGACGCGCTGCAGGTTTCTTCCGGCATCAGTACCTTCGAGTGCTTGCTGGTGGGCATCGCGCGGTAGCGGTATTCCGTGCAAACCGAAGCATGTCTGCACGAATCCCGAGCAATCCGCACCCCAGGGAGTGATACCACCCCATTGGTACGACGCCGATCGAAACAGATCCACGGCGCTCTGTGCGATAGCGTCGCCCGAACGGGGGAACTTCCCCAGAAGGTCCGCCCGGGCAATGACCACGCCCTGCTCGACACGGGCGTCATCCGCAATGATGCATCCAAGCGGCAGTACCGCGGTTCCCCCCGTTCGGTCACGCACCGAGCAACCAAGCGAAACACGGTTAATGGCATACCGTGTTCGCTGCTCCTTGGGCGAGAGAGCTCTGGCAAATCCAAGATGCAGCCAGCCTTCGTAACCATCCATGCCTCGAACTCGGTGCCAGGGAGAACGTAGCTCCAGCATCTCAACGGTGTGCCCGCATAACCGTTGAGAAACCTGCTCGCTGGCGGCGCGCGCCTCCGCGAGGAGCGGTGCGATCGGGGAAGTAATAATCAGCGTCTGCTCGCTCACGACTGCACTTCTCCGCCAAGACCCGGAACACCACCAAGCGTTCGGGACATGCGCACGGACCACTCGATAGCTATCTCGAGAACATGTACTGCCAGAACTTCCGCGTGCAGAAGCGGAGGAGAGAGCGCACCATCCAGCGGGCAGAGGGCAAAGACAATATCTCCGTCAAAGCTCGTGGCCGCTGGGGTGATTCGGCGCGCGAAGGCCGCGCCCGCAGTTCTCGCCACCTGGGTCAGCTGCGTCCGTGAAAAGGTGGCGTTCATTGCCACGACGGCCAGGGTCGTGTTGCGCATTGCGAGGGGCGCGAGACCAATGTCCGCAACAGGAGCTCGCAATGTGGCAGCTACATCCATAAAGGTGCCATCCGCATTGCGAGCGCCGGCGATTATGCGCCCGCACCCATCGCGAACATCACCAAGGGCATTGACGACGGCGAGGGCGCCAACCTCCAGTGCGCCCGCCTGCTCAATCCAGCAGCCAACTCCCCCTTTCATGGCGTACTCCATGCCGAGTCCCTTACCTACCGTCGCTCCCGTCCCGGCGCCAACGCTCCCCTCCTCGACAGGCTTTGGCACGGCGCGCTCGCACGCACGGTACGCCATCTCCGCGGTCGGGCGGGCAGCAAAGGATCCGCACGGCGCCAGATCGAAGATCACCGCTGCCGGAACGATTGGAACCACGCCGCCTCCGGCGTCGAAACCCCTTCCGCGTTCCTCCATCCAGCGCATTACCCCCGCGGCCGCATCGAGACCGTATGCCGACCCGCCGCTCAGCAGGATCGCGTCGGTGCGGGCGGCGACGTGGTCCGGTGCCAGAGTACCGATTTCTCGCGTCCCCGTGGCACGTCCCAATACGGCCGCGGCGCCGCGCAGAGGAGCGTCAATTCCGCGTATTACTGTCAACCCGGTGCCACCAGGCTCATCCGTGGCGTGACCGACCGCGAGCCCGAACACTCCCCAGTCAGGCCTCATCCGTGCCGCCTTGCTGCGAGCATTTCCTGCAGAGTGTGACGCCGCGAAATGTGCAGATCAGGCATATGAATGTCCGACAGTTCGAGCACGGGTACCCTTCGGAGGCGCGCTCCTCATTGCCGCAGGAGCGGCATATCATGGCGTCGTGTTCTTGAAGTTGAGACATGTGCCGTGATCCGCATTCGTACTTACTGCATGGAGACGTACTGACGCCAAATGTAGCGAGTAGCTGGTCATTTGACCCCCTGCGTGCCCGGCGTTCACTTGTGTGACTCGCGACTCCAGCAACCAGAATCATTCGCCGGTAACGCGGAGGTCCCGACGGTACATCAAGCGTCGGTCGATTCGTCTGCTTCCGGGTTTGGGGCCAGCGGCAGCTCGACAGTAAGCTCCGTTCCCTCGCCTTCGCGGACACTATCCGGCGTTCGCCATCGGGACGCTCGATCACGGTTTCGTACCGCTGTGCTTCGCCGTCAAGGGCGCTGGCTTCCCGCCTGGCGACGTCGTCGCGGAATTCCTGCGGCGTCAAATGCGATACGGGCGTCCCCACGACTGACTCGCAATCCATGCCGAACAGCTCACCCGCGGCAGGATTACAGAAAGCGAGGCGTCGCTCCCGATCCGTAATCACGATTGCGTAACTTGCGGTTTCGATCACCCGCCTATGCCGCTCCGCGAGAGCAGCAGCGGCGTCAGGGGCGGGCCGCCTGTTCCGCGCAACGGTATCGCTCCTATGCAGCAAACTCGTAGCAAGTGGCGTGCGACGAAGACTTTCTCATGCAGGCAAACTCGAAGTTGGGCGGGTCGGGCAGACCAGGTCATCTCGCGGAGATCACCCGGGCGGCTCTCGCTCGTACCTCTATGGTGACCGGTGTGCGGCCGCGTACTTCTCCGTCGGTTTGAACCGTTTGCGCTGGCGTGCAGTCAAAAGCGAATCGCTTACCGGTCCGGTACTGCACGGCCGGGTGCGAGCTGAAATCCTTGCGGAAAAGCCGCCAGGCCAGTGTCAGCGCTTCGGCAATTCCATTGGGCGAAAAGATGCAAAGATCGAGCAGGCCGTCATCGGCGACGATGTCGGGGCCGATGCGGACCAGGTCGTTTAGCACGGTACCGAAGTTCGCCACCATTACCGCCGCCGCCTCACACTCGATGGTCTCGCCATCCGCTATGATGCGCACGCGAAAAGTGCGCTGCCGAAATGTCGCGCGCGTGGCGGCAACGATGTATGCGAGAACACCGTAGCGCCGCTTGAGCGCGGTTGTGGTTGCCTCGACCATCGCCGCGTCGATTCCGATTCCGGCCGTGAAGGCGAAGTACTGTTCGCCATTCAGAAGTCCGAGATCGATGCGCGCTTCCTTACCCTTTAGAAGAGCCGGCACCGCGCGCTTGATTGAAAGTGGCACACCCATCGATCGAGCGACCAGGTTACCCGTTCCGCCCGGGAGCAGGCCGACAAGGACCTCGGTGCCAGCGAGCGCGCCCAGGACCTCTATTGCGGTTCCGTCCCCGCCGAGCGCAAACACTGCCTGATAGCTGGACCCCCGCTCCGCCGCGACGCTTGCGCCATGTCCCGCCTTTTGCGTGACAACCAGGTCGCAATGCACTCCAGCCTCACGGAACGCCTCCACCGCCTGCGCTCGCAGCCGGTCGCCATGCCGGGATCCGGGATTGGCGATCAGGAGAACGGGGCCTAAAAGCTCCACTCTCTGAACAGATCGAAGCCGAATTGACGTGGCGTATTGATCTCGACCTGTCCGCGGTTGCAGACGAGAGCGCTGGCCGCGGGCTCCACGCCGAGCTGTGCCGACGCGGTTCGCCCGATCCGTCGCTCCACCGAGAGACCGAGCGACTCCTCGAATCGAACGGTGCTACCACCCTTGCTCAAGCCGCAGAGGCCGGCGTTCGCCGTGATGAACGTGCGGTCATCCAGCTGTGTGCCGATGCCGATGCGCGACCCCGATGCAATTGCACGTCCGCTCTGGCCGATTCCCTCCGAAGACTCCTGATACCCCCCAGCCTGAATCTGAAAGAGGTCGATGAAGCCGCCGAACTCTTCGGACAGTTTCTCTTCGAGCAGAGCACCGGCGGTAGGTAGCAAAGCCGAGGCAAATGGACGCAACCGACTGGTATTCTGATCCCCGAGTGCGAAGCTCGGAGCGCCAAAGACCAGGTAGCTGAGAATCTCCGTCGTGGATATCGCGATGCGCTCATCGCTGGAAAGTGACAGCCTGATGTTCTGCAGAGTGCCGCCAATGTTAGCCCGGATGCGCACGTCTTCGCGGTCGGGCTGCCTGACGGTGTACACCGCGGTGATGTCGAGTGCGGGATCGAAACCCGGCTCACCATAGAAGGTGATACTTCCGCTCGTGACGTCGAAGCGCCGGTTCACGGGGCCGAGATCCAGCCGGTACTGGCCCCGGTTAGCCAGAAGCGTTCCGTCGAGAGCGAGCCGCCGGCCTGTCTTTTCCACGCCAACTCGTCCTCCCAGCTTGATGTTCGCGGCGGCCGAGCGGAGCCACACATCGTTACCCAGGGTAATGCTGACATTATCAACAGCGAGATTTTCTATCAGGCGGTCCACCGCCGTGGGCAGAGCGAAAATACGCCGTTGGCTGATGTCCGAAGTATCCACCACCTGGAGGAAATCGGGGTCGTCCAGTGCCACGAGCTGCTTTTGAGGATCGTCGCGGATGTATAGCGCGCCCCGCGGAATCGTGAGACCGCCCGTCAATCTTGCGCGCGCAAACGGGCCGGTCACGTCGAGCGAGCCGCTAATGGCGAGATCGGCCAAGCCCTTTACCTGAATCGCCTGGAAGTTGCTGGCCCGGAGTTGGAGGTTGAACGCGATGCGCTCGTAGTCGGAAAGGCTTCTCGTGGGCAGGGCTATGCCGCCCCGCAACAGGACCGTCCCATTTTCCGCACCGCTTACGGCGAAAAACCGCGTGATGTGAAGGCTGTCTCTGCTCAGTCCCACGTCGGCCTCGAGCTGACGCAGTCTGATCCCGAGCTTCGGGAGACCCACATCGCCACGCTGAATCGTGAGGCGGCCGGCGTATGACGGCCTCTTCCATGTCCCCCGGATGTCCACGTCCGTAGAGATGAGGCCGGAGGCGCGCTGAAGGTAGTCCGGAGAGATGGCTTCGAGCAGCGCCAGGTCGACGCTGTCCGCGAAAATTCGAGCGTGGAGCGAATCCTCCGGCAGACGGTTTTCGACTGCGGTAAGAGCGAGGTCGACGGGCAGCGAACCGGTGAGTCCGAGAATTGGCTGCGCGTTCTGAAAGAGCTGCAGTTGCGTGTCGATGCGGCCGGTCGCGTAGTCAGCCGCCAGAGAAACGCCGGGAAGCCTCAGCGTACCGAACCGAACGCTGTCTGCGCCGGCGCGAACTAAAATCAATGGCTCCTTGCGGGTACCCGTAGTGCGTATTGCGAGCGTAAGTACTCCTGAAAGT
>JBPCJT010000229.1:0-6885 GCA_051005015.1 Gemmatimonadaceae bacterium | reverse complement strand
GTCATCTCGCGCGCGAACCGCTCGAGATTGTCGAGGTGGATATCCATGTACGCATCGGCAGTCAGCTCGTCGGACAGGCGTTTGCTGAAGACATGAACGGTCGTGCCGTCGGGCAGGAAAACGGCGTGCAACGATCCGAGACGGTGGGTGAAGCGCGAGACCAGATCGTCGGGCAGCTCCCGCCAGAGCGAGTCATGCCAGCAGAATTCAGCCCCGCGAGCGACGTCATGACCCTCCAGCTCCTCCAAGTAGGCACGCACTTCGTCCACGGTCTTTACCGCGAACGCGACATCGGAAGAACAGTGGTCGGCGACGCTCGGACGAACTCCGCGCGCCAGAACGGTTTCCACGAGCTTTCCAACAGACAGTGATCCGTCGGACATCGTCGTGTGCGCATGGCAGTCGATCGGCTGCCAGATGGTCACGGTGGAAGTTTGAACGGGTTGGGAACCGCGGCAGCCGTGTCTCGCTTGGGGCGCGACGGTTGCGGGGTTGGAGCCGCACCCGGCATCACGCGCCCCTCGTTGGGAGCGGGAACGAAGGCGCCGCTGTCGCCAGGTGTGCCCAGGTTGAAGGGTGAATGTACATCGCATTCCTGGGATGGCTCTGTTCCGGAGATGAAGAACTCCGTAACTATGACCTCGGTAGGGCAGAACGGATTTTTGAGCAAGCCGGTGCTTCGGTCGATCTCTCGGGCTACGAGCCCATCGGGGCGCCGCCAGTCGGGAGGAGCCGGCCGGCGCTGATATACCTCTGTCATGAAGGTGGTCCAGGCAGGTGAAGCCAGGCGGCCTCCCTGGGCATTTGCCTGGATCTTCTTCGGTCTGTCGAAACCCATCCAGATTCCCGCGACGAGATCGGGGGTGAAACCGATGTACCACACATCGGTGCCGTCGTTGGTGGTGCCGGTCTTGCCGCCGGCCGGCACCCGAAAACCTTGTCCCCACACGGCGCCGTAGGCAGTGCCACGCCTAACCACGTCCCGAAGCATATCGGTCATGAGCCACGCCTCTTCGGGGGAAAGCACCTCGGTCCGCACGGTACTGGCCTGCCACAGCACTTCGCCCCGGGAGTTATCGACGCGTGTGATTGCGAATGGCGTCGCCCGAATGCCCAGCGTGGCAAAAGCCGTGTACGCGCCCACCATCTCAATGGGGTACACGTCGGCGGCGCCGAGATGAATTGACGGATACGGCGGTATCGGCGTGGTAATTCCGAAGCGCCGCGCCATGTCAACGACACTTTGCTCGCCGAGCTGATTGCCGAGCCGCACGGTTGGCACGTTACGCGACAGGTACAGAGCGCGGCGCAGCGGAATCGGTCCCTCGAACTTGTTGTCGTAATTTTGCGGTGTGTATTGGCCTCCCTCCGGACGGGGAATGCTGAGGACGGAATCCAACAGCACGGTGGAGGTGGGCATGCCGTTGCGAATAGCGTCCGCATAGACAAACGGCTTGAAAGTGGAGCCGGGCTGTCGAAGCGCCTGCGTAGCGCGATTGAACTTCGAGTCGTCGAAGTCGCGGCCACCGACGAGGGCCCGCACGGCTCCCGACCGTGCGTCGAGCACGACGAACGCTCCCTGCAGGTATGGCGAGTTCTGGTTCCCCGCATCGCGCTCGCCCATGGCGCCTTTCGCGAGATACTGCTCGTAGGTCGCATGCCGAAACTTGCCGTACTTGCCCGACTCGATCGCCTTTAGCTGGGCCTCGAGCGCGCGCTCGGCGGCAGACTGCATATCGGCGTCGATGGTCGTGTAGATGTTGAGGCCGTCGCGGTACAGACGCTGCCCGAACTGATCGTCGAGCTGGCGGCGCACCCACTCTACGTAGTAGGGGGCGAAGTCTCCAGACTCCTCCTTGCGCGCAAGCCGGAGGGGATAGGCTTTCGCGAGACGCGCATCCGCATCGCTCAAGACCCCCTCCCGCCGCATTAGCTCCACGACGGTGTTGCGGCGCTGGATGGCGCGTTCGGGATGGCGGCGCGGGTTGTAGCGCTCGGGTGCCTTTGGGAGTGCCGCGAGCGTGGCAGCCTCTGCCATGATCAGATTGCGAACGGATTTGCCGAAGTAGCGCTGGGACGCAGTTTCCACTCCGTGCGCGCCATTGCCGAGATAGATCTGGTTGAGATACAGCTCCAGGATTTTTTCCTTGGAGTATTTGTCTTCTATGGCACGAGCGACCCTCGCTTCCTTGAGCTTGCGCGTGAGAGTTTTCTCGCGCGAGATGCGCTCCGGGAAAACGTTACGCGCGAGCTGCATGGTGATGGTCGAGAACCCTTCGGCGTAGCTGCCTGATCGGACGTTGCGGAGTCCGGCACCGAATACCCGGATCCAGTCGATACCGGAATGGTCGTAGAAGCGCTTGTCCTCGGTGACGACGAAAGCATCACGAACCGGCTTTGGAATATCGCTCAGCTTTACGAGGGTGCGGCGCTCCTGACCCACTTCAGCGATGAAGCGGCCGCTGGCACCGTAGAGTTTGGACGTCTGGTGCGGCGTGAAATCTTCGAGGACGGCGGTTGACGGGCATTGACCTCCGCGGCAAACGAGCGCCCACGCACCGTAGGCAATGCCGGCGGCGAACGCGGCGCCGAACGTGACTAGCAGAAAGAGTGGACGCCAGAGGCGAGAAGAGATTCGTCGGGTCGAAGACATTCGAATTGAAGGTAGTGGGGGGGGAAGGGGCGTGGGGAGTGGTCCGCGTACTCCGCACGCCACACTCCCTATTCCCTGCTCTCCGGCTCCGCCCCTACTCCCGACGCCAGCGATACGCGGTAACTTGCGAAATGCCCGTGACTACTTCTCCTCTCCATGAGCTCGCCTGGCGTGAGCTGATAGCTCAGCACACCGAAGGACTGCGGGAGTCGCTCGAGCGAGGGCCGGTGAACGTGTATTGCGGCTTCGATCCTACCGCACCCAGCCTGCACGTGGGAAGTCTCGTGCCAATCATGGGCCTGGTACATCTGCAGCGCGCGGGTCACCGGCCAATCGTGCTGATTGGCGGAGGCACGGGTCTCATTGGCGATCCGAGCGGCAAAGCCTCCGAACGTCCCCTCGCCGATACTGAAACCGTCTCGGCCAATGCGGAAATGCTGCGTACTCAGCTCGAGCGCTTTCTCGATTTTTCCGGGTCGGGCGCGGCACGAATGCGGGACAACGCCGACTGGCTCACGAAGCTTCGCGCCGTGGACTTCATGCGCGACGTGGGGAAGCACTTCACGGTCAACTACATGATGGCCAAGGAAAGCGTCAAGGGGCGGCTGGAAGAAGGAATTTCATATACAGAGTTTTCCTACATGCTGCTCCAGGCCTATGACTATCTGGAGTTGTACCGTCGTGAAGGGGCAACACTCCAGATTGGCGGGAGCGACCAGTGGGGAAACATCACCGCCGGAATGGAGCTGATCCGAAGGTCGGACGGAGGTACTGCCCACGCGCTTACGCTTCCGCTGGTGACGACGGCGTCGGGTACCAAGTTCGGCAAAACGGAAGCTGGTGCGGTATGGCTCGACGCGTCACTTACCTCGCCGTACAAATTCTACCAGTTCTGGATCAATGCTGACGATCGGGACGTGGGCCGGTACCAGCGCTTTTTTACACTGCTTCCGCGGGAAGAGGTCGAAGGGTGGGACGCGGAAGTGGCGGAGCAACCGGAGCGCCGTGACGCCCAGCGGGCACTAGCGAAAGAAGTGACTACCAGAGTGCATGGCGCGGCGGCGGCGCGAGTGTGCGAGGAGATGTCCAACTTGCTCTTTGGCGGCGCGGACCCGGGAACACTGTCCAAAGCGGCTCTCATTGCGCTTGGGAGTGAGATTCCGTCCGTTACAGTTTCGCCTCCTGCGCATGGGGAGCTCGATGTGCTGGATCTGTTCGTTGCCGCACGGCTGGTTGCATCGAAGGGAGCGGGACGACGGCTGCTGGAGCAGGGAGGCTTGTACGTGAATGGAGCGAGGCTTGCCGCCGAAGACCGGTCAATAGCGCTCGATTCGTTGCTGGAGGGAGGACATCTCCTGCTGCGGAAGGGAGCACGCGAGCATTGCCTGGTAGCGGTGTTACCAGGGTGACTTCACGCTATTCGCCGCCCAAAAGCTGGAGAGCTCGCTCCATTTCGGCATCGGTGTTGAAGCAGTGCGGCGACAACCGTATCGCTCCCTCCCGCAACGAGTGGGAAACTCTGGCCTGTCTGAGATTGTCTGATACTGCCTGAGG
Organism: Gemmatimonadaceae bacterium; assembly: GCA_051005015.1. Lineage (GTDB taxonomy): Bacteria > Gemmatimonadota > Gemmatimonadetes > Gemmatimonadales > Gemmatimonadaceae > JACMME01. The sequence continues at coordinate 2,678 of JBPCJT010000229.1, read as the reverse complement.
ATCGGCCGGCGCGATTGCCACAATTCCTGCGCGCCGTTGTGGCTCCCAGGGCGTAATGAGTCTCACGTTGGTTCGTTCGCGCGACCACTGTACCGCCCTGTCCACCAGCCTGGATACGTGCGTCTCCACTCGTTTTGGTCCCAGTTCCAGCAGCAGCTCCAGACTCGCGTTGAGCCCAGCAAAGTCCTGAAAGGGGAGCGTGATGACTTCGAACCGGCGTGCATCATCCCAGTAGGTAAAATCGTAATCCACCAGTCGCGTGAAATCGTCGGAGCCTCGCATTGCGAGCCATCCCACCGAGCTTGGCTCCAGAGCGGTAACCAGTTCGCTTCTTACATAGATGAACCCCGTTCCCCACGGAGAAAGCAGCCACTTCTGGCCGCCACAGGCGAGCACGTCGACGAAGCATTCCCGTACGTCAAGCGTGAGCGCACCGAGACCTTGCATGGCATCAACGATGAAATACACGCCGCGGTCCCGGCAAGCGCGCCCGATCGTCGCGAGATCGGCGCGATAACCAGTAGCAAACGAAACCCAGCTCACCGTAACGGCGCGCACACCGGGTTTGTCCAGCGCCGTTAGCAGAGCCTCTTCGTCGGATAGGCCGTCGCGGCAGGGGATACGCTCCAGTGTAACGCCAAGCGGTGCGAGAGCCATCCATGGATAGATGTTCGACGGAAACTCCCTGTCGAATGTCAATACCGTGTCGCCTTTGCCAAGCGGTAGCGCGCGGGCCGCGACATTGATGCCGTACGTGGTATTGACCATGAGCGCGATCTCGCCAGACGACGCGCCAATCAGTTTCGCGAGGAGCTCCCGCGATCGTGCTATAGTGGCGAACTGCAGCTCATCGCTCAAGCGAAACGGCTCGGCACGCAGCGCGGTGAAAGAGGATTGTGCCGCCACCGTGCGGACGGGAAGAGGACCCGTTGACGCGTTATTGAGGTATATCGCTTCACCCCGAGCCGCCCACGGAAATTCGCGCAGCCTGAGATCCAGGACGTCGTAGCTCACGCGGCCTTCCCTATTTCGGCATTCGCCGCGACTGCGAGCAGGTGCTTCGGATCCAGAGCATCACGCAATGCATCGCCAAGGAGATTGAAGCCGAGCACCGCGGCTCCGATCGCGAGACCGGGAAATACCGATGTCCAGGGCGCCGTGCGAAGCTGGTTGAGATCACGTCCATCCGCGATCATGGAACCCCAACTCGGAGTCGGCGGCTGCACGCCGAGCCCCAGGAATGACAGTGCCGCTTCCGCCATGATCGCGCCCGCCATTCCGAGCGTCGCAGCGATCACTACCGGCGCGACGACGTTCGGGAGAACGTGTTGGACTATTATACGCCTGTCGCGCAGTCCGAGCGCACGCGCGGCCTGCACAAACTCCAGCTGGCGAACGACGAGCACCTGCCCGCGAACGAGACGCGCCATTCCCGCCCACCCAACAAGGCCAATGGTCGCGAATACCACGCCGAGCGACGGTTGCAGCGCGGCGACCATGGCGATGAGCAGCAGCAGAGTTGGAAACGCGAGCGTCACATCAGCCAGCCGCATGACAACGTCGTCCACCCACTTGCCGTAGTAGCCGGCAATAAGCCCCAAGGTCACGCCGAGCAGGAGCGCGATTCCCTGCGACACAAGGCCGACGGTGAGAGAAATGCGCGCGCCAAAAACCAGACGAGACCAGACGTCACGCCCCTGGAAGTCGGTTCCCATCCAGTGGCTGGAGGAGGGGGCAGCGAGCTGGTTCACGAGCTCTATGGCGGTGGGATCATAGCGGGCGATCAGGGGAGCAGTAATTGCGGCGACCGCCAGGAGGAGCACAACTCCGAGACCGATGGTGGCGCGCTTATCGCGGCGCAGCCGGTGCCAGAGGATCGCTATCACGGTGTCCCCGGCTGTCCCGTTGGTCCTGGTTTTTCCTGACGCCGCCAACGCCGGTGATGCCAGAAGTACTGCTCGGGCGCTACCCGGACATACCGCTCAAGGATCTCTGTGAATCGAGCGACTACTCGATCGACGTCGGCATCCCTGTCACCTGTCCGTTCGACCTGAACGGCCTCGAGAATGAGACGATACTTACCGCCGGCCTGCCTGAGCGCGGTGCCAAAAATCAGCGGAATGTCCCACCGAAGCGCGAAGAGGGCTGGACCGCGCGGCGTCTTTGCCGGCCGTCCAAAGAAAGGGACGTAAGTGGACGCGAGATGCTTCACTCCCTGATCGGCGAGAAAAGCGACCGCACGGCCTTCTCGTACGGAGCGTGCTGTTCGCCGCACGGCTTCGCGATCGTAAATGACCGTCATCCCCATGCGCTCCCGGGTCGCATTGAGATACCGGTCGAAAAGCGGGTTGGACATCCGTCGCGCGACCACATCAATAGGAATGCCACGAGCCGCGAGATATGCGCCAGCGGCCTCCCAGTTACCGAGATGGCCGCCGACAAGGATGAGCCCTCGCCCAGCGCGCATGGCGAGGTCGACGTTCTGCCAGCCCTCCGCACCCTCGAAGAGCCCGAGTATTTTCTCCCTGCCGAGTGCGGGAAGCAGCGTCGCTTCGGCCGTGACTCGCCCAAGGTGTTCGTACGCGCCGCGAGCGATGCGCGCGACCTCCGCCTCGCCATACTCCGGAAACGCCGCCTGAATTTGACGCTCGACGACGCGCCGACGAACCCCTAATGGC
>JBPCJT010000228.1:0-16990 GCA_051005015.1 Gemmatimonadaceae bacterium | reverse complement strand
CGCGTTCCAGCACCGCGCCCGAGGTGGGGATCATCCTCGGCACCGGACTGGGCGGACTGGCCGGTGAGATCGAGGAGGAAGCCGTCATCGAGTACGGCGACATCCCCAACTTCCCGCTTTCCACTGTGGAGTCCCACTCCGGGCGTCTGTTGTGCGGCACGTTAGGCGGCAAGACCGTTGTCGCCATGCAGGGCCGATTTCACCGGTACGAGGGCTATTCGCTGGCGCAGGTGACCTTTCCGGTGCGCGTTCTCCGGGCGCTCGGTGCCGGAACGCTGATCGTGTCGAACGCGTGCGGCGGGATGCATCCGCTGTGGAGCGCCGGCGATCTGATGCTGATCGCGGATCATATCAACCTCCTCGGTGACAACCCGCTTCTCGGCGCAAACGATGACCGGCTGGGTCCCCGCTTTCCAGACATGTCGGAGCCGTATGACGCGAGTCTGAGGGCCGTGGCGCGCGAGGTGGCATTATCCCAGGGTGTGACGTTGCGCGAAGGCGTGTACATCGCGGTGACGGGCCCCAGTCTCGAGACGAGGGCGGAGTACCGCATGCTGCGCGCCCTGGGTGCGGACGTGGTGGGTATGTCCACGGTTCCGGAAGTCATCGTCGCGATTCATGGAGGGATGAAGGTTCTGGGGCTGTCGATCATCACAGACCTGTGTCTTCCCGATGCACTCGAGCCCGCTTCGGTGGAAAAGATCATCGCGGTTGCGGCAGGAGCGGAGCCCATGCTCACGGCGCTCGTGCGCGGCGTGCTGGAGCGCATGTGACAGCGCCCGAAGAGATCATTACGAAGTACGCTCAGCTCCGCACGGACGCTCCGCCAACCGCGCTCGAGGAGGAAATGCTGCGCCTCTGGGCGACGGAGGGCCTTTTCGACAAGATCGGGGCGGCACACGTGGACGACCCCGAATGGGTGTTCTACGAGGGTCCCCCAACCGCCAACGGCCGTCCGGGCATCCACCACGTGTTTTCCCGGACGATCAAGGATCTCTTTTGCCGTCACCGTGTGATGCAGGGACACCACGTTGCGCGCAAAGCGGGTTGGGATACCCACGGGCTTCCTGTCGAGATCGAGGTGGAGAAGCAACTGGGTATCAGTGGAAAGAGGGACATCGAGCGCATCGGTGTGGAGCGTTTCAATGCGCTCTGCCGTGAGAGCGTCTGGAAGTACAAGGATGAGTGGGAGAAGCTCAGCACGCGTATTGGGTTCGATCTGGATTACCGCGATCCATACGTCACCTACTCGCTCGACTATGTCGAGAGCGTGTGGTGGGCCCTCAAGACTCTGTTCGACCGCGAGCTGCTGTATCGCGGACACAAGGTTCTTCCGTACTGTCCCCGCTGCGGCACCGCGCTCTCGAGCCACGAAGTCGCGCAAGGATACAGGGAGGTGGATGACCCGAGCGTGTATCTGGCGCTTGAACTCTCCAGCGCTACGCCCCACTCCCCACTCCCCGGTCCCCGCATTCTGGTATGGACCACTACTCCCTGGACACTCGTCTCCAATGCGGCGCTCGCGGTTAATCCCGAGCTCATTTACATCGAGCTCGCGCAACGCGACGGAGATGCTGCTCACGGCTCCGTTATCCTGGCGGAAGCGCGAGCAGCGGCGGTTCTGGGGGATGATTACGCTGACCGGTGGGAGATAGTCGGGCGGCAGCTGGGCCGGGAGCTGGCTGGACGACGTTATAGGCGCCCCATCGATTGGGTGGATTACGCCGAGGGGGAGCGCGAGGTCATAATCGCCGAGCCGTTCGTATCGGGCGAGGACGGAACTGGAGTCGTGCACATGTCGCCCGCGTTCGGTACAGACGATTACGCGGCGGGCAAGCGGCACGGCCTGGCGTTCCTGCAGCCGGTGAACCTTCGCGGGGAGTTCCCTGAAGGCACCCCGGTTATTGGAGGAAAGTTCGTCAAGGCGGCTGACCCTGTGATTCTGGAGGAGCTCCGGAAACGCGGGTTGCTCTGGAGGGCGGAGCGGCTGCGGCACTCGTATCCGCACTGCTGGCGTTGCGATACTCCGTTACTCTACTACGCCAGGGAAAGCTGGTTTGTCCGCACGACTGCGTTCAAGGACCAGCTGCTGTCGCGCAATGCGCGCGTGAACTGGCAGCCTGAAGATGTTGGTGAGGGGCGATTCGGCGAATGGCTCAAGAACAACATCGATTGGGCGCTATCGCGCGACCGATACTGGGGCACGCCACTGCCGATCTGGGTATGCGATGCCGACCGCGCGCACATCGAAGCTGTTGGCGGCTACGCCGAATTGGCGGAGCGTCTGGGCGCCCCGCTCCCATCGGATTTCGATCCGCATAAGCCGTTTATAGACCGATACTCCTGGCTATGCGCTCAGCACCGCGATGGCAGCAAGTGTGGCGGCACGATGCGGCGTGCGCCGGAGGTAATAGACACCTGGTTCGACTCGGGATCCATGCCGTTCGCTCAGTGGCATTATCCGTTCGAGAACCGCGAGTCCGTCGAGCGCCAGTATCCGGCTGATTTCATCGCTGAAGGGCTGGATCAGACGCGCGGCTGGTTCTATTCGCTGCTCGCTATTGCCACGGGCCTTGGCGACGCGCTTCCCAATAATGTCGGGTCGCCGGCTGAAAGCTTTGGGCACATGGCGGCGCCGTTTCGCGCTGCTGTTGTGAACGGCCTGGTGCTGGACGCCGAAGGGCAGAAGATGTCAAAAACCCGCGGCAATACCGTGGAACCGTGGGAAGTAATCCAACGGCATGGCGCCGATGCCCTGCGGCTCTTTCTCGTAGCATCGAGCCAGGTATGGCTCCCCAAGCAGTTCGACGAAGACACTATCCGTGAGACCGCCGGCAGATTTCTGCTCACGCTCAAGAACACATACAGCGGAATGTTTGCGCAGTACGCCAACTATGGATGGGCACCATCTGAGCTTGATCCGGCGGTGGAGGATCGTCCGGTAATCGACAGGTGGATTGTGTCGCGAATCTCCACGGTGGAGCGGGAGGTGGACGGTTTCCTGGAACGGTTGGAGCCCACCCTCGCGCTGCGCGCGGTAATGGATTTTCTGGTTGATGATGTTTCGAACTGGTATGTACGGCAGTCCCGTTTCCGTTTCTATGACGTCGATGGCGACGAGAATCGCGCGGCCTTCGCGACATTGCATGAAGTACTTGTGGTCACTTGCCGGCTGTTGGCTCCGTTTGCGCCTTTCGTGTCAGATTGGGTTCATCGCGAGTTGACTGGCAGCTCGGTGCATCTGGCTTCCTACACCCGCGCGGATTCCGTATCGCCGGACCGGGCGTTGGAGGTGTCGATGAGACAGTTGCGTGTGCTCGCGACCCTCGGGCGCGCGGCGCGTGAAGAAGCGGGTATCAAGGTCCGTCAGCCGCTCGCGAAGCTCGTTTGCGTGATCCCCCCCCCTGCCGGATCGCTCGCTTCCCAGCTTCTGCCACTGCTTCGCGCCGAATTGAACGTCAAGAGTGTCGAGTTCGTTTCAAGCGGGGCGGAGTTCGTGAGACTCGAGGCCAAGCCCAGTTTCCGGGTGCTCGGCAAGAGGTTTGGCAAGCGTACTCCCCTCGCAGCGCAGGCGATTGCGGCGCTCTCGGATCGAGCTCTGCGGGAATTCGAATCCGGGGTGCAAGTCGGAATCACGATAGACGGGGAGACGCATGTACTCCAGGATGACGACTTTGCCATAGTGCACCGCGCCGCGGGAGAATTGGTCGTAAAAGAGGAAGGGGGTTACTTCGCCGCCCTGGACATCGCGGTCACGCCGGAGCTCCGTGCGGAAGGGCTGGCGCGGGAGCTCGTGAGCAGAGTCCAACGCATGAGAAAGGAAGCTGGCCTGGACGTAAGCGATCGAATAATGTTATGGGTAAATGGTGACAAACAGGTGGAGCGTGCGGCAAGCGACTTCCAGGATTACATTTCAGCCGAGGTGCTCGCCCGGCAGGTTGTTATAGGCGGCGAACCGGTGACCCCAAACAACGCGACTCAAATGGTGGATCTCGACGGATCCACCGTATCTATCGCCCTACTGAGAACCAACTGATGCCGCCATCCAGTGCAAGTGTTAAGAAGTCCAGGCCAATGGCCAAGAAATCTCTTACGCACTTCGAGAAAAGACTTCTCGAGGAGCGCAAGCGAGTTCTCAAGGAGCTCGGAAATTACAGCGAGGCGTTCAATTCGACGCCACAAAACGCCGACGGCGATCTGAGCTCGTATTCATTTCATATGGCGGATCAGGGTACGGACGCGATGGAGCGCGAAAAGCAGTTCCTTTTTGCAAGCCAGGAAGGTCGGTTTCTCTGGCACATCGACGAGGCATTGCGCCGTCTTTATCGCTCGCCGGAAACATTCGGCAAGTGCCACAACTGTAGCGATGACATAGACTTCGATCGTTTGGACGCGCTTCCTCACGCGCGGCTGTGCATCTCCTGCAAGCAGCGTGAGGAAGATGGAAAGAAGCAGGCATAAGCAGGTTACATTCTGGTCGCTCGTATGTGTAGTGGTTGCTGTGGACGCGGCCACCAAAGCAATAGCGGTTGAGCGCCTGGCACCCGTGCACGTTCCGCGCGAAGTGTTCGGCGAGTTCGTTCGCTTCACGCTGGTATACAATCCGGGGGCCGCGTTCGGCCTGCACGTGGGACCTTACTCACGCTGGGTCTTTCTCCTTCTGACGATCGTCGCGCTTTTCGTTTTGAGCCGGCTATATCGCGCAGCGCACCAGGACGACACCCTCAGGACGATTGCGCTTGGGCTCGTATGTGGGGGTGCGATCGGAAATCTTCTCGACCGGGTAAGATCCGCGGCCGGAGTTGTCGATTTTCTGGATGTAGGTGTAGGAGACTGGCGCTGGCCGACTTTCAACGCAGCCGATATGGCGGTGAGCATCGGGGCGTTTCTTCTCGCATGGTCACTATGGGGAGAGGAAGAAGCCGCGGTGCCGCAGGTGGCGGTACCGACAACCAATCCCGGACAAGGTAGTTGAGTAGGAATTCGGCATTGGCCGGAGAGGATCCGCCGGGACAGAAGCATGAGTTGGCGGTCGAGGCGGATAGCGATGTCCGCCTCGATTTATTTGTAGCCGGCCATCTCGATATCTCCAGGACACAGGCCGCGACGTTGATTGCTACGGGGCATGTCACCGTCTCGGGCAAACGAGAGAAGGCGAGCTACAGGCCACGCTCGGGGGATGTGATCGCGGCAAACATTCCGCCGCCTCCGGGTCGCGATGTGCATCCGGAGAACATTCCGCTTTCCATCGTATTCGAGGATGAGCATCTCCTCGTCGTGGACAAGCCGGCCGGAATGGTGGTGCATCCCGCTCCCGGCAACTGGTCGGGAACTCTCGTCAACGCGCTCATGGGCCGGGAGGGAAGCCTCTCGACGAGTGGCGGCGAGGATCGGGCGGGCATTGTTCACCGCCTCGATAAGGAGACATCGGGGATGTTGATCGTCGCCAAATCCGACCGGATTCACCGAATACTCAGCGCAGCGCTCGCCGCACGACGCATTGTGCGAAGGTACGCCGTGCTCATCTGGGGCCACCTCGCATCCGAACGGCAAATGGTGGATGCGCCTATCGGCAGGGACCCGCGAGACCGAACGCGGATGGCAATCGTCAGTACCGGAAGGCATGCGAAAACGGATTTTGTTCGCCTGGCGCGGTTCGATTCAACGGAGCTTCTGCGTGCGCACCTGCACACTGGGCGAACTCATCAAATTCGCGTGCACCTCGCTTCCATCGGCCATCCGGTGGCTGGCGATGACCGCTACGGTGGTGGAGGAGGACGTCGGCTGATAGCCCTGCCGCCGAACCGCAATTTCCTGCACGCCGCGCTCCTCCTTTTCAGGCATCCCGTTACGGGGACGCCGGTGGAGCTGCGGTCGCCGTTGCCCGATGATCTGACCCGTTCGCTCGCCGCAGCTGGCTTCGACCAGTTGGGCGATCACTCCGATCCGCTCGACTTCCTTGGATTCTACCGCTCAGACGACTGAAGCTGCGCCGCGGGAGCTGGTGTTGTTCCGGCTCGGTCCGCGCACGCACGCCATCGACCTGCACAATATCCGCGAAATCATCCCGCGGCGCCGCGCGACGCGCCTTCCCGGCGCGCCGCGGGCCGTGGCCGGTCTCATCAACGTGCGCGGAACGATCGTGACCGTCATCGATCTGGGTGTTCGTCTGGGCGCTCAACCAGCGAGCGCTGACGGGTCGGTAATTCTCGTGCAGCACGGACAGAAACTGGTGGGGATCGCCGTTGACGAGGTGTCCCAGGTGCTCCGCCTCAAGCCCTCCGAGGTCGATCAGGTGATCGGGGCCGGGGAGGGTATCACGGGCTGGGCCCGCGAGCACGGCGGAGTAGTCACGGGTTTGGGACATTCCGGCGACTCGATCGTCATTATTCTCGATATCCACACCATCATCACGCAAGTCTTGCTCTAAGGAAGGACACGTTGAGTCACAGCGTTCTCATCTGCGATGACGCCATCTTCATGCGGACCATGATTGGCGACATCCTGCAGCAAGCAGGGTTCGATGTTGTCGGCGAGGCGGAAACCGGCTTGCAGGCGATCGAGAGGTACAAGCAGCTGAAGCCGGACCTGGTAACGATGGACATCGTGATGCCCGACATGGGCGGTATTGACGCGGTCCGCGAGATAACGAAGTTCGATCCGAACGCCCGGGTCCTTATGTGCAGCGCGATGGGGCAGCAGGCGCTCGTTGTTGAAGCGATTCAGGCGGGTGCAAAGGACTTTGTCGTGAAGCCGTTCCAGCCCAGCCGCGTGCTCGAGGCGGTGCAGCGCGTGCTCGGATAAGCTCGGCTGGCGCCCGGAAGTGGATCTCTCACGCTACGCCGAGCTGTTCCTGACCGAGAGCCGGGAGCATCTCTCGGCGATCAACCACTTGCTCCTCGAGTTGGAGCGAACGCCGGCCGCGACTGAACCACTCGACGCGATTTTTCGCGCAGTGCACACCATAAAGGGAATGAGTGCGACCATGGGCTACGCCCCTGTCGCCGAACTCACGCACGAGCTGGAGAGCCTGCTCGATGGTGTGCGGCGAGGTGAGGCGCGAATGACCACCATTCTGCTGGACGTTTCCTTCGCCACCGCTGATGCGCTGGAGTCAGCAATAGACCTTGCTGTCTCGGGTCGCAGCGAGGAGATCGAGGTTACGCAGCTGCTCGCGCGCATGCGCGGGCTCGCGCACGACGCGCATGTGAGCAGGAAGGCAGATGAAAAGAAACCACCCGTGGCGTCCGATGCGGCTGGAACGGGCATGTTAATACGCGTCCGGCTTGCGCAGGACGCTCAATTGAGCGGAGTTCGGGCGTACCTTGTCATCAAACGCGCTGAAACCCTTGGAACCGTACATTCGGTCGCGCCATCCGTCGAGGCTCTCCAGTCAGGCGAATTCGATCGGGAATTTTCGCTGCGGCTGGACACTCTGGAGCCAGCCGCCACTGTAGAAGCTGCCATAAGGTCGGTCGGGGACGTCGAAAGTGTGTCTGTGGCGGTCTCCGCCGCGGAACAACACCAGGCAACCCTTTCCAGCGAAAACCTCCTGGTTGGCGCGGTCCGCGAGCCGTTGCCTCGAGGGGTTCTACGGCAGCAGCGGCACATCCGCATCGAGCTCCGGCGGCTGGATTCGCTGATGAATCTTATCGGCGAGCTCATGATCACGCGCGGACGGTTGGTGGAGGCGGCGACAGCCGTGGGCGATCTCGCTGTAACGGATGCGGTGAGCGAGGCCTCGAGACTTATCTCGCAGCTGCAGGAGGAGATCATGCTGAGCCGCATGGTGCCGGTTCATCATGTGTTCGACCGGTTTCCGAGACTGGTGCGAGATGCGGCCCGCTCTCTGGGAAAGAACGTCGAGTTCGCGATGACGGGCAAGGAGATCGAACTGGATCGCTCGATGCTGGATGAGATTGGTGATCCCCTGGTCCACCTCCTGCGAAACGCAGTGGATCATGGGTTTGAGTCGCCGGCGGAACGGGAGGCGGCGGGAAAGCCCGCGGTCGGGAAATTATCTCTGAGCGCGGCTCGGGAGCGCTCGTCGATAGCCGTGAGGGTGAGCGACGACGGCAGGGGGATCGACCGTGTACATGTGCTTGCCAAGGCTCGCGAGCAGGGACTGATGACCGACGCGGCCAGGACGGATCTGACCGATGAGGAGCTCATCCGCATGATTGCCCGGCCGGGCTTCTCGACCGCCCAACAGGTGTCTGATCTGTCGGGTCGTGGGGTTGGCATCGACGTCGTATACAGCCGCGTACGTGCTCTGGGGGGCTCCGTCGAAATCAAGACCGTGGCTGGGCAGGGAACCACGGTCATTCTGCGGCTGCCGATAACGCTGGCAATCATCCGGGCTCTGCTGGCGCGGGTTCATGACGAGGTGTACGCGATACCCCTCACGCACGTACAGGAAACGGTCGCTCTGGTGCCGTCACAGTTGAAAACGGTGCGGGGGCAGGAGGTGCTCCTCATGCGGGGAGATGTCCTGCCGCTGGTTCGAATGCGCGAACGGGCCAGCCTGCCGCCCGCTCGGAACGGCACGGCGTACGTGATAGTACTCGAGCTTGGTGAACGCCGCATGGGCTTGATTGTGGACGAACTTTCAGGCCAGCAGGACATCGTCGTGAAGCACTTCGACGCTGTGCGAGGTGGCACCGAACTGTTCAGCGGGGCGACGATTCTCCCGGATGGCTCCCCATCATTGATAGTGGACGTAGGTAGTCTCCTTTAGCGGGGCAGCTGTGACCAAAATGACGACATTGAAACCAAACGAGCTCGATGCGTTGCGCGAGGTGGCGAATATCGGGGCTGGCCATGCGGCGACGGCGCTTTCCCAGATGACGGGAAACACCATTATGATCACGGTGCCAAAGATCAAAGTGACGAGACTCGAGGACGTCCCGGCTCAGCTCAGCTCCGAGGATGAGCCCATAGCCGCAGTGCTGATGCACATGATGGGCGACCTTACAGGACGTGCGCTCCTGGTCTTCCCGCAGCCCACAGCGGTGCGCATAGCTGAGCTCATGCTGCGGCGGCCGATCGGCTCATCGGGCGAGCTCGGCGTCATCGAGCAGTCCGCCATCAAGGAAGCCGGAAACATCCTCGCGGGCGCCTACATGAACGCGCTGAGCGAATTCATGGGGTTGATGTTGCTGCCCTCTCCCCCGAGCCTGCACATCGACATGTCGGGGGCCATACTTACGACCGCGCACCTGCAGTTCGGCTCCGACAAGGACGAGTTTTTTTCGGTGGAGACCGACTTCATGCTCAAGGACGGTGGCGAGCAGCTACCGGGTTTCTTTCTGCTCCTTCCCGATTCGTCGTCGCTCCAGGCGATTTTTCGCGCCGTTCGGCTGGCCTAGAGGCTTTGCGCCGTGCAGCAATCGTCCCCGCTTACCTCGGAGCGTGACAGCGCGGTCCTGCGATCATTCGCACGGCGTATCGACCCGTCCGATGCGGGGGCGCACAACAATCTCGGCGTCCTGTATTTCAACAAGGGGCTGCACGAAGAGGCGGCACACGCCTTCACACGCGCGCTCGGGATCGATCCGAAGATGCAGGTCGCGCGCCGCAACCTGGAAATTGCGTATTTCAGCACGGGGTTCTACGACAGGCGGATGGCGCACCTCCGCGAGCGCCTGCATACCCGGCCCGAAGACCGCGAGGCACGCTGGGAGATAGGCCGTGCCCATGCCGCCCTCGGCGACACGAGCGAGGCGGTGGAGGAGTTTTCCCAGTTGCTGGCGTACCACGCGAACGACATCGCGGCTATAGTGCAGCTCGGTCTGGCAGAGAAAGCCAACGGGGAAATGGAGCGTGCGCAGCAGTGGCTGGAGCGCGCCATGGCGCTCGATCCCTCGAGCTCGCTCATCCATTTCTACGTCGGCGAGGTCTTGTACAATCGCGGCCTCAACGACGAAGCTCACGCGGCGCTTACCGTCGCTATAGAGCTGAATCCGGACAATCCCGACGCCCACTTCCTCATGGCATTCGTCCTGGGCGACGTGGGGCGTCATGAAGAGGCGCGTGCCGCCACAGAGCGCGCCGTCAAGCTGAATCCGGCGCTCTCGCGCGCGCAGGCCAATCTTTCCCTCGACCGCTACAATAGCGCACGATATGGCGAGCTGGTTCCGGAGCGCGAGGTGCGCCGGGCACATCAACGGATGGAGGTGTCCGAGGAAAGACAACTCGCGCACTACAGTCTGGGACTGGCATTCAGGCAGAAAGCGTACTACGCGGAGGCGCTGAGGGAATACCAGCGCGCATTGGCTCTTGGCGAGGACCGTGCACTGGTGTTGCAGGCGATCGCGGAAGTGCACTTGTTAAGTGGGGATAACGCTGCCGCACTTTCCGCCTACGACGACGTTCTGGCTTCCAATCCCGACAGCCCGAAGCTCTGGAACGAGCGTGGTGTCGCACTGCATCAGTCAGGCGACTGTAGCGGTGCGGCCGACTCGTACACGCGGGCGGTCCGGCTCGACCCAGCTTACGCGCTTGCGCTCAATAACCGTGGCGTAGCGCTATACCACGGTGGCGACAGCGATGAAGCCATGGATGCCTTTAGGTCTGTGCTTGGGATTCAGCCCGCGTTCACGAAAGCCTGGCTCAACTTTGCATTGCTGCAGCTCAAGGCGGGGCGACACCAGCTGAGCCTCGAGGCATACCGTCAAGCGCTGGCGAACCACGCGGAGCATCCGGTCGCCTGGAACGGCGTGGGTCTCGTATTGGTGGAGCTGCAGAAGCTGGAGGAGGCGCGCAACGCCTTTGGGCGGGCCATTCAGGCGCGGCCCGACTACGCCGAAGCGCACTATAATCTGAGCTTCGCTCTCACGAGCCTCGGCGACTTTGACGGCGCGCTGCGCGAGACGAAACGTGCCCTGGAGCTGGACCCGTACTACGTCGCTCAGAAGTTCGAGCTGGCGATTGACATGCAATATGAGGATCCGGACATCTCCATCGCCCCAAACCTGGGAGGCGAATTGCGCGTGGAGAGCGCGGTGGATGCGTTCGCCTTCGACTCCGCCATTCTGAATTCCCTCTTTGCAGAGCTCAAGCCTGGCGCGGATTCCCGGCCCCTTCCAGAGACTTCCGTAAAAGCCGGCGATCCATACGCCCTCGCCGTCGATTACCTGTCCAAGGGAATGGTCGACCGGGCATCGGCCGAGATTAGCCGGGCGATGGGACGAGGCGCGGAAAGCGGCCGGGGTCTCACCCTGCTCGGGGATGTATTCGCGCGGCAGGCTCTCTGGGGTGAGGCACTCGAGCGCTATCGCGAGGCAGGCCAGTACCTCGGCGAATCGCGTGCCGTGCTTGCCGGCGAAACGCGCGCACTCCTTCAGCTCGGCCGCGCCGATGAGGCCATCCGCGTCGCGTCCACGCTGCTGGCTGCTTTCGAGCCGGACGTCGACACGTTGATGCTGGTGGCGGAAGCGCGCCGCGCGGTGGCCGATCACCCTGGCGCGAGGATGTTACTGGACGCGGCGCGGGGTGCGGCGCCGGATCGCGCGGACGTGCTCAAGGAGACGGGTGATGCTGCGCGCCTGGCTGGCGACATGGACGGGGCGATGCTGGCGTATCGCGCCGCGCTTGCGCTCGACGGGCGATTTGCGCTCGCACGTTTCGAACTCGCCCGTCTGCTCGCGGAGCGCCAGCTCACGGAACAGGCTGAAGCCGAGCTGGTAGCGGCTCTCGATGCGGTTCCCACGTACCTGGATGCCGCACTGGAACTGGCGAGGGTACGGCGAAAGGCCGGTAAGCAGAGTCAGGCGCTGGAGCCGCTCATTGGACTCCTGCAAGGCGATCCCTACCACACCGAGGCCTTGCTCCTTCTTGCCGCGACGCTTCTCGACCTTGGTCGTCAAGATGACGCGGCCGTGGGGCTGGCGCGCATACTACGGGCCGATCCGGATCACGTCGGAGCGATCTACTACGAGGGCGCTGTAATGGCCGCACGAAGCCGCTATCGCGATGCGATCGAGCGCTGGGATCGGGTGGTGCGGCTGGCGCCCGCGAGCGAGTGGGCGGAACGCTCACGGCGCGACGCGCAAACGGCCACCGAGCTTCACCGCCTCTTTGCAGATGACAATATGCGCGCGGAGATGGCATATGCGGATTGAAGGGCCGCTGCGCGAGCTTGGAATTCACGACGTCTTTCAGCTTCTCGATCTTAGCCGGAAGACTGGCGCACTCACGGTAACGTCGGCACTGCGCGACAATCAGGGTCACGTGTACTTCGATCGTGGCGCCGTCATCTTCGCTACGGTTAGAAATAATCCCCGTCCGCTCGGAGAGCTGCTGGTCCGCGCTGGCAAGGTGACACGGGCGGATCTAGCGCGCGCTCTCGCGGTTCAGAAACACGAGGCCAGGGCGCGCGTGATCGGTGAGGTTCTCTGCGAGCAGGGGGCCATCACGCGTCCGGAGCTCGAGCGGCAGGTTCGCTTTCAGGTGGAAGAAATCATTTTTGAGCTCATGTCCTGGACGGAGGGATACTTCTCCTTCGAGGAGCGCAGCATCGAGGACGCTCCCGCGCAGGCGAAAGTCCGAATTGCCACTGAATCCCTGCTCATGGAGGGCGCCAGACGCATCGATGAGTGGGCTCGCTTCGAGCGCACGGTGCCCGATTCCAGTGTCGTGCCGGCGCTCGCACTCGTGCGTGATGATCACCCTTCCCAGCTCGATCTCTTGCCGGCAGAGTGGGAAGTGTTGGCCGAGATCGATGGCGCCCGGGACATCCGGGCAATCGCGTCCCACCTCGCGCGCAGTGAGTTCGATGTCGCGAAGGTGGTCTTTGGCCTGGTGTCTACCGGAATCGCCGAGGTGCGGCTAACCGACCGCGACAGTCCGGCACCCGCCGAAGTAGATATCGCCGTCTCGCATTTCGGCCGCGCGCGTGCAGCGCTGGCGGATGGGAGGCCGGAGAGCGCGCTGGAGGCAGCCCGCCAGGGTGTAGCCAGCAATCCCGAGTCGGGAGACGGCCGGTTCCTTCTGGCTCAGGCACTCGCACGGGTGGGCCGTCATGCCGACGGCGCGGAAGAATTGCGGCGCGCCGTGCAGCTCGACGCGCTCAATCCCCATATCCATCTCGAGATGGGATACTCCGCGGCTCGTCGAGGTGAGTTCGCCGGGGCTGTCGTCGCGTGGGGGCGCTACGTCCGCATGAGCCCACCGGCGGAATCCGCCCGAATCACCCCCGCGCTCGAAGCGGTCGTCCGCCTTGAAGCGGCGCTTCGGGAGCACGGCTATGTCTGATCAGACTCGCCGTTTGAGCGACGAACTTGCGCGGGATCCCTCGAGTCTCGTCTTCCTGCAGCTCGGCGAAGCCCTGCGCAGCAGTGGCCAGCTGGACGTCGCTCTTCGCGTTTCCTTGCGGGGGCTGGAGCGTCATGCATACAGCGCGGAAGCGCACAATCTGCTTGCGCGAATCTGCGCGGACAGCGGCGAGTTGCAGCGGGCATTGGACGAGTGGGACGTGGTTCTTCGGCTCGCTCCCGAACATGCGGGTGCCCGCAAGGGAATAGGCTTTGTGCTCTATAAACAGGGACGCTTCTCCGAAGCTGAGCGATACTTGCGCGAGGCGGCGGCGAGCGATGCAGGCGACGCATCGATCGCCCATGCGCTCGCGAGTGTCGAGCGCCTGACTGACCGCGAGGTCCCGCAAATGCCGCAGGCATCGGCAACATTGTCGCGGCACGACGCACGGCGGCTGTTCGCCGACATCCTCGGAGACGGGGATCAGACGGCGCTGCTGATCGATTCCACCGGTCTCGTGCTCGCTGGCGCCTACGTCACGGCCGATGGGCGCGAGGTCGCGCACGAGATAGGAGCAGCACTTAGCGGAGTCAGGGAGGAAGCAGAGCGTGCCATGCGTCACCTGCCTCTCGGCGCATGGACTTCAATTTCATTTGAAGCCGAGGCGGCGACGGTCGCGATGGCGCCGGCACCCGATGGCGCTCTGCTCATGCTGGCCGCTGACCCGGCATCACCACTCGGCTTTGTGCGGCGCGTGCTCGAGAGTTGCGCGGCGCGCGCCCGCAGCTGGTTGGCTGCGGGCACGTGAACATGACGTTCGTTTCACTTCTTGCGCCTCTGTCGCGGCGCCGCGGGGTGGTTGGATGTGTGGTCGCCGATGCGCATGATGGCATCGTCGTCGAGGCCGTTGTGCGCCAGGGCGTGAACGCGAATACCGTTGCAGCCCTCGCGGCATCACTGTATGGCGGGGCGGTGCAGTCTGCGCGTGCCGCGGGCATGGGGGAAACCGGTTTTCTCAGGCTCGAGGCCGAGCGCGGCCATGTCTTCGCAATTGGCTCGGGTGATCTCCTGCTGGTTGTCATCGCGGATGTGTCGGTTAACGTGGGTCAGTTGCGGGTGGATATGCTGAAATCGCGGGAGAGTCTGGCGTGACCGTAATGGTCGCTGAAGCGTGGGTAGAGAGGCCGCTGCTGCGTTTCGTTGAAGATGCACGCGTAGACTTCGCGCTGTTGGTGCATCCGAGTGGACAGGTGATGGGCCAGCACGGGTTCACCAGTGCGGTGGATGTCATGTCGGCGTGTGCGCTGGCGGCCGCCATCAATGCCTCAGCTGGCGCACTGGGACGCGAGCTCGAAGCGCGTCCGTTCCAGGAGTTGTACCACGCCGGACGCGAACGGCAAATATTTCTAGCCGAAACGGCCACGAAGCGCGGCGCGTGCGTGCTCATCACGGCCTTTGGCCGCGAAACCTCACTCGGCCTGGTGCGGATGTACTTCCAGGAGTTCCGCCAAGCACTTGCGGCGGCGGCGCCCGCAGCCGAGAACGCGGGTCCCATACTGGCAGCCGACTTCGAGCGGGAGCTCGGTCGCAGTCTGGCAATGCTGTTCGGCAGCACGCGTCCGCGCGAGCTGACTCCGGTATAACGAGCCGCCGACCGTGTCACTCGTCAACTACGCCACGCGCGAGATCACCTGCAAGATCGTGTACTACGGCCCGGGTCGTTCTGGCAAGACGACCAACCTGCATCACATCTATGAGCAGGTGCCGGACGATCGCAAGGGAAAATTGGTATCCCTGGCTACCCAAACGGACCGTACGCTCTTTTTCGACTTTCTCCCGCTCGACCTCGGAGTGATCTCAGGTTTTACAACCCGGTTGCAGCTCTACACTGTTCCGGGTCAGGTTTACTATCAGACGACGCGCAAGCTCGTACTGCAGGGCGCCGATGGCCTGGTCTTCGTCGCGGACAGCCAGACGCGACAGCTCGGCGAGAATATCGAGAGCATGCAGGACCTTCACGCCAATCTGGCCGAGCAGGGTGTGGATGTTCGCACGTTTCCCTTGGTGATTCAGTACAACAAGCGCGATCTCCCCGCCGACATGACATTGCGCGTTCCGGAGCTCGAGGACGCACTGAACTTTCGCGGCGTTCCCTCGTATTCCTCGGACGCAGTGCACGGAGCAGGGGTTTTCGAGACTCTGCGAGGCATTTCAGAGATCGTGCTGCGCAAGCTGAGCGCGCCCGCAATGGCAGGTAGCAGGTAACTATGTCGCGCATGGAGTCCGATCCACGGTACCGCTTCGAGACGCTGGTAGTAGGGGCGAACAACCGGCTCGCCGTGGCAGCCTCACGGTCGGTAGCCCAGGCCCCGGGCTCCTCATATAACCCTCTCTTCGTGTACGGCGCTTCCGGGTTGGGAAAGACCCACCTGCTCATCGCGGTCGGGCAACTTGCGCTCCAGCTTCACCCGGAATTGCGCGTACGGTACGTGCCACTCGACGAATGGGTCGACGAGCTGCACGTCGCCGTTGCCACCGCCCGCATGGACGCTTTCAAGGCGCGGTATCACGAAGTCGACCTGCTGATTCTCGACGACGTGCAATTCCTTGCGGGAAGACGGGAGAGTCAGAGCGAGATGCTGAGGCTGTTCAGCCTCTTGCACCGAGAGGGCTGCCAAATCGTGCTGGCGAGCGACAGGGCCCCCACCGAGATCTCCGATCTCGATCAGCGGCTGCTCACTCGGCTGTCGGGCGGACTCGTTGTTGACCTCGACATGCCGGATTACGAGACTCGCATGGCAATCCTCCAGCGCAAGTGCGTGGAATGCGATACGCGGTTCGAAGCTGGCGTGATCGAGGCTGTTGCCAGGTTGAGTCATGGGAACATTCGCGAGCTTCAGGGTGCGCTCACGCGCCTGGTCGCCTTTCAGAGGCTGGGTGACATATCCGTAACCCCGCAAAATGTCAGCGACATGCTCGGTGAGCACACTGCCGTGAAGGTCTCAGTGCCTGCCACGGCCAACGAGTTCGGAAACTTTCTTTCCGACATCACGGTTGCGGTGGCGCAACATGTCGAGTCCTGGCACGCGCGTCTGGGGGAGGCGGTAACGACGTGGAGCCAGCGCGGCTACCGGACGGCTTCTCTCGAGCGAGCCCTCTCCGGGCAGGAAGTGCCCGATGTCGATGCACTACTGCAGATCTTCGCCGCTTCCGTAACACGGCTGCAGGCCCTCCAGCGCAAAGCCGCGGCGTCGGATCCCGCTCTTGCGGGTTCGCAGGCATTTTACGATCCGGAGCGGATCGCCGAGGCTGAAGCGCTCGCGGCTCTGGCGCTGGGTGTCCCAGGAAAACCTCCGCAACCGGTGGCGGAATTCTCTCGCGACACCTTCGAGACCGGCTCGTCCAATCAGTTCGCCGTCAAGGCCGCGGACGCCGTTGCTCGCGAGCTTGGACGCCGGTACAACCCGCTTTACATCCACGGTCCCCCGGGAACAGGAAAATCGCATCTTGTGCACAGCATAGGTAGCGAGATACTCGCGTCGAGTGGCGGTGCGCACAGCGTTGCTGTTCTGGACGCCGCCACGTTCTCGCAGGAGTTCATAACGGCCATGCAGGAGGGCGCGATCGAGCGCTGGCGTACCCGATACAGGGCCCTCGACCTTCTGGTTATTGACGATGTGCAGAATCTCGCCGGCAGGAGCGGTACGCAGGAGGAGTTCTTTCACCTCTTCAATGC
>JBPCJT010000227.1:0-8428 GCA_051005015.1 Gemmatimonadaceae bacterium | reverse complement strand
CCTAGTGGTGCCGCGCGGCGCGCCGCGGCGGCCAACCTTCTCCGCCGGCGCGGCGCCACTTTCGGGATCCGGATAGTCACGTTAAGCGCGCTTCCCCGCGAGATCGAGCGCCGGGCGCGCGTCGTGTCTCCACCGGAAGCGGATCCGCTCGCCACCACATTGATCGTGGAGCGTGCCGTGCGAGCCGCCGCTAGCAGTGCCTTCGACGAGTCTACGCCCGTGGATGGACTGGTCGTGCGCGCCGCGAACGCCATCGAGCTCATCCAGCAAAACGGCGGGACACTGGCCGACTTCGCACGCGTCATAAAGCGGGAGGCCAAAAACGACATGGGCGCTCGGCTGCTGGCTGACATCTGGTCTCGCACTGAGCGCGCGACTGAGCGGCTAGCCCGGACTCAGGCGGGCCGCACACGCGCCCAGGCGCTCGCCAGCGCCACTGCGTTGCTGCGCGAAAACGCGGCTGTTCTCGCCGGTTGTGATTTGGTCGTGATCGAGAACGTGCCAATGCGTAGCGTGCTGGAGCGCCGGCTCATCGCCGCGCTCATCGGTGCGGCGCCAGGCGAAGTGCTGGCCGCGTACGAATGCGCCTGTCAGCTCGCGCTCGCGCCGATGACGCGCTCGCTGGCAGCGATTCGGAATATCGCCTTCTGGCGCGAGACCATCTGTAAACCAGCTACGACGCGCATGTCTTCTGCCATCTCAGAGGCGTTCGTGTCGCAGCGCAAGCAGGAGGATCGCGGCGCCGGCGCGATGCCTCCGGGGCCGGCAGTCACCCTTCTGGAGGCCGCCAGTGAGGTGACGGAGGTGCGCTTCGCTGCCCGCGTCGTGCGCCGGCATCTGAAAAAAGGCGTGGCGGCCGGCGAGATCGCGCTGATCGTGCATAATCAGTCACGGTATCTCCCACTCGTCCAGGAGATTTTTCTCGGCGAAGGCATCCCGCTCTCGCTCCGGCGAAGTGTTCCCGTCGCAAGTACGGCGCTTGGGGAAGTCCTGCTCAGGCTACTCGCGCTCACGGTGGAACCTGATGGTCCTACGTGCAGAAACGACACTCTCGTCGTCATCCGGGCGCCGCATATCGGCTTTACTGAACGCCAGCGCGACGTTCTGGAACGCGAAATTCTCAAGTCAGGGCTGCTTGGCGCCGACAGTTGGACGCGGCTGACACCCCGAAATATCGGCGCCCACGCTCACGCGCGGGCGATGCGTGTCCGAAACGCTCTGCTCAGGGCACAAAGGGAGTTTGCCGCACTCATGTCGGCCGCCAATGGCACTGCGATAGCGCTGCGTCTCGTTCGCGAGCTTCGGCTCGTGAGGAACGTATTCGACAGCCGTCGGCGAGCACTCGCCAACGCCGCTGTTGACGGCGGGCTACGTGCGATCGCCGAGGAAGCAGTGCGCCGGGACAACGTCGCGTGGGAAGCCATGCGCGCAGCGCTCGATGAGGTTCCCGCGCTAATGGATGCGACCGGGCTTGGCACTAACAAGAAAGGGCGTTCGCTGGCGCAGCTCTGGCTCTCCACTCTCCGCCGCGCGCTGGAATCGGCCCGCGTTCGAGGAAGCGTTGCACGCGCGGCCGGCGTGCGCATACTGGGCACGGGCGCCGGATGCGAGACGGAGAGCCGCGTCGCGCTAGTGCTGGGAATGTCCGAGAAGCTCTTTCCCCGCCAGGCGAGACAGGACCCATTTCTTCGAGATGCGACCAGGCGCGCGCTGCGGGAGTCGAACGGGTGGGAGCTTCCGTCTTCGGACGAGTTGATTGAGGAGGAGCGAGAGCGCTTTCTGCGTTCGGCCGCGACTGCCGGCGAACATCTGTACTTCACATGCGCCGTACGCGGCGGCGATGGCCGCCCTGCGGTAACCAGCTTCTTTCTCGATGATCTTGCGCAGGCGCTCGGCTCACCTCTCCCCCGTAGACAGCTTCGCGCCTCGGATCTGACGCCGGCCATCGCGGATTCGGCGACGCAGGGAGAGCTGCTGGCGGCCGTGTCCAATGACATCTGGCAGCACATTCCTTCTGCGGCCGACCGGAATGCGCGCCGCGCGGCGGCGTTCCAGGCCTATGACATGCTCCGTAATGCCGCTGTAGATATCGGCCCTCTCACAGGCACGCGGTCGCCCATTCAGCGTCCCTTGTTCGATGCGGAGCTGTTCGAGGGATTACCGCACCGGACTCTGCACCTCAGTGCTTCGCAACTGAGCTCGCTCGCTCACTGCACTTACAAACATTTCGTCGAGAAGGTATTGCGACCGGATAATCTCGAGCCTCCGGAGCACAACGCCCTGGAACGGGGGAGTCTCATCCATGGCGTGATCGCGCACTGGGTGCACGCATGTGGCGGATGGAAGGGCGGCGATGCGGCGCTCGAGCAGGCCGATCGCTGGGTAGGTGCTGAGATCGAGAAATGGTCGCCACTGGTGGCCGGGAGCGCGCGCGCCCGGCACGACGCGGAAGAGACGCGAGTGAAACTCCAGGATTTTCTACGCAACGAGCGGGATCGCGCCTCGGCGGCCGGCGCTCCCATTCCGGGTTACGCCGAGCTGGCCTTCGGCCAACAGGCGTACCCCGACCGCATTCAGGATCCAGCGTCAGTCGCTGCGCCGCTGTCTCTTGTCCTTCCCACATCCGCTGCCCAGACGACGGTCCACTTCCGCGGCTCCATCGACCGCGTCGACACCGTGCAGGTGGGCGGCCAGCAATACGGCGTCGCGATCGACTACAAGTCCGGACGCGATTCGAAGGTCTACGCGAAAGACCTGCGCGAAGGACGTGATCTGCAGCTCCGGCTCTACCTGCTGGCGCTCGAGCGACTCTGGGGCATCACGCCAGGCGGAGCGTTCTTTCTGGGATTCGGCGACGGGACGCTCAGGGGCGTCATCCTGGCCGACATCGCCGACAGGTATCCGGCTATGGGCGACGACACTCTCGTACTCGCGGGCGACGAGTGGCAGCGGTTCGTACACGATGAGACACCGGCCCTTATCGCGAAGCTCGTCGGCCGCCTGATCACGCTTGACATCACACCGCAACCGCGCGACGACGACTGTGGCTACTGCAAGCTCGCCTGCATCTGCAGATTCGAGCGTTACACGGCGAGGCGCCAGTTGGAGACAGCGGATGTCTGACATGTTGCATCTCGCGCTCGCCGGTATTTCGCCCGCCGAGCAACCGTCGGTCGCGCTAGCGCCCACCCCCGAACAACAGAGCGCGATTTGGGCGCGCGGCGGTACCGTCGCGCTGTCTGCCGGCGCGGGCTCGGGCAAGACACGGGTGCTCGTCGATCGTTTCGTAGCGCTCGTGGAGGAGGGTGTGTCGCCGCTTGCGATACTGGCGGTAACCTTCACCGAGAAGGCTGCCGCCGAGATGAAGCAGCGCATCGTCGCGCGCTTCACGGAGCGCGGCGAGCACGAAACGCGGCGGCTGGCCGAGGCGGCCTATATTTCGACCATCCATGGATTCTGCGCGCGGTTGCTGCGCGAGAATCCGATCGCGGCCCGGCTCGATCCATCGTTCCGCGTGATGGACGACCTGACGCGCGGACTTTTTCTCGATGAACAGATCGAGACGCTGTTCGAGGATGCCTGGTTTCGCGCCAACGTTGCCAGCTTCGCTCGTGATTTCGATACAGGGCGCCCTCGACTATTCGAGATCATCAGGGACTGCGCCTTCGAATCACGCGAGTTCGGGCGCGCCGAGCCGGAGGAAGCCGGATTCGACGTCGAAGGTCACGTCGCCGCGGCAATGCGGCGTGTGAACGAAAGTTGGAAGCCTGCACTCGACGCTGCCCTCGCCGGGCTGTTGGAGTGGCGAGATGCGATTCGTGGACTGCGCGTGACCGGGCCGAAGCGAATAGAGCAGCATCGAGCGATGAACGAGCTTCTGGCCACCCTTGCGCCCGGCAGGCCGATCAGTCGCGAATTCGCCGCGGAATTCTGCGTTCACACTGCCTTTACTGCCGGTGCAAGTGGAAATATTCGCATCGAAGAGATTCGCGACTTCGTAAAAGAAGTTCGTGTTCATCTCAGGCGCTTTGCCGAATTTGACCCCCTCCGGGAAAAGCGCATCGAGCGCGAGCAGATCGCTCCGCTAAAAGCGGAGATATACCGCCGCGCCGCCACACTCCGTCACGAGTACGAGCGCTTCAAGCGCGAGCGCGCGCTTCTGGACTATCCTGACATGCAAGCCCGGGCACTCGAGCTACTGAACGATCCGGCGGTTCGCGGCGAATATGCGTCACGCTTCCGGCACATCCTCCTCGACGAAGCACAGGACACCAATGACGTCCAGCAGAAAATCCTTCGCCGCGTGAAGGGCTCCGGAACCAGTCTCTTCGCCGTAGGCGACATGAAGCAGGGAATCTATGGATTCCGTGGTGCCAACGTGTCGCTCTTCGCCGCTCTTGCAGGCGAGGCCGATTCCAGCCTCACCCTCCGCGACAATTTTCGCTCGCGCGAGGAGATAATCACTTTCGTGAACGAGTTGGGGCCGAGACTTTGGGAGAATGACCCACTCATCACGTTCGAGCCGTTGCGCGCGTCGTATGGGTACCTGGCCCAGGGTACGGAGCCGCGAACCGATTTGCGTTTCTTCGAGAAAGGGGCCAGCGAAGAGGACCGTTCCAGCGAGAGGGAGCACATTGCAGACGTGCGTGAACGCGAAGGGGCGGTAATCGCACGCTGGATTCGGGAGCTCATCGATGGCACACCCGATCGTCCGCCTGTCACAGTGCTCGATCCGGTTACCAGCGCCTATCGCACCGTGCGTTACGGGGACATCGTCATTCTGGCCCGCACGCGAGCTCCCTTCCCGCATTACGAGCGGCATCTCGCCGAGGCGGGCATTCCGTTCGTCCGGGACGGCGGACGCGGGTACTTCGAGGGTCGCGCGGTTGAGGATGTCGTGAGCGCCATGCGCGTCCTTGCAAACGCGCTCGACGATGTGGCGCTGCTCGCCACACTCCGCTCGCCGCTCTTTGGCTGGGATGACGCCGACCTCCTTCGCCTGCGCCACGCCGCTAGCCGTGCCCATCTCTGGAGGGCATTGGAGCGAGGGTTTACCCCTCAGGGCCAGCGTTCGGGAAAGCGCGCGTACGAATTACTGGCGCGGCTTCGGTCCACAAGCTCTA
The DNA here is from genome assembly GCA_051005015.1 of Gemmatimonadaceae bacterium. Lineage (GTDB taxonomy): Bacteria > Gemmatimonadota > Gemmatimonadetes > Gemmatimonadales > Gemmatimonadaceae > JACMME01. Next base: position 3,305 of record JBPCJT010000227.1, on the reverse strand, counting down.
CGTTGCCGCCTTCCGAGCTGATCGAGATGCTGCTCGACTCCACAGCGTATCGCGCTGCACTGCTGCAGGCGCCCAGAGGGCGGGCGGATCTCGCGAACGTGACCAAGCTCATCGAGTTCGCAAGGGCCAGCACGGCGCTCGATGGTCCGTCGCTGGCGAAGTTCGTCGGGCGCGTTGCTCTGGCTAAGGACTACCTGGTGGAAGAGAGTGACGCGGCGCTCGCATCGTCCGGCGACGATGTCGTGGTGCTGTCCACCATCCACGGCGCGAAGGGACTTGAATGGCCTGTAGTCATACTACCGGCGCTCGATACCGATTTCGCCCGGGCGGACTACGGATCGCGATTCAGCGCCCCCGACGACGCGCTCGTTCTCGTGCTCAAGGACGATCACGGCAAGTCGATCAGGCTGGCATCCAATGATGTTGTCACCGATGCCGGCAAGGCCCGCGAGGAGGCGGAAGCGCGCCGGCTCTTCTACGTCGGGCTGACGCGCGCCAGAGAGCACCTCCTGCTCACGGGAATGGCGTCCTACTCCCAGAGCGGTGGTTTCAATAAACCCATCGAATGGCTTGCGCACCAACTCGCCGTCACCACGCACGAGCAGGGCACGCGTGGTGCGTCGCTTGGTGGCGCTGCGCTCCGGCTGACGTTCGTGACAGATACACCCTCGGCACAAATGCTTCAGCCTGACGACGGCAGAGCGCTACGCGACGCGCGCAAACGCGTCGCGCAGGGAAAGCCTTCGTTGTGGACTGCAAGCCCCGCTGGATCTCAGCCAGACATTGCGGGTGAGATCGCGCGAATCCTGTCACCCGTAGCTCGGACGCCAGGAGGGAGCGGAGTCGCCACAGTTACTCAGCTCACGTATTTCTACCGCTGTCCGCTCGTGTACTACTTCGACCTCGTGCTGCAGGTAAAGGAGCATCCGCGCGGCCGCCGAGAGCGTTCCGCGGGGGAGCTGCCCGCACTCGAGCTCGGTACGCGAGTGCACACCCTCCTCGAGCGCGCGAACCTCGACGCTCCCCCCGCCGAGGAGGCAGCTCGGCTGGTCGCCGAGACGGCTCTTCCGGGGCGCGAGCGCCAGCGGGTGCAACGGCTGCTGGTGGCCGCACTCGCAGATCCTCTCATGAATCGCGTGCGCGGCGCCACCCGCGTCGAGCGCGAATACCCGTTTTATCTGGACATCGGCGGCACGATGGTTCAGGGCGTCATCGACCTCGTTTTCACGGAGACTGATGGGCGGGGCGTGGTCGTGGACTACAAGTCGAACGACCTGGCCGCACCCGACCGTATAAACGTCCTCGCACAATACTACCAGCCGCAGATTGAGTTGTATTCGCTCGCCGCCAACCGCGGCGGACTCGCGGAGCCGCGCGAAGCGACGCTGTACTTTCTCAACAAGCCCGAAGCGCGCACCCACGCCGTGGACGCCGCGCGCCTGGACGCGGTCGAGGCATCCGCGGCGGAAGCTCTGGACAGGATCAATCAGGGAGCGTGGGAGACTGGCCCAGGTGAGAAGTGCAGGAACTGCGGTTACCGGACGCGCGGGATCTGCGAGGTGGGGAAGAAGTGGGATGGGGAGTAGGAGCGCGCAATCCTCCTCGCTTTTCGCAATTTTCTACGCAGTCCGTTACCAAGCTTTCCTACAGCCGTCCGTAGAGAAAGTGTGCCGCCATCCCGGAAACATTCTGTGCATCGGGTTGTATTACTACTCGAACGACGCTGGCCAGCGTGTTCGCCCACTTCAACGACGGACGATCACATGCCCAAATTCGAGTTTGCGCTCAGTTCCGCGGAGGCTATCCGCGAGGCCGGCATCGTCGTGACCTCCGACTTTGCCCAGGCACTTTCGACCATCGAGGAGAACGCGTCCATCGACGAAGGGGATTTCCTCCGTATCGGCGTTCGCGGTTTCCCCCCCGCCCAGCTTCAGTGCGTGGGCTTGCGTGAGCGTGGTAATGGCTGGGCTCCCATGTGGAAGCCGCATGGCCGCGCCGCGTAACTGCTCGGTGCACGGTGTTGGGTGCTCGGTTGTCACAGCGCGGTGTCCGGTGCTCGGTTGTGACACCGCGGTGCCCGGTGCTCGGGAGAGTACCGAACCGTATCAAGTGAACATCCTCCAGTAGTTCTTCAGCGGCGCCCATTGGGCGCCGTTTTGCTTTCAGCAGCCCAGAGCATAACTTCGGGCCATGGAACGCAGCTCCATTCCACCACAAATTTTCTGGACCATCATGTGCCTGCTCAATCGGTGACCTTGTATCGGTGGGACGACATGCCGAAAGAACGCGTGTCCCCCCTCCTCGAGCGCCGTCTGATCACGGGTGAGCGCATGATGCTGGCGCACGTCTATCTCGCAAAGGGGTGCATCGTTCCCAGGCACTCGCACGAGAACGAACAGCTTACCTACATTATCGAGGGTGCCCTGCACTTCTGGATCGGTGAGGAAGGATTCCAGGAGTTGGACGTGCGGGCAGGCGAGGTTCTGCACATCCCATCCAACGTGCCACACAAGGCTGAAGCTCTCGAGGATACAATCGATGTCGATATCTTCAGTCCCCCCCGGCAAGACTGGCTCGACAAAACCGACGGCTACCTGCGGGACCAGAAGCGTAAGTAGTAGGTGAAACGCGGTGTCCCGACCAACTGATTCCTGAGACTGACTCTGAGCCCTGGCTGACCACCGAGACTGGCACTGGCCACTGGCACTCACGTAGACACAGCACCTTCACCCCCTCAACTCCACGATGCGCGACCAACTACTCCGCCGCAGAATCGCGCCGCTCCTCGCCGCGCTGCTAACCTTCCTGGCGCCAACCGTATCACCCGCCCAGAGTACCGTAAAAGCTCTCGTTGGCGGTACACTGATCGACGGTTACGGCGGCACTCCACTGCGAAACAGCGTCATCGTTATCGATGGCGACCGGATAAAAACGGTCGGTCAGGTTGGTACCGTCAAAATCCCTGATGGAGCCGAAGTGATCTCCACCGAAGGCATGAGCGTGCTGCCGGGCCTCTGGGACATGCACGTCCATCTCATGATCAACGGTCACAGCGATTACGAACATTGGGACAAGACGTATCCTGCGCTCTTCGAATCGGTGATCATGCCGGCATCCGCGAAGCAGCTCCTTCTCGCCGGCGTAACGAGCGCTCGCGATCTGGGCGCCCCACTCGCCGCGAGCATAGGCGTGCGCGATGCCATAAAGAGCGGCAAGATTCCCGGACCTACGCTGTACGTCTCCGGCCCGTTCATTCAGCACGAATCGTATCCGGGCACCGAGCTCTTCCGCTGGGGAGTAAAGGG
>JBPCJT010000226.1:0-3909 GCA_051005015.1 Gemmatimonadaceae bacterium | reverse complement strand
GCTGGGAATGAGTGATATCCTGCGGCGCCGTGCCGCTACCGGTGCCATCAAGAACGCGCTCGACCTGGATCCCGGGAATCCAAGGTTCTTGATGGAACTCGGCAGGATCCGCCTCAAGACGCCATTTCTTCGCCTCGACGCGGAGCGCCTTTTCAGGCGCGCTCTGAGGGCGGCGGAAAAGCGCGGCGATCAGCGAGTCCTCGCCGATATTCGCTGGGAGCTCGGCCAGATACACGAGCGGCGCTACATGACGATGGCTCATCGTCGAATGCCTCTTGGATCGCTGTCCTCGTTTGATCCGGAACAGGCTATTGCCGATTGGCGCTATACCAGGAACTTCTTCGATCAGGGATCCATGGTCATCGAGGATGCCGGTGAGCTCGACTATCGCAAGGCAGAGGATTTTTACAGGACTGCCCTGCGCGCCGATTCCACGCATCTCGGGGCCGCGCTGGGCCTTCTGGGTCTTCTGTACGAAGGGGGACGATACGAGGAAATGGTAGCCGCGGGAGGTGCGCTCCGACACGGACTTCCCAACGAGCCGCGCCTGCTAATGGCGCTCGGCCTTGCCCTGCACCGACTGGACCGCGACAGCGACGCGGTGGGAATGTTTCAACCGGCTCTGGCTTTGCTCCTGCCGGAAGAACGTCGAGAAATGCTGGGGCTCGAGACAATTCTGCGTAGAGAAGATGCGAAAGACTACCTGAAGCTGAGTGACTCGGCGCGCATGGAGTTCGACGAGTTCTACTGGAACATTGCGGATCCCCTGCGGCTGACGCCGGCCAACGAGGCGCGCCTGGAGTTTTTGTCGCGCGTGACTTACGCCGACCTGCGGTTCACATCCGCGGAGTTCCGCACAAGAGGATGGCGCACGGATCGAGGCGAAATTGTCATGCGGTACGGGCAGCCGCCGCTTATCGCTACAATCGCGCCCGAAACCCAGGACATAGACAACTCGGAATCGATCGCGCGCGTCACGACGATCTGGTACTATCCGGATTCAAGACTGCGCTTCGTATTCGTCGGCCCTCCAGCCATGAACTACGCGCGGTATGCCGGTGACTTTCAGGCGTACGCCGCCAATACCCGATTCCTTGCTCCGGTCTCCTTCGACAATCTGCGATCCCGTCTGCCAGTTGATTCCGTTGGCGTTCAAGTTGCGCGATTCCGCGGCGACAGACCGGGGGCTGCGGAGGTTTCCTTCTTCGCGGATATTCCCGTGGCAAAGCTCCTGGCAAATACCGATGTTGCCCAGGCCACGCTGGAGACGGGCTTCTTTCTGTCGCATCCTGACCGGCGGCCGGCCGCCACGGCTGTCGATTCCGTTGTTGTTCGCATTCAACGTCCTGACGCGGTTTCGGCACGCAGCTGGCACCGCGCCCTTGCCCCAGGTGAGTATCTGTATCGCATCGAGGCACGCCAGGCTCTGAGCGGCCGGAGTGCTCGCGGCATGGCGCCTGTTCGAGTCGAGGCGTTTCCGCCGGGCTCGCTCCTGCTTTCCGATATTCTGGTTGCCCGCCAGATCGTCGTTCGCGACGCCGGCGCAAGGCTGCGAGGCCGAGATGACCTGTTGGTCAAACCAAACGGGACTCTTGCTTTCATGCGCAACGATACCATTCATATCTACTGGGAAACCTACGGGCTTGCGCGTGACTCTGCCGGCAACGGGCACGCCCGTGTTAAACTCAATCTGCATGTGGACAAGCTCCAGCGAACGTCGGGGATCGACATCGTGATCGGCGGTCTTGGCGACGCGCTTGGATTGACGGCGAAGGGGGATGACCGTGTCTCGCTCAGCTACGATCGGACAGTAGCGCCCGACGTGATCGACCGCGCGCCGGACTACCTCTCGCTGGCGATCGGAGATTCCCCGGCGGGCACTTACACATTGGAAATTGAGGTTTTGGACACGGGTACTGGTCAGATAGCGCGCCGCCAGCGAATCCTCACGGTGAAAAACCGATGATGCGATGGCTACCTGGGTGCGTCCTCTGTTACGCCACACTTGCGACACTGACCCCGGACGCATCTGCACAGGCGGAGCGCGCCGAACGCCGCTTGCCGAAGCGATTGCTGTACACGGCAATAGGCGCTGGAATTGGCGCGCTCACTGGCGGCTCGTACGTCGCCGTCCAGGGTGAGGAGCAACCGGGTAACTGCGCGTCTCATGCATGCGTCCTGAGCGTTACCGTCGCGGCCGGTAGTCTTATCGGCTACATGATCGGGCGTGAGGTCGATCAACTACATATGCTGCGGTATCGCGGCGAGCGCCCGCTCAAGCCTCGGGACGTATCGGTGCCGCTCAGCGGCGAGCCAACGATTCTCTCCGCGCGGGAGGGTCTGATCGCTGTGGGTGGCACAACCGGTATACAACTCTTCCGGAGTGGAGCGCGGCTCCAGGCGCAGGCTCCACGCGCAAAGGGCATACGTGGCATTTCGGCAGTCGATATCGCGCCGGCGGGTGCGCTCGCGTTGGGAGCGCTTTCCGGATTCTATGTCTTTCCTCCCACTGAGGGCAGAGGCGTCCTGCTGCGGGAGGGGGTGGTGACGGCAGTCATTACGGCGCCAGGGCGTGCCTATTACGCGTCCGGGAATCGGATCGAGAGCCTTCCTCTGGATGCCGACACGTCTCGTCGGTGGCCCGGCATCGATGCCCGAAGCCCCGTGCACGATCTGGACTACGATTCAACACGCAATATCCTCTGGGCGGCTACGGACAGCATGCTGGCGAGCTTCCGTCCGGAGGGTGACTCCCTCGCTCTTCTGGGCCTGACTTCCATCGCACTTGGCGGGCGCAGGATTTCCGGGAATAGCGATCGCGTTGCCATTGCGTTCGGGGAGACCGGTGTTCGAGTCTTTGCTGTAACAGATGCATCTGCGCCCAGGGAAATCAGCCACTGGACGGGTGCTCGCTTCAGTTATGACGTTTCGCTGGTTGGGCGCCGGCTCTTCGTGGCCAGCGGTCCGGAGGGCCTGTATGTGCTCGATATTTCGGGTGCGGCGCCAAGTGTCATTGGATTGGCGCGTGAGCTCGGCTTCGCGGCTGCGCTCGAGAGTGAGGGACCCCACACCTACATACTTGACCGGCGCGGTAACGCCCTTCGCCGAATCCTTTCGGACTTTCGATGAGCCAGAACCCCAGATTTACAGGCGCAAGCCTGCCATTCGCTCTTGCCGCCATCTCGCTGGCGTGTGGTACGACGGAGGCCGAACGCCGGAGCGGTTCGACAACGGAGCGCGCTTCCTCCAGAGCGGTTGCTGATTCAGCGGCTACGGACACTGTGCTGAAACTGGCCGACGGTGCACGGATTCAGGGGCGCGCCAAAGCACCGTTGTGGATCGTCGAGGTGAGCGACTTTCAGTGCCCGTTCTGCGCGGAATGGCACCAGAAGACATACAGCCAATTGAAGCGCGAGTTCATCGACAGCGGCAAAGCGCGTTTTGCATACGTCAACCTGCCTTTGCCCAACCACAAAAACGCGTGGCCTGCGGCCTCCGCGGCGTTGTGCGCGGGGCTGCAGGGAAAGTTCTGGGAAATGCACGACGCGCTATTCTCAGCGCAACTTCTGTGGGCGAGCGACCCAAAACCGGACGCGGTCTTCGAAACGCTGGCTGCCAAGGCGGGCATCGATGGCTCGGCAATGAGCGCGTGCATATCATCGAAGCGAATGCAACCGCTTATTCAGGCGGACTACGATCGAGCGGTACAGAGCGGCATCAATTCCACGCCTTCGTTCATCGTCGGAGGGGTCATGCTTTCCGGTGCGCATCCCATCGAAAACTTTCGCCGGATCATCGACTCGCTGGCGACATCGGCCGCTACACGCACCCCTTAGCGGCAGAGCGGTCCGAAAAGAAACAAGGCCGCCGGAGCGCGATGCTCTGGCGGCCTTCGTCCATGTCCGGCTC
>JBPCJT010000225.1:0-14006 GCA_051005015.1 Gemmatimonadaceae bacterium | reverse complement strand
AAGTGCTGCCGGGCAGTCTGCTCCAATTACCTGAGAAACTGACTGGCAGCAGGCATCAACCATTCGGAGAACCCGACGATGAATCATGTGTTCAATACAATGAGAAAGCAAGACGTTCTACCCGTTTGTTCTATCCGTTCTTCTTAATCGTGTAGCGTTAGGCGTCGACTGAACACATTGCACACGGGACTGGATTTTCCCGCAATGTCCGCCAAGCCAACGATCACAGGGAGCGCTGCTCCAGTCGTCCGTTAAGCGTTCCTGCCGACGCTCCCGCTCAAGCAACATCTGCCCCAGACGGAACGACTCTCGTCGTAGGGAAAAAAGCTACCATCACATCGACGGGCCAGGAACTCCAGCGGATCCACCGTCTCGGTACCCGCAGTAGGGCCGGCGCGCTTGTCCGAGCGATACTGCACCGACGTGGCGGGTCCGTCGTACTGCAGACGGTCGAGCGCCACAGGATTGCGCGCGCAATACCGCGCGAGCCGCTTGGCGAAGTCCAGGTCGCCATCGGCCACACACACGCCGTCATGCACGTGAAACCCCGAGTGCGGCCACGCAAGCATGCCCTCGGCGTCATCGGCCTCGAAGATCCCGCGTCGTACAAAGAGCCGGAGCACCGCGCGGCGGAACGCTTCGGTGAGGGCCGCGGTGTCGTGCGCGGGCCACGGGAGGAACGTGCCGTCGGTGCGAAAGCCGCCACCGGTCACGATCATGTGGATGTGCGGATGCCAATTCGCGAGTGAGCCGTGCGTCTGGATGCACGCTATCACCCCGACGGCGAGGTCGGGCTCGCACGTGAGGGTGCGGATGGCGGCCGTCACCGTCCGCGCGGCGACGCGCGCCAGGTCGCCGAGGAGCGCGCGGCGATACAGGCACCACGTGCGCAGGCGCTTGGGGATCGTGAGCACCACCTGGCGGTGCGGGACGGCCGCGAGGAGCGTCTCCTCCAACCAGAGTGTCCAGAGCGCCAGGCGCTTGGCGTGACAACTGGGGCAGAAGTAGCGCGCCTTGCACGAAAAGGCGAGCAGGTACTCGTGCGCACATGCGTCGCAGCGAACGCGCGCAAAGCCGTGCTCGAGGACGCCACACGCGAGGAACTTGTCGGCGACCTGCGGCACGACGGCCCGCCACGCACCGTACGTGGGGGCGAATCTCTCGTCGTACACCATTTGCAGTGTGCGGAACTGGTCGTTGACGAGCCGAAAGAGCGGCGATCCCTGCGCACGCCGCGGCTTGTAGACCCCAACTGGCGCAGCGCCGTCAGAGCGACACGCCGCCGCCCGGCCGGTACCGACCGCGTCCATCGCCAGTGCTCGGAGAATGCGGAGCGCCGAGTATGCTCGCCCCTGGCGCGAGGAGCGCCAACGCCGCATTGCAGGCGGCATCTTTCGCACGCATCTTCCCGCGGCCGCCTAACGCAGTAACGGTGCTTGCTGCTGACGAGCGCGTTACGGAAGCTCGCTGCGCTCGCGATGGTGTAACCGCTCGCAGCAGAAGCTGGCGGTTATCCCGCACACGTACCACCGAACTTCCCGTAGGATTGAATGGCGACAAGATCTGCTCTTGAGGCAACTGGTCAGCGCTTGGTTCGGCCCGGAGTAGTTGTTCCGCGGCACCTCGACCTCATGACGCCGACCTTGGAGGCCCTTCGGCAGCTCGGGGGGAGCGCCACAATTGCCGAACTCGTAGACAAGGTAATCGACATCCTCAAGCCGTCGTCGGAGATCCTGGAGCACCCACACGGCGACGGGCGCAATACCGAGCTGGAGTACCAACTCGCCTGGGCTCGTACTTACCTGAAGAAGTTCGGCCTCCTGACCAATTCCGCTCACGGGGTATGGGCTCTGACGCCGAAAGCGTCAGGGATTACAGTGGTCGACACCGACGCGGTGATCAAGGTGCTTCGAGCGGACCGCCAGCCCCGTAAGTACCGCGGCAGGCGCCAAGCGCCACCGGGCTCTACTGGAGTGTCTTCCCCTCCGGTAACTCAGGAGGATTCGTGGCGGGACCGGCTGCTCACCGCCTTGCTTGCGATGACTCCGGCTGCGTTTGAGCGCCTTTGCCAGCGCCTTCTCAGAGAATCGGGCTTCATCGAGGTGGAGGTGACGGGTCGATCGGGCGATGGCGGAATTGATGGTCACGGCATTATCCGTGTTGCGGGCCTCATCAGCTTTCCTGTGCTCTTCCAATGCAAGCGCTACAGCGGTAATGCAGGTCCATCTACGGTGCGTGACTTCAGGGGGGCCATGATGGGGCGCGCCGATAAAGGACTCATCATCACTACCGGCGGCTTTACTCGCGAAGCGCGAGCGGAAGCCACCCGAGATGGAGCCCCGCCTATCGATTTGATCGACGGCGAGCTCCTCGCGGGCAAGCTCAAGGAACTAAACCTGGGTGTCACAACTCGCTTGGTAGAGGAAATCGATGTGGACGAGGGCTGGTACGCGTCGCTATGAAATGTGCGGGATAACAGGCGTTTGCAGTTGACACGCAGCCCGAGCAGCCGTGTAGGCGCCTTGATGGCTGTAGCAGAACTGTCATTACTGAGCCTGAATGGGCGTGCAACTGAAACGCATGGCGTTATGGCTACAGGGGTGACCGACATGGGATTCAGTGACGTCGAAGAAGAAGTCGTCCTCTTGAAGGCGATCGACGAGCTAGTCGACTCGATGGTGAACTTCGAGATGCTGTCTCTGCACGGAAGTGATCCGGACTCAGAGATCAGGTTCAAGACGGTGACGCATCAGTGCTTCTTCAACATCATCCTCGTCGATTTTCTGTCCTCCACGGACAGGGAAGCCGCGACGAAGCAGACCTCCTATCTTGGCGCGCTAAGGCACATCGTCGCGCATCCCGGCTTCGACGTGAACGGTTCGGTACGACAGCTCCGTGACGCCGCTCATCAGTTCGTTGACTGGCTTGACCGGGAGGTAGAGGTCGACGTTTGGCTGCCGGCAATTGGCACGCAGACGACACTCAAGATCTCGCGGGTGAGCTTTCTGAAGATGTGCGGGAATATTTCGAAGCACAACTTCCTGAGGTCCGTCCGAGTGGCCAAGCAGCTGCAAGAAGCTCTCGCCGCAAATGGACACTCGATGACCCTCGAAGACTCGTTGCTCGCATTGTCTGACTTCTACGAGCGGTTCCACACCGACATTCTGAACTATCACAGCAGCACGGTCGCCGAGTTCCTCAACAACATTCGATGGGGAATCTACCAGTACTTGCAGCCCGAATTCCACCGGAGCATCGTGCGGGAACCCGGTGATCCACCGAAGTACCGATACACCTACCCCGTGGGCGTCACGTCTGGCTTCGCAAAGGAATGCTACTGGGAACTGATGAATGAGGTTCGCAGCTTTCCCTACGTTAGAAGGTTCGAAGTGACTAAGTGGCTGAAGTTGAGATACTGAGCTATAACAAGCGCTTGCAGCAGACGGCGCTTCGTGCGCAGCTCAATCGCATTTTCGTTAGCTGGACGCACAAGATAGCTCACCCAACGATGAAAGTAAGTGGAGGCTGAGATGAACTGCTGTAGAAGACTGTTATGCATCGCTTGGATCATGATGACGTTCGCACCTACCGCCGACAGCCAGGGGCGCAAACTGAAGGTGCTGTTGTTGTGCGATATGGAAGGAATTACAGGTGCGGATGATTACAAGAAGACCGAATACTCACACCCGGAAGAATACGCCCAGGGTCGACAATCTCTCACGGCCGACGTAAACGCTGCCATTGCCGGACTCAAAGCGGCGGGCGCAAGCGAAATTATGATCGTAGACGGCCACGGATCGGGAAATGCAGCGGGTCCGGACGTTCTTGAGAATGAAGTAACGCCCCCGGCCAAGGTGCATTATCGCGATACACCGTTTGACGTTTACATGGATAGTTACGATCATTCCTTCGACGCCATCGTTGCGATCGGAATGCACGCCGGCGCAGGTAATCGAAGCGGTTTTCTCGCACATACGGTCTCGGTAGAGGACGTGGGGTATCGCGTCAATGGACTGCCGTTCAACGAAACGATGCTTCTTGCCATGGGTGCTGCACGACTCAAGATTCCGGTGATCATGGTGAGCGGCGATGACCAACTCGAGAAAGAGATTAGTCGCAATATGCCATGGGTCCGGTACGCAACTGTCAAACATGCCGCGAGCTTTTCGCGCGCTGTGCCACTGTCGCGGGCAGAGGCGTCTCGCCGAATCGAGTCGGCGGCTCGTGACGCTTTGCAATCGTTGGAACACGCAAGAGTCATGGAATTTCCTGGTCCCTACCGCTTCGCCCTGCAGTTCCAGGACGAACGTCAAGCGCGGAATGCCGCACTTCTTCCCACTTCGGAATTACTGGCCGATGGTGTGACCGTTCAAATTCGAGCGAATGACTTCGAGGAAGGTTACGGGCTGAGCGATCGTCTTCTCGACCTGGCAGGCGCGATCGGAGGAAATACGGCGACTCAGGCGGTGATTAACGCCCAACCTAATGCGCGACAGCTCCGTGTCGGCATCGGAGACTGGGTCAATGAGCGATTGTTGAACGGCCTCCCCGAGGCAGTGTCGGAATCGAAATCGAAGAGTCGCTTCTGGGGCGCTCGCTGAAAGAAGCCATTCAGTCGCTGCATCTGAAGGTGCAAAGCACGCATTAGCGGGGCCAGCTAACACGCGGTTGGAGCGGACCGCTGAAAAGCGCGGCCGCTCAACCGCAAACCGTTGAGGTTGTAGAAAAAGGCCTGTTCGTGCCCGGCACGCGCGCGCCGCGAGAGGTCGGTGCCATCGCGAGGCCGTTGCTGCAGAAACGGGGTCGATTGTTCGTGCGACGGCAGTGTGATGTGCGTCAGGGCGAGCCGCCGCTCGGTCCGGTCGCTACGCCGCGTATCCGCTGTGGGCGAGTTTCTCGATGTTGTGCACCAGGCAGAACAACTTCCATTGCGCGTCGACTTTGGCGCGGCCGCGCAGGGTGAAGCGATCGAGCCCCTTGTTGTGGCAGAGATTGCCGAACACCGGTTCTACGGTCCCAAAGCGTTGGCCGTAGCGCGCGCGACCCTCCGGCGTATCGATGCGGCGTTTCATCCGCGTTGTGTAGTTCTCCGGCTTCGGCGATCGTGGCACGCGGCCATGAATGAAGATGACTTGCCGCGCTTTGGTTTTCTCGGGGGTGCGAAGGCACTGCGCCCGCTGCGGGCACGGCACGCAGTCGCGGAGCGCGCCACGAAACTCATCGGCGACGTACCCATTGATCACCAAATTGCGGCCCTTGCGGTACAGCGACTTCCCCGCGGGACACACGCACGTGCGCGCGGCCGCGTCGTAGGTGAAGTCGCGCGGTTGATAGCGCGCCGGCTTCAGTTCCTGCGGCTCGTTCCGCGTTTTGTCGTACAGCGGATCCGGTGCGTCCTTATGATGGTCCTGCGTGGCGAAGCGTGCGTCCCGGCGCCGCAGCGCGTTGTCCGCTATGAGCGCGTCCACCGGCACGGCGGCAAGGGCCTTCAGGTTTGTCTCGCTATGATAGCCCGCATCGGCGGTGATCAGCGAATGTTCGGCGAGCACGGGCTGCATCGCCACCACGACGGGGAGCAGCACCTCCTGCTCCGAACCCGTGCCGTGCGCTTGGGCTTCGACGATGATCTGATGCGCGGCATCCACTGCGGCGACACCCGTATAGCCCTGAATGACCTCTTTGCCCGTGGCCATCTTCGCGCTCTCGTTGTCGGTGCGGTTGCTCTTCCGAATCGCGCCCTTCGCGCCGCGCCGCTCGTCCGGATGCGTCGCGAGCCAGTGACGAATCTGGACCGCATCGCGCTCCAGCCGCTGGAGGCGTTGCGCGGCCTTCACCGCGAGCGCGGGCTCGACCGGCAGCGCATCCGTCGCGCGATGCCGCTCAAGCATCGTGGTCGCCGCCGCTTCGAGCTTGGTCGCCTGGCGGACGAAGTCCGACCGCGTCCCGCTCCGATGCTTCGAGGCGTTGCTCGGCAGCTTCACCCCATCGATGGCGAACATCTCGCGGCCAATGAGGCCCTGTTGGTCGCACACCGCGAGCACGGCGGCGAACACGCGGGCGATCTCCGGGCCCAGGGTGCTCACGAAGTGCGCAATCGTCGTGAAGTGCGGCGCCGTATCGCCACAGAGGGCGATGAACGTCACGTGCTCGCGACAGGCGCGTTCGATCCCGCGACTGCTGACGATGCCGTGCGCGTACCCGAAGAGCACCACCTTCAAGAGCATCGCCGGTGGGTACGCAGGCGCGCCGGTCTCGTCGTTCTTAAAACGCGCATCGAAATGGGACAGGTCGATCGCGTGGTCGAGGAGATGCTGCAGCGCGTGCTCAAAGGTCCCGGGCAACAGCTGCCGCGCCAAATCCACCGGCAGGAACCGCGGGTTGGTATCGATGTATTTGTAGCGGGCCATGGGCGGTGCTCGACGGAAGGGCGTCAGGACTGCACATTTGCTACGACTAGCACCCACGATCACGCGCCAAGTTCCGTTTCCACATCGTCGATGCCGTGGGTTTTTCTACAGCCTCGTTAGGCTGCTGGAGAGCGATTTGAGATCCGTCGAGCAAAACCTGACCTGACCCTCTTTCAACCTTTCCAGGCACCGAGGTGCCCAATGGAGGGCCGACGTGGTGATTCGTCTGCCTTCGGAGATACGTATGCGACTTTCACCGCTCGCTATTTGTCTCGTTGTCGCCGGGGCGCTTAGCGCCTGTGCCCGCTCGCCAGGCCTTCCGAGCCGGTCCCTCCACGACGATGCCGCCATTCGTAGCGGCACACTATCCTCGTGTTCCGATTCCGTTGCAGCTTTTCGCCGAATCGTGTCGGAGTTTCAGTCGCGGCAGCAGAACGCCGCCGTCTCTGTCGGCGTCCGGCACCACGGCTACACGGTGTTTCGCGAAGCCACTGGCCTCGCCAGCCGGGAGAACCGCATTCCGGCCGACCCCGCGATGGCGTTCAGTCTCGCCAGCGTCACCAAGGCATTTACCGGGGTGGCGTTGCTGAAGCTCGTTGAAACCGGGCGCATAGACCTGGACGCCGAGATTCAGCGTTACGTGCCAGATTTCCCGCGTCATCCCAGTGGTCGGCCGGTGACGCTACGCATGCTGGCTCACCAACTCGGTGCCGTGAGGCACTGGGGACCGGAACGGGACGACCGGCTTTACGCCCGCCACTTCGATGACGTTCACGACATCCTCGCGCTTTTTCGAGACGACCCATGGGTGCCAGACTTGGCACCGCTGACGCGATACTCGTACTCCAGCTATGGCTACAACGTGCTCGCCATGGCGATTCAAAGCGCATCTCGGAACTCATTTCAACAGTTTCTCACCCAGGCAGTCCTGCGTCCCCTGAAGCTCGCATCGGTCCAATTCGATCGTCCCGGACTCGGTGGAGCACGCCGACCGTCACGCTACTCCTGGTATGACTTGACCGATTTTCACGAGCTCGGGGACGCGCCGCAACGGGTCCCGGATTGGGACTACAGCCACAACGTGGCTGGAGGCGGCCTGATCGCGAATGTGGATGATCTGCTGACGTTCGGCCGTGTCATGCGCGAGCCGGGACTCCTGAGTGCGGAATCGATCGCCCAAGTCTGGACGCGGCCAACGCTCCAGGGCATAGAATCGCGGATGAGTTTCGGGTGGTTCCCCAGAGTGAATCCGTCGCGAATTGGCATTAGTGGCTCTAATGCCGGGGTGCAGGCGGGATTGACGGTCTGGAAGGACGAAGACCTCGTCGTCGCTGTTCTCGCCAACAGTTGGGGTCGCGGTTCACGCAGTGGCGAGTTCATGGACGACGGCCCTGACGGTTTCATAGGCAGGTTGGCCGCCGTCTGCGGCCTACATTGAGCGGGCAAAAGCCGATCATAACTTGCTTACGCGCATGTCAAGGCCGAGACCCCGCCGTTACGAGAAGCGGCATACCAAGCCGATGAAGCTGACGGTCGCCTCCGGCGCCCGCAGCTTATCGGCATGGCTTAGGCTGCGCCATTCTTACGGGATTCATGGGATATGCCCTTTCCCTAAGCTCGAGCCAGTCTGTAAGTGAATGAGCTCTGGAAGCTCGACGCGTGCGGGCAGGCAGAACTTGTCCGCAGTCGGGAAATCACACCCATCGAGCTGGTCCAGGCCGCCATTGGCCGGATCGAGGAATTGAACACCCGGGTCAACGCGGTCGTTACGCCGCTCTTCGATCGGGCTCTGGCGCAGGCGAGCGGCGACGTTCCGGCGGGGCCGTTCAGCGGGGTTCCTCTACTCCTGAAAGATTTCCTCTGTGAAACCGCCGGCGATCCCTATTCCGAAGGCTCTCGGTTCTTGCGGAACCTCGGTTGGCGCTCTCCTGCCGATTCCTATTTGGCCGGTCGCTTCCGCGAGGCAGGATTCGTTGTCCTGGGCAAGACCAACCTCCCGGAATTCGCCGCCTCCGCGACGACGGAGCCCGCCGCGTTCGGGCCGACCCGCAATCCGTGGAATCCAGAGCGCTCCGCAGGCGGGTCGAGCGGTGGGTCCGCCGCCGCCGTCGCATCGGGCATGGTGTCGGTGGCGCATGCGAATGACGGAACGGGGTCGATCCGCATCCCCGCGGCGTGTTGTGGGCTGGTCGGTCTGAAACCATCCCGAGGACGTACGCCTGTGGGACCGACGGCTGTGCCCGGACTGCTCGGCAATGTCGTCGAGCACGTCGTCACGCGTTCCGTGCGTGACGCCGCGGCAGTCCTCGACGCCGTTTGCGGTGCCGTGCCGGGGGACCGAGTCATCGTCCCTCCGCCCCGCCAACCCTACCGAAGGGAGGTCGGGGCTGACCCCGGGTGTTTACGAGTGGGGTTCTTGAAGCATGACCCGCTCCTGCGCGGATGTCGAGAGTTGCGACCCGGAGTACGTGATGCGGATCCCGCAAGCGCGGCAGCTGTTGTGGAGATGGCTCGCCTCCTGGAATCGCTCGGGCATGTGGTCGAAGAGTCGTATCCGACTGCGCTCGATGGTCCAACGGGGCTCGGCGGACCCAGAGGGATCATCGCAGCGAGCGAGTTGGTGGCGCGACTCGATGCCTGGATCGGTCGCACCGGGCGAGAGCCTGGTCCTGACGACCTGGAGCCGGCGACATGGAGAATGCTGAACGACGGACGAAGGTACGCGACGGTCGACGTGGAGAAGGCGTGCTACAGACTGGTTGCAGGCGTGCGTCCGATCCGCGAATGGTGGGCAGGCGGCTTCGACCTCCTTCTTACCCCGGCGACGAACGGGATACCCCCGGCGGTTGGGGCATTCTCGGAGCTGGAATCTTCGGAGCAGAGTTGGCGACTGGCTGAGGCGTTTGGGTTGTATACAGTACCCTACAGCTTCACGGGACAGCCTGCGGTTTCGCTGCCGGCAGCCTGGGCCGATGGAATGCCGATTGGGATCCAGTTGGTGGCCGATCGCGGATGTGAAGACGTCCTCCTTCGAGTAGCATCGCAGCTGGAAGAAGCACGGCCCTGGGCGGATCGCTGGCCGCAAATCAGCTAATTCAATCCCGCTATTAGGCTCCCTCCCTTGCATCGTTTACTCGCGACGCGCGTCGTCAACGGCGAGGACGAGATTATCCTAACCATCTCCCGAGGGCATCTATGCCGAGTGCGCAGCCTAACCAGCGCTGAGACTGTGTGAAAAAGGCTTCGAAGTTCATGCTGGTTCGGTCGCCGCCGCGGCTCCGGCGTTCAGTCGTTAGGAAGTCATTCTGAGGCTCGTGTGGCTCGTCTGGACGCGGTGGTGCGGGGCGCGGTTCGTGACACGCGATGGCTCACCTCTATCCAAGCGCCGCCCATCAGCTGCGGGACGCCGACGAGATTGATCACCCGCTTGATGTTGTAGGCGAGCACCGTCAGGCTGAATTCGCCGCGGGTTTTCGCGAGGCCGCGCAGCAGGAAGTAGCCCTGGTCCATGCCGCGCTTCATCGTGCCGTACGGATGCTCGACGATCGCCTTCCGCCGCGTCCCCAACTCCGGCTTCGCCTTCAGGCGCTGCTCCATCGCTTCGAGTACTGCTTCCTGTTCCCAACGTGTGATGCGCCGCGAGTCTTTGTTCCGCGTACAGCGTGGTTTCAACGCGCAGGTGCCGCACGCGGCCGTGCTGTAGTAGCGCATCCCGCGGCCTTGCTCCACCGTCGAGAAGCGATAGGCGAGCGTCTCGCCCGCCGGGCACCGGTACCGATCCCGCGTGGCGTCGTAGGTGAAGTCTTCCTTAGTAAAGAGCCCGAGCTTCGCGTTCGCGGAGGTCAGTGGGCGCGGCACCGTCGGGGTGATCCCCGCGTCCAGGCACGCGACGACCTCCGGTCCACTGTAGTAGCCCATGTCGGCGATAACGTTGAGGTCCGCGGCCGCGAGCACCTCGTTCGCGGCCGTCGCCATCGCGCTCAAACCCTCACGGTCGGTCGGCGCGTTGGTCACGTCATGGGCGACAATCAGCTTGTGCTTCGCGTCGACCGCCGTTTGGACGTTATAGCAGACCTCCGTGCCGGCGCCGGCTTTCATGCTGCGGCTCTCGGGATCGGTCAAGGAGATCTGCGTCTGGCCGCTCGCCTCCAGTTGCGCAAGGAGCGTCACGTACGTCTCGTGCCGCACGCGGAGCGCCGCGATCTTCTGCTGCAGCTCTGGTGCACTCGCTGCCGGCGTGTCCCGCTCCGCCTCATCCTGCGTGTCCAAGGCGCCCAAATATTCGGCGATGCGCGCGTCGATCCCGGCGAGCAGCCGTTCGAGACTCGCTTGGCTGAAGTTGCGCCGCTTGCTGTTTACCGCCCGAAACTTGCTGCCATCGATCGCCACCAGCTCGCCGCCGAAGAGATCAAGCTGCTTACAGAGCAGCGTGAACTCCCGGCACACTCCCTTGAGGGCCTGTGCGTTATCGCGGCGAAAGTCGGCAATCGTCTTGAAATCAGGGCGCAGCCTGCGCAGCAGCCAGATCAGCTCGACGTTCCGGTGCGTCTCCTGCTCGAGCCTCCGGCTCGACCGGAGGCGGTGGAGATAGCCGTACAGATACAGGCGAAGGAGGTCGCCGGGATCGTAGGCGGGCCGGCGGGTCTCGCTGGGCACCGCGCGCCGAAACCCAAGCGCCGCGAGATCGAGCGAGGCCACGAAGGCGTCGAGGAAGCGAACCGGGTTCTCGGCGGCGATATATTCGTCGAGGACCTCGGGAAAGAGCACCTGCTGATCGCGGTCACTGCCTTCTATGTAGCCCATTTGCGGCACCTCGCAGCACGCGGTCCAGTCGAGACGCGCACACTATACAATCAATGCCGCCGAAGGTCTACAGAGTTTTCACACAGTCTCGCAATGAAGCTGACGAGCGATCGTCGGAATGCGGCGGCGGCGGCCGTTGGCGCCTGCTGCCAGACGCGTCGTTCGCTACGCTATGCTTTCAAAGCGACGCGTGGGCGCGGCTTACTCCACAATCATTGTGGCATGGTGGAGACAGAATGGGAATTGCCTGGACAAGCTGGTTTTGAGTGGCAGCCGGAGGGAATCGGCCCCAGCAGGGCCCACGCTGCGTCTGTTCCATGGCTGAAGGCGGAGCGAATAAAACCGCATAGTGGGATATTTCGCGCGCACACGCCGCCGCCCTAAAGAGGATTTGTGACGCTGTGACGGATAGATAGGGTGATGGGAGCCTGCGGTAATCGTCGATGACTGCTCGCACCTTCCAAGACAGGAAAGGCCGTCACATTCTCGAGGACAGCACCGGCGAGTTGTGGATGATGTACGAATCTGCTAAGGCAACCGGCTCGCTCGAGCCGCCGGCAAAGCCTGGCTCGCTTGTGTTCGCCAATCATGCGGAGGACCGCGTGTTCTTTCGTGCCCTGAAGCGTGGATGCACCTGTGAGCTACGGAGCTCGAGGAGTGCCTGAGAATGGCATCACCGCGGTAAACGTCACACTCCTCTAGCGTGTCACTGCGTGGGAGGCTGAACCCAATACAAGCAATGTCAGGGCTGACATTGCTTACATCCCTGATCTGATGAGTTTATCGGCAATGGACCCCTGTGGGGCTCTAGAAATTCTGACGGGCTCACCCCTTGATCGTGCGGTTAACTCCTCCGCGCCCGAAGCTCGAGATGAACTCAAACTGCTCAGCCAGCGCGTATAATCCTTGTCCGGGCATGCCATCACTCTTCCTTGCCACAAGCGCTTCCAAGAGAATTGTCCGCGCTTATAACTCTCTATGCTCAAGTAGCCGAGAGAGTCACCCAACGGTAGCACGCTCAAGATTGTCTCAGTGCGTCCGTCGATGGTGCGCGAGACCCAGAGAGCTTGGGCAGCTTCAACTCACCGCCCAGAGCCAAGTCAGAGCAAGTGATCAACCTACGCCGGTTGCCGCTGCTGTTGGTGTGGCGAGTTCCGCATTCGCACCATCGCCTTGGCCGCATGGTGCCATTTTATCTTTCGGAATTCTTAGACATTGAATTCTCCCTTCGCTGCGATGCTTTGCTTGCGCTAGAGCTCCAGCCGACTTTGGAAGGCGATCTGCTTCGGCTGCGCCCACTGCGACCGGAAGATTGGGATGACCTTTACGCCGTGGCGTCAGATCCGCTCATCTGGGAGCAGCATCCGGCGAACGATCGTTACAAGGAAGCGGTCTTCCGGGAATTTTTTCGTGAGGCCATGGAATCCGGCGGAGCGCTTGTAGTGATTGACGTCAAAGATGGCCGTGTCATCGGCTCATCACGGTTCCACGGATACGACGAGGAAAGGAGCGAGATCGAAATCGGCTGGACGTTCCTGGCCCGGTCGCACTGGGGCGGCGTTTACAACAAGGAAATGAAAGACCTCATGTTGCGGCATGCCTTTCGATTCGTGCAAAGCGTGATCTTTCTGATCGGTCCAGAAAACTTCCGCTCGCAGAAGGCGGTGGAGAAGATCGGCGCGGTCCGGGTGGGATCGAAGACGGATGACACAGGCCGGGAGAGCGTCGTTTTTCAACTAACTGCACCAGCTTAGTCGTTGCGCAGACTCGGCCGTCTGGCCACGAACAAAGAAGATGCGAAGTTGCCACGCATGCCAGACTCGCCCGATACCGCGAGCCTCATCGATTTAAGTCACACGGTTGAGCACGGGATGATCACGTACAAGGGTCGCAGCCCACGTTAACAGCTTTCCCAGCCAGCAACCGGTCGAGCCGTTCACGCACCCTCTCGGCCGGCGACGTACCGCACCGCGGGCATCGCTCCTGCTGGGGCGACGAGACAGCAGGGACACGCTCCAATGCGCCTACCCTTGCCGATAGCTTCACGCGAACCTCCTTGGCTTGCTGAGCCGTTGCTCCAGCGCGGCTGCGCGCTCTTCCAATTCGCCGACCTCGAGAGCGCGTAATGCAATTCCCATGAGACCACCCATCGCCCGCGATCGACGCTCGCTGTTCTCCTGGATCAGAGTATCGGCGGTTACGCGCTCGAGCAGCTCCTGAATGCTCGTCACGTCGCGGAGATGAACCGCCTCTAATACGCCCCGGGGCGCATTAGGCGTCTGACGGTTATGTCCACCTTGCTTCCGTGCCTTCGCGCGGTCCTGCGCCCGTTCAGGCGCATGAGTGAAGCAGTACAGCGAGTCACCGACGCGCGGCATCCCACACGCCTGGCCTCTGCTATTCTTGCCACGGCAACGCCCGCTCTTCATGCGGCTCTCCAGCCCTTGAAGAATTCCTCGGCCGCCGGCCAGATGGTCGCACGGCAAGTCGTGCAGATTGGGAAACCGCCCCATTCGATGCGTATCTGCTCGGACGGAAGCTGTCCACACTCGGGGCACTCATCGCCGCCGCTAGAGTTTTGCCAGCCGTGCTCGAGCTTGGTCACGCGAGACTCTTGTTGACGCATGCAATTAATGTCCTGGTTAGCTGACCCGTTGTTAGCAGAGGTAAAGGCATTATCTGTGGGACAGGGCGGGCGGCTCACCTAAGCCGGCCGCGCGGACCCGTTCGAGCGCCGCCTGGACCATAGCGACTGGAATGACAGGCGCGTCATCCTTACCGTGAGCTCGAGCGCGG
>JBPCJT010000224.1:0-5135 GCA_051005015.1 Gemmatimonadaceae bacterium | reverse complement strand
ATCCCGCCCGTTACCATCGCCGCGTTGCCGATCACGGCGCTGAACCAGTATGCCCACACCGTCTGGCATCCCGCGAATTCTCCGAACGCTTCGCGCGCATACACGTACGGCCCGCCCGTGCGCGGGTACCGCGTGCCGAGGCTGGCGTACACGAGCGCGACGAACAGATATCCCGCGGCAGTGAAGAGCCAGGCGACAATTCCAAACGGGCCAGCTGCCTTCGCAACCGACGCAGGCAGCGTGTACAGCGACGTCCCCACCATGTTGCCGACGATCAGCGCGACGGCGCCGAGCAGGGAGAGACCGCGGACGAGCTTGCGGGAGGCGGGAGGCGGGGGGCGGGAGGTGGTCGCGGCCGGAAAGGCGGTGTGGGGCACCTGAGCCGTCACCTCGGAACTAGCATCAATACATGCTTCGTCTCCCGTTCCACCATCGCCCGCGAATACGCGAGCGGGAAGTATTCGCCGCGTCCCCACAACGGCAGCAGGTCACCGTAGAACGCGCTCCCCGGTTGGCCCGACTGGCCCGGCGTGCTGGTGGCGACAGAGTTATCCCAGTCGGACGGATCGAGAATCTCGCGGAAGGACGCGCCGCTCGTCTGGAGCAAACCTCCCCCTCCGGTCATGTTCACCGTCTGCCCGTTCCCGCCGCGCGGCATGGCCGGCAGATCGAACGCCTCCGCCAGCGGATGGCGGAAGTACGCGCGATGCAGTGCCCCCCAGACCCAGCGCGAGCGGTTGCCACCGAGCCGGCGGGTGAGGTCCGCGGTCGCCTCATCGAGTGCCGACAGTGCCATCGAATCCCGGCGCGCCGCTCGCCATTCGCTGCCCGTCGCCATCCGAACAACCAGCTCGGCGTCCCGGTACGGCACCGCGTCGCTGGCCGCGGCGCTGGCAAGCGCGGCATACACCCGGCCGCTGAGCGCGTTGTACCACGCCTGGTACAGCAGCGGCGCCATCGAGTCACGCGACATCTCGAAGTTCCAGCGAGCCAGCACGCGAACAGCATCGCGCTCCGAAAGCCCCCGAGCTTTGGCGGCTGAGAGCAGTGCCGGCAAAAGCCGGCGCGCGATGTCCAGGTACTCGTCATGCTGCAGACGCTCGAATGCCGCGACCGTCCAGCCCGTGCTGTCACGCAACACTTCCCTGATCCTGTCCGCCCGATGCGGAGGCGCGAACTCGTAGTTCAGTGGAATGGTGTACCCGCGCGGCAGGATGTTGTGATTCGCGGTAACGATGAAGCCCGCCGCTGGATTGTAGGACTTCGGCAACCGTGCGAAAGGCACCCAGCCATCCCATTCGTAGCGGCCATCACCCGGAACGGGAAGGAGTCCTGACCAGCGTCTCACCGGCATGAGTCCAGCCGCCACCCAACCGATATTTCCATCCACATCGGCGTAGACGAGGTTCTCCGTCGGGGTCTTCCACCGCGCCGCGGCAGCGAGGAAGCTCCGCCAATCGTGGGCGCGATCGAGTGAAAGCGACGCGAGGTACGCCGCCGCCCCGGGCTCGCTGGTCGCCGACCGCAGTACGAAGACTCGCCCGCTGTCCTCGCCCACAACGGGACCATGCCTGGTAAACTCGAGGGACACGACGCGCGGGGGTTCGCCACGCACGCGAATCGTGTCGAGCAGAACGCTGGTCGGCTTCCACACACCCCTGTGGAGCGAGCAGCGCCTCACGACTCCTTCGCCTCGTGCGCCGCAATCCCGAACCTGCTCGACGTAGATGTCCTGCTGGTCCATTCCCACCACGGTAAACCCAAACCCGATTCGCTCGTTGTGGCCGAGCGCCACTCCCGGTAGCGCGGGCTCTCCGGCGCCAATCACATTCCACCCCGGTGCAACGAGGTGCGTTATGTACCGAAGCGACGGAAGCGCGATCGACCGATGCGGATCGTTAGCGAGCAGCGGCTTCCCGGTCGCTGAGCGCGAGCCCTTCACCACCCAGTTGTTCGATCCCGTGATGCGTTCGTAGCCAACAGGACGAGCGGCATCGAAGATTCCCGCGGCGACGGTGGTGTCGATTCCGCCGAGGTCGAGTCCAGGAGCCGGATCCAGCGCGCGATACGGATCGGTGGGCCAGAGCTGCTCAGTCTTCTTCCTCCCCGCCAGCGCGACGAGCCGGGCACGCAGGACTTCCTGGTCCGCATTGCCGCTCACGTCGAAAGCTGCCAGGCGCAGGAGAGGGACTGCATCGCTCCAGGGCTCGGGCGCGATGCCTAACAGCGTGAATTCTATTGGCGGGCGATCCTTCACATGGTTTATATGCGCGTTCACACCTTGAACGAACGCGCGCACGATCTGCTTCGCGTCGGGCGCGTAACTTTTCCACTCCGCCTCCATATCGCCCCGATACCTGACGAGTCGCGCGAACTTGTCGCGCTCCACCGCTTTCGCGCCCACCAATTCGGCCAGACGCCCCTCGCCGGCGCGGCGCCACATCTCCATCTGCCAGAGCCTGTCCTGCGCCGCCACGTATCCTTGCGCGAAAAACAGATCGTGCTGCGTGCGCGCGTAGATGTGCGGCACCCCCCACCGGTCGCGCCGGACCTCCACCACGCTGTCAAGACCGGGCACGTCGATACGTCCTTCGATCTGGGAGAGCCGCGCCCGCGCGGAATCCTGCAGGGCGGAAGAAGAAAGCGGCGTAACCGGGGTGCTTTCGGCGGGCGTAGCCTGGGAGCCGACATGCGCCGACAATGCGACAAGAAGCGCCGCGACCAGCAGCGCTGTCTCACACTTCGAAGTTCGTACTTCGCAGTTGTGTCCACCACTGAATCGCTTCATGGCATCCGCGCAGTAACAATGTTCTCGTTCACGCTGCCCACTTCCTGCTCCCACTCCCACTCCCCAGCTACTTGATCTGGTCCCCGATCCTTCCCCAGCGGACACTGGTCACGAAACAGGCGATCGGGGGGCCGCTATTCGCGCAATCGTGCGAGTAGTACACGAAAATCGGACGTCCCCGAACGTTCTTGCGCGGTACGAATCCGTAGTAACGAGCATCCTTGGACTGGTACCGGTTATCGCCGAGCCCGAAAATGTGATTTTCAGGGACAACGAACGGCCCCCACTCGTCGTGCGTCGGAATTGCGGGTGCGGCGCCGAACCTTGACGACTTCAAGCCAACCGCCTTCTGCCACTCGAAATTCGGGTCGTAACCGTCCACGAAAAACGGATCGGGCGCAACTCCGAACCCCTGTCTCTGAGCTATGCCATTCACATACAACAGCCCTTTTCGCATGTGCAGAGTATCTCCGCCAACTCCAACTATGCGCTTCACCACCGTCGGCGTCGGGTCCCACGGTTGATCTTTCTGATAAGGCGACTTGTATATCACGATCTCCCCGCGCGTGGGATCGGAGTAGCCGGGCAGATTGACGTCGGTGAATGGGATGTTCGGCCCGTAGACCAGCTTGTTGACGAACAGGAAGTCACCCACCAGCATCGCCGGTTCCATGCTCGCCGACGGTATGCGATACGCCTCGAACAAAAACGTCTTGATGACGAGAAAGATCGCGATTGCGGGAAGCAATCCCTTTATGAACTCCCACAAATTAAAGGGCTCGCGCCGCGTAGCACCCTTTCCACGCGCCTGCGCGACAACGTTTTTGGAATTGCCCGGGCCCTTCGCACCCGTTCGTTTCTTTCGCGCAGCCACAGTCATTTGGATGCGGATTTGGAGAGCTTCGAATTACTCATCACTATTCACTGTTCACTGTTCACGAGAATCGCTCTACCCGGCCCTGTTCCGATGAACGCTACCTGATACCCCGCGTCCCGTGCTAGTGCCGCGATCTCGGCTGCCGTGCTTTCGCGAAAGAAGCCGGCCCACGAAACGAAGCGGTCCCCTTCGCGTACCCGCCCCGGAGCCCCGATCAGCGCGAACGCGCGTCGCAACGCTCTTCTCGTACGATCAAGCAGTCCGCCTGGTTTCTCCAGGACAGTTGGCTCATCGAAGCTGAACAGCACGGGCGCGTTGGGTGCCACTGAGCGCATTGCGCGCAGGATTGCGATGCGGTCGACATCCTCCATCACATGCGAGATGCTGCCCCAGCCAAGGATCAAGGCGTCGAAGCGCGTCGTGAGAACACTCGATAGAACATTCGCTTCACCCCGCGACGCACGTATCAAATCGCCGTATGACGCGCGCACGAGTGTCGCGCCCGGCAGTGCCGCTACCGCGCTCGCGCCAGACCGCACCAACGCTGCCGCAGGGTCGAAAGCGAATACTTCGTAGCCCAGATTGCGCAGTGCAACCGTTTCACGTCCACCCCCCGCCCCACCGAGCAGGATGCGACCATGACGGGGCACTACCGGATGCCCCAGAAGCTCGCTCTCCCAGTCAAAAAGACCGCGTTTAAATGTGTTACCTCCCGGCGCGTAGGTCGCTTGTCGGTCGAACAGGGCGACCGTGAGCGCATCCCGGCGTGCCGGAGACACCCAGGCGAGCAGTGCCTCCTCCCGTACGGCGGCAGCCGCTCGCGCCAGCTGACCCGAAGCACGATCCAGCGCCAGAAGCGCGCGAATCCAGAAGGGGAGAGACGCTGTCACATTGGCCGTGATGCGAGAGGGGCACGCCCTCGCCGAGCGCGCCCCCATCGTGCAGTTACCGTGGTAAAACTACTTCAGATGCTGGTTCACCAATTTCGTCATCTCGAACATAGTCACCTGGCGCTTGCCGCCGAACACGGCACGCAGCTTGTCGTCCGCGTTGATGTTGCGCCTCTCCTTCGCGTCCTGCAGACCGTTTTTCTTGATGTACGCCCACAGCCTCTTCGTAACCTCGGTGCGCGGAATCGGACTGCCCCCCACGACGGCGCTGAGCTCAGGGCTCGGCTGCATGGGTTTCATGAACGCGGCATTCGGCGTCCGCTTCTTGCCGGACTTCTTGGCCGCCGGCTTGCGAGCTTTCTTTGCCGACTTCTTCGACGCGCTCTTCTTGGTGGCGCGGCTCGCCGACTTCTTCGACGCGCTCTTCTTGGTGGCGCGGCCCGCCGACTTCTTCGACGCGCTCTTCTTGGTGGCCATCGATTGTCTCTCCCGAATATTGGGTACGTAGGGCGCTTGCCTCGAACACACGAACATCAGTTCGCACTCAAAGTAAGAACGCTGAGCGTAGACGCAATAGCCA
>JBPCJT010000223.1:0-13606 GCA_051005015.1 Gemmatimonadaceae bacterium | reverse complement strand
CAGCAGTCTCAGGTGTGGTGCCCACGTATATACCTTGCACACCGACATCCGGATGGAAGCTCTGGTATGTGTACACGGAGTACGCAAGGCCCATATCCTCGCGCACGCGCTGAAAAAGCCGGGAGCTCATTCCGCCGCCGAGTACGGTGCTCACCAGGACAACGGCATACCTGCGCGGATCGCGATGCGGCACGGTCGGGGCGCCAAAGACGACGTGAGTCTGTGCGCTGTCGCGGTGGATGTGCCTGTAGCCAGCGCTGGCGGCGGGCGGATCAGGCCAGACCGCTTGAGCTGTTTCGCCGCTGGGCACCATCATCCAGCCAGTCTCCGCCAGCGCCTCGAGCAGCTGGTCGTGGCCCACGTTGCCGGCCGCTGCGACTACTAGCTGCGGCGGGTGATAGGCGCGGCCGTGCAACTCCCTCAGATCCCGAACGCCCAGCGATGACACGGTGTCCCGGGTTCCGAGAATGGAATATCCGTAAGGATGGCCGCCCCACATCGCCTCGTTGTGTAGCTCGAAAACGAGGTCGTCCGGGGTATCGTTGACCATGCTGATTTCTTCCAGCACCACCTTGCGCTCGAGCTTCAGATCCTCAGCTCGCAGGAGGGGCCGGAATACGAGATCGCCGATGACATCCGCCGCCTGCTGCAGGTGTTCATCGAGAACACGCGCCTGAAAGGACGTGTGTTCGCGCGCGGTATATGCATCGAGTGAGCCACCGAGCGACTCCAGGGACACCGCGATTTCCTTCGCGCTTCGGTGCTCTGTGCCCTTGAAAACCATGTGCTCCAGCAGATGCGAAACGCCCATCCGCTCCCGCGGCTCGTGCACGGACGCCGCTCGAACCCAACTCCCAAAAGCGACAGACCGCACGCCCGGGATTTGTTCCGAGAGTACGGTCAGCCCATTCGGCAGCACGGTACGACGGAGTTCGCCCGCGACCGCGCCAGCCGCGCTCATCTGCGCGGCCGCCCGCCTCCGGGACGGCGCCCACGCGACTCGGCACCCCGTCCACCGCCGTCTCCCTCGGCTGCTCCGCTCTCGGCCGGGACGCGATCCCGCGATTCGGTGTCGCTTTGCTCGCGATCCCGCCGCGGCGGACGTGATTCGCGATCTCCGCCGGCCCGGCCGCCGCTTCCTTCTTCCTGCATTCCCTCGGGCTTTGCAACCAGCGCCTTCATGGACAGCCGCAAACGGCCGCGCTCGTCACGCTCGAGGAGCTTCACCTGGACGCGATCACCTTTCTTGACAACGTCCTCGGTTCTCTCCGTTCGTCCGTGCTTGAGCTCGGAGATGTGCACCAACCCTTCGGTGCCCGGCATGATCTCCACGAAAGCGCCGAATGCCGTCGTGCTTACCACTGTTCCCTCGTACGTCGCACCAATATCGGGCTCCGCGGTAAGCGCCTTGACCATGGCTCGCGCTCGCTCCATCGCCTCACCGCCCACGGCGGCAATGGTGACGAGACCGCTGTCATCGACTGTAAGCTCCGCTCCAGTCTCATCCTGAATCCCTCGAATTGTCTTGCCCTTGGGACCGATGAGGTCGCCGATTTTCTCGGGGCTGATCTTCAGAGTCTCTATCCGCGGCGCATACTGTGACATTTCGGCGCGCGGCTCAGCGAGCGCCTTTTTCATCTCGCCGAGAATATGCAAACGTCCTTCCTTTGCCTGCGCCAGCGCTTCGCGCATGATCTTGAGGTCAAGTCCCTGGATCTTGATATCCATCTGAATCGACGTAATCCCTCGATCAGTTCCCGCGACCTTGAAGTCCATGTCGCCGAGGTGATCCTCCGTCCCCAGGATATCCGTAAGAATTGCGTAGCGATCGCCTTCCTTGATAAGGCCCATCGCCACACCCGCGACCGCGGCGCGAATAGGCGCTCCAGCATCGAAGAGTGCGAGCGATCCCCCACAGATGGACGCCATGGATGACGAGCCATTGGACTCGAGGATATCGGACACGATTCGCACCGTGTACGGGAACTCCTCGAATGGTGGCATTACCCCCTGTATAGCGCGCTCCGCGAGGTTGCCATGACCGATTTCGCGCCGGCTGGTGCCTCGCATTGGGCGAACTTCCCCGGTCGAGAATGGCGGGAAATTGTAATGCAGCATGAACGACTTGGTGGTCTCGCCTGAATCGTCAATGCTATCGAGACGCTGAACGTCGTTCGCGGTACCGAGCGTGACGGCCACGAGCGCCTGAGTCTGGCCCCGCGTGAACAGCGCCGACCCGTGCGCGCGGGGCAGCAACCCAGCTTCGATAGTGATTGGACGCACCTCAGTGGCCCTGCGCCCGTCGACTCGCTCACCGGTATCGAGTACCTGCGCGCGAAGTCCGTGGTACTCCACGTCGGCGACGAGAAGAGCTATATCCTTTGCGTTATCCGGAAAATCGGAGGTAAGCTCATCGATCGCTTCGCGCTTTACCGCTTCCACCGCACCGATGCGCTCGTGCTTTTCACGCTGGTTGAGCGCGTCCTTGATCTTTCCGTCCGCAAGCTCCTTCACGCGGTTCACCAGAGTGCTATCCTGTTCGCTCCTGACCCAGCTCATCTTCTCGACTCGACCCTGCCGCAGCAGCTCGTTCTGAAGTCCGATGAGTTCGTTCATCGCGCGGTGCGCGACGCCGAGTCCGCTGACGATATCTTCTTCGCTCACCTCGAGCGCTCCTCCCTCTACCATCACGATGGAGTCACTCGATCCGGCTACGACGACGTCGAGGTCGCTGTACTCGAGCTGCTTGAAGGTGGGGTTGATTACCCACTTCTCCTGCAGCCGTCCGAGACGAACGCAGGCTATTGGTGCGAGAAATGGGATTTTGGAGACGTTGAGAGCAAAGGATGCAGCGAGAAGCGCGAGAACATCCGCGTCGTTCTCCTGGTCAGCCGATATGACATAGATGAAAACCTGCACCTCGTTCTTGAAGCCTTCGGGAAACAGCGGCCTGATGGAACGGTCAATGATGCGCGCGGACAGGATTTCCTCATCCCTGGGGCGTCCCTCACGCTTGATGAAGCCGCCGGGGATCTTTCCCGCCGCATACGACTTTTCCCTGTATTCAACCAGGAGGGGGAAGAAGGGGAGCGGACTCTGCGTCTCGCTGACGGTGACGGCGGCGAGGACCATGGTGTCCCCGAACTGAACCATCGCGGCACCTGCTGCCTGCTTGGCCATGCGTCCGGTCTCGATAACGAGCCGGCGGCCCGCGAAATCACGTTCAATACGTTGCATACTGTGTCAAATCCTCGGAGGAACACAAAACGCGCGGGAACCGTTGCCCAGGTGCCCGCGCGAGGGAAAAGCTGCGATGTTAGTGCCGGAGTCCAAGATCCTGGATAAGCTGCCGATAACCCTCGACGTCGGTTTCCTGCAAATGATCCAGCAGACGCCGGCGCTGCCCTACCATCTTGAGCAGACCGCGCCGGCCATGATGATCCTTCGCGTGAGCCTTGAAGTGATCGGTAAGATAATTGATCCGCTCGGTAAGAACGGCCACCTGCACCTTGCCGGAGCCGGTGTCCGTGCCGTGCGCCCGGTACTTGTCTATTGCCGCTGATTTCTGAAAAGCCATTAAGTATATTCTCCCACATCCACTGCGCGAAACGCCGATTCGATTGTAGCTGGCTAATTTACTGAACCGGCGGCTCCATGTAAAGGTTCAGCGCTGTCTTATGGCCTCCGGCAGCCTCAAGATTGACCGCACTTCGTCCATGATCCCCCATCACTGATTTGCCAGAGCGCCACCTGGGCCGGTCTCTCGGTCGCTTTCGCATCGACTCTGTCGTCGGCTCCGGCGGCTTCGCCTGGGTCTACAAGGGGTATGACCCGGAGCTCGATATTCCCATCGCCGTCAAGGTTCTCAAGCCGCATTTCGCCGGTGATGAGACCTTCGAGTCGCGCTTCCGGCGGGAAGCATCGATAGCCGCCAAGCTACGCCATCCCAACATTATCCGCATCCTGGCGGTCGGCCGCGAAGCTGACGCCGTTTACTTCGTCATGGACTACCTGCCGCACGGTCTTGTCGACCGCCTGCGAGTTATGGGGACATTGCCGGAAGCACCGCTGCTGCGCACGGGAATAGACGTCGCAAATGCGCTCGCCTTCGCGCATCGCGAAGGTGTGATTCACCGGGACATCAAGGCCGACAACATCATGTTCGACGCGCACGGCAACGCGATCGTCGCCGATTTCGGCATCGCGCGGGCGGTTTCGGGCTATGTGAAGCAAACAGGCACCAACATGGTGGTTGGCACTCCTCAATATTTCTCGCCGGAGCAAGCAAGAGGACTGCACCTCGATGGGCGGGCCGATGTGTATTCTCTCGGTATCACGCTCTTTCGCTGTGCTACCGGAATGCTGCCATACGATGGCGACGACTGGTACGAGATCGCGCGGAAACATGTTGAGGACAAACCTCCGTCGCCACGCTCCCTGAATCCCAGTGTCTCCGTCGAGATGGACCGCATCATTCTCAAATGCATTGCCAAGGAGCCGGACCACCGCTTCGCATCGGCGGAAGCCCTTCAGGAAGCTCTCACTCGCCTGTCGAGCAACCGGACTGACAGCACGGACGAGCGCACGCTCGAAATGCCGCGCCTTGCAGATGGGGCACCACCGCGAGCCGGTGTACCCGCGGCCGTATTTTTTAGACGCCACCGCCCTGCAGCGATTGCGGCAACGCTGATCGTGCTTGTCGTCTCCGCGCTGGCTGTTACCCTACGGTCCAGGAAGGAAGTGCCTGAGACTTCAGCCGGTACGGATTCCATTCCGAAGGCTGCAGTGCCTGCAATTCCACCCGTGGAAAGCGCGGTCATCCCGCGACGGGTTGTTCGAATCATGGCGCCAGGCAAGGCTATGCTGGCCGTAGATGGAAAGAATGTCGGACGGGGACGATGGGAAAGCGACACCATGCCGGCCGGCCAGCACGTAATAGCCGCGTGGGTCGAGAGCACCTCCCTGTGCCCTACTTCCAGGGAAAGCCGCTCGATAACGGTTGCGCGGTCCGGCGTTACAAGCGTGACACTGAACCCTCGAGCTTGCGGTCTCCTGGTCATCGATGGAAAACACGACGGTGCCAGGTATGCGGTAACCGAGCTGGACGGCCCCACTCAAATGTCCGGCACCGTGGAAGGACGGGTTCGCCTTATCCTTCCAGCCGGCCGTTACGATCTGAAGATTTCGGCTCCCACCTGCGCAGACTACCAGAACTCCGATATACGGATCGAAGCGGGCAAGACGATGACGACAAGGCCCATCTCCCTGATCTGTGGCTAAGTGGGTTGCGTAAAGCCAGCGGAAAAAAGTCCGGGGTTCTACCGTGATGCAGCAAACGCTCCCGCGCTACTGCCAATGACGAAACCCACCCAGAAAAACCGCTGGCGATACCAGGGTACTGAGCGGGGCACGATGATCGCCACATGATCGCGCGAGAGCTCCATGGTCTTTCCCGTGACAAGCGCTGTAACCTCTCCTCCCACCACTTGCAGCACCCGGAATCGCGCTACCAGCCCGTCATTTCTCCTGGGGTCCACGGCGAGTCCCTGCTGGCCTTTCCTCACCCAGTGCATCTTACCGAGATGGAAGGTGAAGGTACTGTCCCCCACGCCGGCTACCTGAAATCGCGCGGCCGGCGGTTGCTGCGCGGCGCCCAACGCGGTGACGAAGGGGAGGAGCAGCGGGATGACTAATCGTACAGCACCGCGCAGCGGCCAGCTCACAACCATCTGCGAGCTACGTCGTTGAACATTGCCAGCATCACGAGAACGCCGATTGCAGCGAGGCCTGCGTAAGCGATATACTGCCGCGTCCGTTCACTGAAGGCCTTGCCGCGCACGGACTCCGCCGTGTTGAGCAGAATCTGACCGCCGTCCAGAATCGGAATTGGCAACAGGTTGAAGACGGCGAGATTCACGCTTATCAGGGCAAGAAACTGCAGCAGGGTATCGAAACCGCTCTTGGCGGCCTCCGAAGACTCGGAAGCAATCTGAATTATGCCGCCAAGCTCCCTGGGCGAGGCGCGTCCCGTTGTCAGGTCTCTCAGCATGCCGCCAACGGCTCCGGTAATTCCCCAGGCGTCGGACCACCCAGCGGCGATCGCCGCGCCGAGTGGCACTCGCTCGTAACTCACATCCGGTCTGACCGCCGCACCGATCTTCCCCACGATGCGTGTTTCGCCGGTCCGAGCATTTCGCGCGGTATTGGAATCGGGGGTAACGCTGATGGAGCGCCGGCCTTGCGAGTTTCCCAGGCTGAGCTCCAAAGCAGCGCCCGGAGATTCCTCAATGCGGGAAACCACCTGAACCCATCCCTTAACCGGCATACCGTCTATGGCGAGGATAGTGTCGCCGGCAAGTAAACCGGCGGTCCTGGCCGCTCCCCCAGGGAGTACCCGATCGATAACCGCCGGAACCAGACGTTGAATCGATATCACGAGCTCTTGGCGAGTGGGCTCCCCGGGACCGCCCACAGGAACGACCAACTCGCCGCGGTGCGTGCCAATGCGCGCAGTGGCTGCGTCATTCGTGATGAGCGCCTGCACGATGTCCCTCCAGTTCCCGACGGGCTTGCCGTCAACGGCCAAGATGGTGTCACCGGGCAGGAGCTGCTCCGCGAGATTCGGTGCGGATGCGAGCGGCTCGACGCTACCGACAGTCCGCGTGGTCACTACCGGATTCCCGTAAGCGACATAGGTGCCGGCCAGGACGATTATGGCCAACAGGAAGTTCATCGTGACGCCGGCGCTCAGAATGAACAACCGGGCCAGGAGCGATTTCGATTCGAACAGCCGGTGGTCCGGCACCGGTACAGGACCGAAAGGAGCCATTGCGTTCGCGTCCCAGTACCTGGGTGGCGTGCTGCCAGGAGCAAGCTCCTCCTCGTCCGCCAGGCGCGCTCCGCTTCCGCCGACCGTTTCAGGCGCATGCGCGGGCCGCTCCGATCCTCCTTCGAGCCGGGCCATCGGCTCATCTTCTCTCGAGGCCATTCGGACATAGCCGCCGAGAGGGAGCGCCGCGATTATATACTCCGTTTCACCCCACTTCCGGCTCAGGAGTGGCGGTCCGAAACCGATGGGGAACCTTGGCGTATAGACGCCCACGAACTTGGCTGCCAGAAAGTGTCCAAGCTCGTGCACGAACACTACCACGCCAAAGACAAAGACTATCGCGAGCGCCCCTCGAACAAAGTCTAGCATCGATACAGTTCTCTCACGTAAGCACGTGTTCTGGTGTCGGCGTAGATGAGCGCGTCGCGGCTTTCACCACCGAGGTCACCGAGCGCATCGAGCGACGCGCCAATCGCGCGCGGAATATCCCCGAATGTAACTCTCCCTTCGAGAAAGAGGGCAACCGCCTGCTCGTTCGCGGCATTGAAAACGGCTGGTGCCGCACCTGCACGCCGCCCCGCTTCTACTCCAAGCCTCAAGGCAGGGAAATCGTCCGCTCGGACTCGCTCGAATGTCAGGGGGGATAAATCCACAGGATCAAATGAAGGTACACCTGTGTCTTCAATGCGTTCAGGATGCGTGAGTGCATATAGCACGGGCAATTCCATGTTCGGTACGCCGAGCTGCGCCACGACGCTCCCATCCACGAATTCGACGAGCGAATGCACGATGCTCTGGGGATGCACAACGACGTCGATTTGGCCGTAGGAAAAGCCGAAGAGAAAGTGCGCCTCTATGACCTCGAGGGCCTTGTTGGCCAGAGTGGCACTATCGATCGTTATCTTCCTGCCCATTCGCCACGTGGGGTGCTGCAACGCATCTGACACCGTCGCGCGCTCCAAACGTTCCTGGGCCCAGGAGCGAAACGGTCCTCCCGAAGCGGTAAGGATTACGCGGCGCACCTCCGTGTGCGGCCGGCCCGCAACGCACTGTAAAATGGCGCTGTGCTCGCTGTCCACGGGAACAATCTCGCCTCCGCCGTGACGACACGCCTTCGCCACCAGTTCGCCGGCCATCACGAGCGACTCCTTGTTCGCCAGTGCGACTCGCTTTCCAGCCTGCACGGCGGCCAGCGTCGCGTCGAGCCCGGCCGCTCCCACTACCGCATTGAGCACTATGTCAGCGCCGGGCGCGCGTGCTGCTTCCACCAGACACTCGGGGCCACGTTGCCATCCCGCGTGCGGGCTGACGCCGTCATTCACCAGGCCGACGACTGCAGGTTTGAACTGCGCGGCTTGTTGCGCGAGAAGCGGTGCGTTCGAAAAAGCGGTCAGCCCGGTGACGCTGAAACGATCAGGGTGCCGGGCCAGGACGCGGAGCGCAGCCGTGCCTATCGACCCGGTGGAGCCGAGTATCGTGACTCCACGACGTTTCAAGCTGGAACCGGCACGAGGCGCAGCACGCTTAACAGCCAGTATGCGGCGGGCAGAACGAACAGCAGGCTATCCAGCCGGTCAAGAACGCCCCCGTGCCCTGGAATGATTCGCGAGCTGTCCTTGACGCCCGCTTCTCTCTTGAGGAGGGATTCAGCGAGGTCACCTACCTGAGCAGCGACACTGATGACCGCGCCAAACAGCAATACTGCGCCGGGCGCGAAGGCAATGTGTGCCACTGGAATCAGAACCCAGCGCTCAAATAACCAGGCAACGAGCACGGCGAGCACGAGTCCGCCGAGCGCTCCCTCTACAGACTTGCCGGGACTCACTGAGGGGATCAGCTTGCGGCGTCCGACGGACCGTCCAACGAAATACGCCCCCGTATCGGTGGTCCACGTCAGAAGCAGCGGAAATAGGAGAAGCGTAGCGCCTCCGGCGGCGCCGACGGTATAAGGATGATACCTGATTGCATAGGCGAAGCTGAGCATCGCCCCGGTATACACGATGCCGAACACCGTGACAGCCGCAGCGGACAGCGGGCGCCGGGCAGGGCCGCGGAGCCAGATTGACATGGCGAAGATCAGGAGAATAGCCACCATCGCGGAGGGCACGCCCAGCGCGAAGACTCCGCGATACCGGGCGTGGATAACCAGCGGGATCAACGCCGCCAGTGGTACGCCGACCGCGGTGAAGGGCTCCACTCCCCCCGCGCGCGCGATCCGAAACAATTCCCAACCGCTTATTGCCGCCGCGATGGACAACAGCGCCGCGAGTGCCCAGTCGCCATACCAACCGGCGGCAAGCACGACCGGAACGAGCACGAGGGAAGCCAGAACGCGCCTGGCGAGCTCCGACACTAGGCAGACAAGGCGGACTGTGACGTGTTACGGGGAACGGCGGCGAGGATGGGTCGTCGCCGCCGTGCGCGGTGCTGCCGGAGCTGTGCGGTGCCAGATGCGATCACACCTCCATTATCTCCGCCTCTTTTGCCTTCACGAGGTCGTCGAGCTTGCCCATGGCCTCGTCGTGCAGCTTCTGAAAGTCTTTCTCGGCGTGTTTCTTGTCGTCTTCCGATATCTTCTCGATCTTCTTCAGGCGATCGCGCGCTTCAGTGCGCGCGTGGCGAACGGCAATACGTCCTTCCTCAGCCAGCTTGTGAACCACGCGCACCAACTCGCGGCGCCGCTCCTCGTTGAGAGCCGGAATGGGGACACGGATCACTCCACCCTGTCCCGTGGGGTTCAGGCCCAGATCGGAATCGCGAATGGCCTTCTCGATCGCCTGGGCCTGTCCCTTGTCCCAGGGCGTTACGGTCAGCATTCGCGGCTCCGGAACAGATACCGTTGCGAGCTGCGAAATGGGCATGCTGTTACCATAGGCGTCCACGCGGACCGTGTCCAGCAGCGACGTCGTGGCCTTGCCGCTCCGGATCGATGAGAATTCGCGTCTCGAGCTCTCCAGGGCTTTGTCCATGGCCAACCGGCATGATTTGGTCAGCTCGGGAATGGTATTTCCTGCGATAGCGGTCATTGAACGATGGTCCCTATTCTTTCGCCCCGGAGCGCGCTCGCTACGGCTCCGTGACGGTGAATGTTCAGTACGATGATCGGCAGAGAATTCTCCTTGCACAGCGTGATCGCGGTCTGATCCATAACGCCCAACTCGCGCGCGATAACATCACGATATGTCAGTTCGTCGTACAGCGTTGCAGACGGATCCTTCTTCGGATCCGCTGAGTAAACTCCCTCAACGCTCGTCGCCTTGATAATTACCCCTGCCTTCATCTGGATGGCGCGCAGCGCGGCGGCGGTATCGGTTGAAAAGTAGGGATTACCGGTGCCTGCCGCAAAGATGACGGTGCGTCCCTTCTCGAAGTGGCGCAGCGCTCGACGGCGAATGTATGGCTCCGCGACTTCTTCCATCCGAATGGCCGACATTACGCGCGTTTCCACGCCCCTCCGCTCCATCACGTCCTGAAGGGCGAGGCCGTTTATGACAGTGCCGAGCATTCCCATGTAATCGGCGCCAACACGATCCATTCCCATTTTGGAGAGCTGAGTGCCCCGGACAATATTACCGCCGCCAATGACGAGGCCAAGCGCTACTCCCATCCTGACGACGTCGGTGATCTCGCCCGCAAGCCTGTCCAGGACGTCGTAGTCGTACCCA
This sequence comes from Gemmatimonadaceae bacterium, assembly GCA_051005015.1. Taxonomy (GTDB): domain Bacteria; phylum Gemmatimonadota; class Gemmatimonadetes; order Gemmatimonadales; family Gemmatimonadaceae; genus JACMME01. The sequence continues at coordinate 3,112 of JBPCJT010000223.1, read as the reverse complement.
AACCCCTTCTCGCCGGCGAGGGCCTCGCCGGAGATCTTGAGCCGTGCGCGCGGATAACGGAGGTCTGTCGCGTTGTTGGTATCCGCTACTCTTCGCCGATCTTGAAACGGGCAAAACGACGGACGACGACATTCTCGCCGACCTTCGCCGACGTCTCTCTGACCAGGTCACCGATTGTTTTTTCGCCATCGCGAATCCATGACTGATCGAGCAGAGTGACCTCCTTGTAGAATTTCTCTACCCGGCCTTCGACCATTTTTTCCACTATGCTTGCCGGTTTGCCGGTCAGAGCGGCCTGCTCCGTGAAGATCCGCCGTTCGCGTTCAATGACATCCGCCGGAACGAAGTCCCTGGTGACGCCCATTGGGGAGGGAGATGTTCCAGCGATGTGCTCGGCGATGCTCTTCGCCAGATTGCGAAAAGCATCGGTGCGCGCGACGAAGTCGGTTTCGCAATTTACCTCGACGAGTACGCCAATCCTGCCGTTGTGGTGGACATAGCTAGTTACGACCCCTTCGCTCGCTTGTCTTCCGACCCGCTTGTCCGCCTTGGCAATTCCCTTCTTGCGAAGAAGCTCGATCGCCTTGTCCATGTCGCCCCCGGTCTCGTCGAGGGCCTTCTTGCAATCCATCATGCCTGCGCTGGTACGCTGGCGCAGCTCCTGAACATCCCTGGCGGTAAACGCTGTGGTTGCCATTGTCTCTATACTCCGCGCGGCTCTCCCGCGTCTCAGGATTCCTTTGTGTCATGATCGGGACGCCGAATCAGCCTCGTTGCTTCAGCATTCAAAGCGCCTGTACCAGAACGCCGCCGGCTTCGGGCCGACGGCGCAGATGCATCCTTCGTCGCGGCTGCAGCCCGCTGCCAGGCTACGACTACTCAGCACCCTCCGTCGCTGGTTCGGCGGATACGTCTCCGTCGGGCGTTTCGCCGTGCCCCTTGAGGCGGGCTGCGATCGCTTCAGGATTCGCCCGCCGCCGCCGTGGCCGCTTCCGACGTTTTTTCTCATCCGAATCCGCCGCTTCGAGGCCACGATCCGAGCTGTACGTAGTACCTTCGCCCTCCGTTTCTTCCTGACGCTTTGGGGCAGCCTGGCGCGCCTCGATGATCGCGTCGGCCATGGAGCGTGTTATCAATTCGACTGAGCGAATCGCGTCGTCATTACCTGCCACGGGTACCGTGATAAGATCGGGATCGGCGTTCGTGTCGACGATCGCGACGATAGGAATGCCAAGCTTGTTCGCTTCATTCACCGCGATTCTTTCCTTCTTGGAATCCACGATGAAGAGCAGTCCTGGCAGGCGGACCATGTTCTTTATGCCAGAGAGATTCTTGGAAAGCTTGTCACGCTCACGCGACATGAGGAGCTGTTCCTTCTTCGTGTAGGCTTCGAAGTCACCGGATTCCGCCCCGGATTCGAGATCCTTCAGACGGCGCGTCTGCTTCTTGACCGTTTGAAAATTGGTGAGAAGCCCGCCAAGCCAGCGTTCCGTGACGAACATGGCGCCACACCGCTCCGACTCGGATTGCACTACGGCTTTGAGTTGCCGCTTGGTGCAGACGAAGAGAACGTTGTCCCCGCGCATGATCACATCGCGAGCGAGTTTCTGCGCCATCTCGAGCGGCTTGAGCGTCCTCTGCAGATCGATGATATAGATGCCGTTGCGTTCCGCGAAGATGAAACGGCGCATCTTCGGATTCCAGCGGCGTGTCTGATGGCCGAAATGAACGCCGGCTTCGAGTAGTTGTTCCAAACGCGGGTGTGCCATTTTTTTGCTTCGGATCCTCGGGTTGAGTCGGCCGCGTTCATCGTCATCGCCTGCGACCGGTTGCCCGGCACCCGCGGCGATTCAGAACGCGTGTAAATTGAAAAAGTGATCAGTGAACAGTGATCACTGTTCACTCTTATCGCTTGGAGAACTGGAACCGCTTGCGTGCCTTGGGCCGGCCGGGTTTCTTCCGCTCGACCGCGCGAGCATCGCGCGTAAGAAGGCCGAGGTCGCGAAGCTTGCCACGGTTTTCCTCGTCCGAACGCACGAGCGCGCGCGCCACCGCCAATCGCAGCGCGCCGGCCTGTCCGCTGACTCCGCCACCCGCAATCTTGGCCCGGACGTCAAAACGACCAAGGGTATCCGTGGCGGTAAAGGGCTGTTGAATCGCGCTGACCAGAGTCGGACGAGGGAAGTAATCGCCAAGTGTGCGGCCGTTTACGTCCCATTTACCCGATCCGGGCTTGAGATACACGCGGCAGACGCTTTCCTTGCGCCTGCCAATGGTGTGAATCACGGAGGTATCTGGCATTATCGCGCGGCACTCGCCTTGAGGTTCAAAGCTGCAGGCTGCTGGGCGGCATGCGGGTGCTCCGCCCCAGCATAAACGCGGAGTTTGAGCCGCATATTCTGCCGTCCGAGCGCATTTTTCGGCAGCATCCCGTACACCGCCCTCTCCAGCACGCGCTCGGGGTACTTCTCGAACAAGCGCGCGTACGGCATGAACCGCTCGTGGCCCATGTACCCGGTGTGCTTGAAATACCGCTTTTGCTCAGCCTTCCGCCCTGTGACCACAATCTTGGAGGCATTGATGACGATTACGTTGTCGCCCGTGTCCATGTGTGGAGTGAACATGGGCTTATGCTTTCCGCGAAGTATTCTGGCTACCTCGGTTGCCAGACGGCCAAGCACCATGCCATCGGCATCCACCAGATGCCAACGAGCCTCGATGTCTTTCGGTGTTGCGGTATAGGTTCTCATGAATGTGCGTATACAGGCGTTAATGTGCGGATCCTGAACGCTGCGAAAGCAGCGGCCGACATGTGCCCTGGTTTTGGACAGACATGTAACGTAGACAACGACTTAGAGGAAGTCAACGGAGGTTGGAGCGGCGGTAGTTGGTCTGTGATCGGGCCACTACCCGGAGCAGCGATTGTAAATAGTGCTATTATCAACGCAGGCAGCTGCCCGCAACCCCCGGTGGCTTGGCCTTCTTCCGCTGGCCGTTGTAAGCTATTCGGTCGAGTACGAAGCCACAAACGTCCCCGTACGACGGAAAAGCAGGCCACCCTTCCGCACCCACACGGTCATGCTCAGACCTCGCACTTCGCTGCCCGCAATCG
>JBPCJT010000222.1:0-4492 GCA_051005015.1 Gemmatimonadaceae bacterium | reverse complement strand
GGGTAATAGTGGCAGCCCCAACCGCTGGGGGCGCCGGTGTGCTCCCCGCCGTGCTCACGGGGTTGGCCGACGCGCGCGGCATAAGTGACGACGCCGTCGTGGACGCGCTGGCGACGGCGGGGCTGATCGGCGCGGTGATTGCGGAGCGGGCGTCGCTATCTGGGGCGGAGGGCGGCTGCCAGGCGGAAACCGGAGCGGCTGCGGCTATGGCCGCTGGGGCTGCGACCGAGATGCTCGGAGGAACACCAACTCAGGCGGGGCACGCAACCGCTCTGGCAATGCAGGGCACTCTGGGGCTCGTCTGCGATCCGCTTGGTGGGCTGGTCGAGCTGCCATGCGTCTTCCGGAATTCCACCGGTGCCGCTATCGCGCTCGCTGGAATCGAGATGGCGCTCGCCGGAATCGCTTTCGCAATCCCCGTCGACGAAGTGATCGACGTGATGGGCGAGATTGGTCGTTCGATGGATATCCGCTATCGAGAGACGGCGGGAGGCGGTCTGGCGGCTACACCAACGGGTCGCCGCCTTGCGCGCGAGAGGCTGGTTCAGCTCAAGAGATCGGATAAGTGACCGGATAGCCGCCAGGCTGTCCTTCACTGCCTTGCGCGAGTATCTTGACGCCCAGGCTTCACCAGGTTGTTACACCCAATTCGAAACGCGCGCGCTCGCGCCGTCGTAGGGATGTTGTCCGCCACGGTTCGCCGCAGCGGCCAGGGTCTCGCGTGTAACACGCACAGTCCGCTCACTTATCACGGGATACCGGTATGGTGACCAAGGAAGACATCGAGAGCTTTCTCGATCGCATGACCACCGACGGCACGGACTACTCCGAGGTCAATGATGGCATGTGGGTCGTGAAACCCGAAGGCGCACTCGAGACGGAGGTGGTGGTCCATTATTCCCCACCGGTAGTTCTGCTGCGAGTAAAAGTCATGAATCTGCCCGAGGGTGACACGACGGTGGCGGCGCTTTCCCGGCGGCTGCTGCAGCTCAACGCTACGGATCTGGTGCACGGCTCATACGGAATCGAATCCGATGCCGTCGTGCTTACCGAAGCGCTGGAGCTTTCGCACCTGGATTACGAAGAGTTTCTCGCGAGCTACGAAGGAATGACCGTCGCATTGGCGTCACATCTTCGAGAGCTCTCCACCTTCCGAGAGGCGCGCTGAGTCATGGGCCTCTTCGACCGCCTATCCACGGTTCTCCGGTCAAACCTCAACGACCTCATTTCCTCGGCGGAAAATCCCGAGAAGATGCTGAACCAGATCATCATCGACATGCGCTCCCAGCTCGCCAAGGCCAAGCAGCACGTGGCCGGGGCGATTGCCGACGAGAAACGGCTTCACGATCAGGTTCAGGGAGAGTTCAAGCAGGCGCAGGAATGGGAGCAGCGCGCGATGCTCGCTGTGCAGGGCGGGCAGGATGATCTGGCCAAGCAGGCGCTTATGCGCTTCAACGAGCATTCGCAGCACGCACAGCAACTGGAGCAAACGTGGCATGCGCATCGCGCCGAAACGGAGAAGCTCAAGAACTCGCTTCGCGACCTGAACGACAAGATAGAGGAAGCCAAGCGCAAGAAGAATCTTCTCATGGCGCGTCAGAAGCGCGCGCAGGCGCAGCAGCGCATCCAGGAAACCATGTCGGGCATGTCCGAGACATCCGCTTTCGAGGCGTTCTCGCGCATGGAAGAGAAGATTGCGGACAACGAGCGGCGCCTTGTCGCGGGCGCGGAAATCGACGAGGAGTTTTCCGGCGACCGTCTTGCCAGGGACTTCAAGCAGCTTGAAAAGAGCACCGCCGGCGGCAACGCGGACATGCAGCTCCTGGCGCTAAAGCAGAAAATGGGGATGCTTGGCGCTGGCTCACAGTCCCAGGACAAGCGGCAATTGGGTGCGGGAGGCGCTGGGCAGGACGATACGGTGCACGACGCGGAGATCGAGGACGTTCCAGACAGGGAGCAGAAGGCGAAGTGAGCGCAACCGCGTTGGGGCGCTTTCGGTTCGGCGCGGTGCTGACGGCGGTCGTGTTCACTGTATTGCTGTTATGGCTAGCCGGATCGGCGGCGGAAGTTTTCCTCCTCCTTTTTCTTGGCGTTCTGTTCGGCCTCTTTCTTAGTGCGCTGGCCGACATTCTGCAGCGACGGGCGCGCGTTCCCAGACCATTCGCGCTTGCTCTGGCGGTCATTATCACGTTCGCCGGAATCATCGGGCTGTTCTGGCTCCTCGTGCCGCCGGTCGTTCAGCAAACGCAGGCTCTGGTCAAGGTGCTGCCCACCTACATCACCAATTGGGAGAGTGGTATCGAGCGCTTTGTGGGCCGCTTTCCCGCCCTTCAGGCCGTGTGGACTCCGGGCGAGCACAAAGTGCTGGTGGCGGTGTACCAACAGGTAGCCGGCACATTCAACAACCTGCTTCCCAAGCTGGCGTCAATTCTGCACGGCGCGATCAATATTTTCAGTGTCATCATCATGGGCCTGTACCTCGCGGCGCACCCTGCGATGTATCGCGAGTTTCTGATCGCTCTTTTCCCCCCCGTTCACCGTGATCTCGTGCGCAACGTGCTCACCGACCTCGGAGCCACGCTGCGTAACTGGATAGTCGGCCAGCTCCTGGCTATGTCACTTCTCGGCGCGCTTACAGCGCTCGGACTGTATCTGCTCCACGTTCCCTACTGGCTTACGTTCGGCGTTTTCACTGGCGCTGTAGCAATCGTCCCGTTCTTCGGCTCGCTCGTCTCGACGGTGCTACCGGCGATCTTTGTTCTGGGTGGAGAGGGTGGGGGTGGCCGCGCGCTAGCCGTTATCGCGCTTGGCGTTGTCGTGCACATTGTCGAGGCGAACATCGTTCTCCCAAAGATCATGCAGGGACAGATCGATCTTCCACCCGTTCTCACTATCATGGCCGTGCTGATAATGGGAAAGCTGCTCGGGCCAATGGGCCTGCTCGTGGCAGTTCCGACGGTGGCCGTGGTAATGGTGGTCTTGCGCCGGATCCTCATCAACCGGATATACGAGGGACAAGGCTTCCGCCGAACGGCACGCGATGCGGCCATGCTACTGCGGGTTCCTGTGCCGGATGGCAGCATCCTGCTGCCGCCGACAAGGCTGGACGTTATTTCACTGGCCGAGGCGCGAGGACAACGCCGAATCGCCTGGTTCACATTCTCGTTTCGATGGGTCGCGATTTAAAGTTTGTTGCTCTCGCCGAGGGGCTTTTCGGGCCCTTGACATCAAAGACGGCAGCCTCCTGCATCCGCTACACGCCGGAACGCGTTGTCGCTGTGGTGGACTCGGCTCACGCCGGCCGGCCGGTACAGGATGTGCTCGGGTTCGGTGGAGCGATCCCGATAGTCGCGTCGCTGGAAGAGTCATTTCGCTTTCGTCCCAACGCGGTCCTCATCGGAATCGCGCCCCAGGGCGGTAAGCTGCCCGAGGCATGGCGCGATATCATCCGCCGCGCCATCGAGGAGAGGCTCGATATCTGGAGCGGCCTGCACACTTTCATCAGTGATGACAAGGAGCTCGCGCAGCTGGCGGCAGCGCGTGGGGTCGAGATACATGATCTTCGCAAACCGCCCGCCCATCTCCCTGTATCTCAAGGACGGACCCGCGATACCGCGGCTACCATATTCCTCACCGTCGGTACGGATTGCAATATTGGAAAGATGACGAGCGCTCTGCAATTGCGAGATGGTCTCAGGCGCATCGGCCGGCGTGTGGCGTTCGCCGGAACCGGTCAGACCGGGATTCTCATTGAGGGGTGGGGGATTTCCGTCGACGCGGTAGTGGCGGACTTCATCGGCGGAGCGGCGGAGCAACTCACACTCGACGCGGCGAAGGAAGCGGATATAGTTCTGGTCGAAGGGCAGGGGTCACTGATACACCCCAGTTATTCCGGAGTGACGCTCGGTCTCATGCCCGGCTGTCTGCCGCACGCCATGATCATGTGCGCGCAGCCATCGCGTACTCGCGTTCGCAATCACGAATGGGTACTGATACCTCCGCTGAGCGATCTGATTCGGTTGCACGAAACGAGCACTGCCCCCTTGCGTCCCGCCCCGGTAATCGCCGTCGCCCTGAATACGTATGATCTCACCGACTCCGAGGCGAAAAAGGCAATAGCGCGCGCGTCTGCCGAAACCGGACTTCCCGCAACGGATGCCGTCCGATACGATCCGGCGCCGATTGTCGATGCCCTGGAAGCGTTTCACCAGACGCGCCTGAGCGCCGCGGCCGCGTGAGGGCAACTCCGGAGTTTCTCCTCTACAATACTCTCACACGGCGCGTGGAGCCCTTCGCTCCGGCAGACGGTGAAACGGTGCGCCTGTATACCTGTGGACCGACGGTGTACAACCCGGCGCATCTCGGGAACTTCCGTACTTTCCTGTTCGAAGACCTGCTGCAGCGCACTCTTCGTCTGCGCGGCTGGGAGGTTAAGCAGGTGATGAATCTCACCGATGTCGACGACAAGATCATCAAGCGCGCGCATGAGCAG
>JBPCJT010000221.1:0-11992 GCA_051005015.1 Gemmatimonadaceae bacterium | reverse complement strand
GGCTGGTTCGCAGCGGCACTGTCAGTCCAACACTCGGGATTCCGATTGGAACGTGTTATCTCCCCGCCGATATCGCCAGGGAAGGGGAAAGAATCGAGCTGGACATCCGGGGCAAACGCGTCCCCGCCAGCGTTGTGAAGCTGCCGTTTTACAAGGGAGGGTCGCACTTGTGACCGATGCGGTAATCCCGTTTTCCCATAGCTAGATGCGTTTTGCCCTCCTCACGATCTCGGATGCCGGCGCACGCGGTGAACGCAAGGACACTTCGGGAGACGCTGTCGCCGCGTGGGGGCAGGCTCGCAACTACTCGCTTGCCGCTCGCGAAATGGTGGCGGATGATTCCGTGTGCATCGTGCGCCAGCTAATCCAGTGGTGCGATGCCGACTCGGCCGACCTGGTGCTGACGACGGGAGGGACGGGTCTCAGCTCTCGTGACATCACCCCGGAGGCGACGCTGGCCGCCATAGAGCGCGAGGCGCCAGGGATCGCCGAGCGTATTCGCGTGAGCTGCCTCGAGTCGTTCCCCAGGGCGGCGCTATCCAGGGGTATTGCCGGCGTACGAAATCGCACACTGATCGTGAATCTCCCCGGTTCGGCCAGCGGTGTGCGGGACGCATTGGCGGCGCTCGATCCAATTATCGATCATGCGGTGGCCATTCTTCGAGGCGATGCAACCGATCACTCCGCCGGCACGGCGTCCCGGGCACCGTGAAAGCTCTCGTCACGATGGACGATGTCGAGATGGCCGTTCGCCTGAACGCGATGCTGGAGCGGTCCGGCCTGGAGACGACGATGGTCTCGCCGCTGGATGACCTCAAGTCCGCCGTCGCGCGCGCTCATCCCGACGTCATCATCATCACGGCGCGTCTCCTGGAACCTTCGCACCTGGACGTTGTCAGGGAACTACAATGGGCGGAGGCATCGGTAGTGGGGCTGGCCGATGTGGCCGATCCCGGAATGCATGACAGACTGCGAGCGTCGGGCTACACCGAGGTGTATGCGAAGCCGGCCGACGTGGAGGACGTCTTCGCCGGCATTTTGAGAGTGCTCGACCGCAGAAGGCTTACCCAGCTCACTGGCCTGTACGGGGAAAGCGAGGCGATCCGGGAGGTGCTGGTCAAGATCGAGCAGATAGCGCCAGTCTCGAGCACGGTGCTCATTGAGGGGGAAAGCGGCACCGGGAAGGAGCTCGTAGCGCGCGCGATTCATCATCTCAGCCCAAGGCGGAACAAGCCGTTCATAGCCGTGAACATAGGCGCCCTCCCCGAAACCCTGCTCGAGAGCGAATTATTCGGTCATGAGAAGGGTGCGTTTACGGGGGCGGCCGAGCGGCGCATTGGACGCTTCGAGCTGGCCCACACCGGAACCCTCTTTCTTGACGAGATTGGCGAAGCGCCGCTTTCCACTCAGGTGAAGCTGCTGCGTTTTCTGGAGCAGCGGGAGCTGATGCGGGTGGGGGGAACGCAGCCGATCAAGGCCAACGTCCGGGTTGTCGCGGCCACCAACCGGCCACTCCGCGGCCAGGTGGAGGCGGGCGAGTTTCGGGCGGATCTGTATTATCGTCTGAACGTACTGAGCGTTTACCTGCCTCCGCTTCGCGAGCGGCGGTCGGATGTGCCGATGCTCGTGCGGCGTTTCGTGCAGGAGCTTGCCGCCCTGCACGAACGATCGTTCCACGGCATATCAGCGGAGGCTGTGCGACTGCTCACCGACTACGCATGGCCGGGCAACGTGAGGGAGCTTCGTAACCTCGTAGAGAGCATGGTCGTCCTTGCACCGGGGAGGCAGATCGAAGCCGCGGACATTCCCGTGCAGTTTCGGGATGGCGCGGCCTCGCGACTACTTCCGGTTCACATCGGGCCGGTGCTGCGAGCTGCGGAGGGGAGCGGCGGCCGCGAAATGGAATTCATCGTTCGAAGTCTGGTGGAGCTCAAGCTGCAAGTGGAGGAGCTGCGTCGCCGGATCGGCGATTCCAGGCCGGATTTCGGGGAGTTGGGTGAGGAAGTGCAGGTAGTGCGGTCCTTTGCCGAATTGGAGCCGGCTGAAGTTGGGATTGCACGCGACAATGTAGTCATGGTCCAGCCGGGAATGACGATGTCGGAGATCGAGCGCGCGGTAATCGAGGCTACGCTCAGGGAGACACGAGGGAACCGGCGCAGGGCTGCCGAAATGCTGGCTATCGGAGAGCGTACCTTGTACAGGAAGCTCAACGAGTATCAACTTGGGGTGATGTCCACTTGAATACAGGTCCAGACTAGGTTTAATTTGGAGTTGTCATCCACGATGACTGTAAGTCCGCAGCACAATCCCCCCTGCAGCACCGCTTTCCAAAAAAGAGCTGGTTATCGATTCGTTTCGCGCTACCCTGGAGCGTGGGCCGTTACCCGCCCGCGAGGATTTGTTTTTGTCAGCTACTAGCGGGGGAGCATTACCGTCGCAGCGTGCCGAGGAGCTTCTAATGACGCTTCCAGGTGTGATAGCGGCGCGAGTCATCGCTACGGACGCCGGCGTGGTGAGTGAAGTTCACTTGCTGACCACGATGGACGTAGCTCCGAAGCAAACGGTTCGCAATGTGGAGAGCGCGCTTATCGCGCAGCTCGGCATGAAAGTCGATCACCGGAAGATCTCCGTTGCGACCACCGTGGACCACAAGAAAATATCGAGCACGATTCTAGCTGGCAGTATCAGTGGGAGTGGTGGAGCGTTGGCGGGCGGCTCAGACTGGGACCGCAGGCGGATCTACTTCGAGGATGTTGAAGTGCGCCGGTCGCGAACCAAGGGTGTTACATGCCGCGTTACTCTGCGAAAGACAGAAGACAGTTTCATCGGAGAGGCGGAGGGTCCGGAGGAGACAGATCGTTCGCGTGTGGAGCTGGCCGCGCGCGCGACTCTCATGGCGATCGCCCAGGCGGAGGAGTACGCGCTCTCACTCGACGGTGCGAAGCTATTGGAGGCATTCGAGCGGGAGTTCGTCTTTGTGGTAGTGACAGGGCGGCTTGGGCGTGATAATGTCATGTTGACCGGTAGCTGCGAGGTGCGTGACAGCACGGAAACCGCGAGTGTTCTGGCGGTCCTGGACGCGACGAACCGGTGGATAGGACGGACGCGATAGCAGGGTTGTTACGGCACGATGATTTACATGATTTTTTGGAGAAATGTCCCTTTTTCCCTTAATATGCGCTAACTACAAAAAAGTCCCCCCGTGTCTCGGTCCAATGAGCGGAGCTGAGCGAGCGTAAGCAAAGTAGTACGAGCGGAGCCAACCGATGAAAGCATATTCGACAGTGATCGGATATGACTTGACTGATGGGAGGTGACGCAAGATGCAAAAGCTCGTTACGCTGTTTATGCGGGTCTTTTCGGCCGAAACACAGTCTTGGTGGTGACCGAGCACGGGGGTTCTTCCATCTGCATGAAACGTATTCACTGGTATGTGCTTGGTGTCACTGTAACGGCCCTCGTTGTAGCGAAGGCTGTTTATGAGTTGCGACCCGACTTTGAGCCCGGGTCATCCAACGCCGTAATTTGGTTGTGCCTACTCGGATTCATCGCGCTTCTTCAGCAACATAGTCTGCCAAAGGGTGGCGGGGGCTCGACTGCTTTCATCCCCTTTTTGGCCTGCGCTTTAATTGCGCCGAGCTGGATTACTGTAGCGGCTGTCGGGGCCGCAAATTTGGTTGCTGAACTGATCAGTCGGCGCGCACCTCTTAAGGTGACATTTAATGTCGCGCAGATGTCTCTTGCCATTGGGCTAGCGATTCTGGTTTATCAGCTTCTTGGCGGCCAGTCGCTTGTGATACTACAACATACGTCCCTCGTTGATAGTTCACTAATCATTCTCTTGCCGTTTGTTGCTTTGCTTTCTGTTTTCTTTGCAGTTAACACATTCGCTGTTAGCGCAGCTATTGCCGCAACAACCCACGGTAATGTTGTTCGAGTTTGGAAACAGAATACGTTTGGAGCCATCGCGTACGACGTTCTTTCGGGCCCAATTGTATTTTTGTTTGCCTGGTTTTACGTGAAATCTGGACCGCTGGGAGCTGCTGGCCTCGCCATACCCCTCCTCGGGGCTCGTCAGTTATACAAAACAAACCGTCAACTAGAGCGTCTCAACGAAGAGCTCCTACAGTTGATGGTGAAGGCCATTGAAGCTCGCGATCCATACACTTCAGGGCACTCGCGGCGCGTTGCCCGTTACTCCAAGTTAATTGCACAGGCACTGGGGTTGAGTTCACGTCGGATAGAGGTGGTCGCGGTAGCAGCACTTCTACACGATGTTGGAAAGATTCACGAAATTTATGCGCCAATTTTGCGGAAGCCTGCGAGGCTAACTCCCGACGAGTGGGCCATTATGAAGACGCATCCGGTAAAAAGCGCAGAATTAGTGGAAACTGTATCCCATCTGAAGCATCTGGTAGCCCCAGTTCGCCATCACCATGAGAATTGGGACGGAACAGGATATCCTGATGGGATCGCGGGGGACGCGATTCCGCTTGAATCACGGATAATCATGTTTGCCGACACTATTGACGCGATGACAACCGACCGACCGTATCGCAAGGCGCTCGGTGAATCAGATGTTCGTGGAGAATTAGTGAAACATCGTGGGAGTCAATTTGATCCCCAGATCTGTGATCGATTGCTATCAAGCCCGATGTTCGGCCTTCTATTCGCTCCTGACCCTCGTGGCATGGTACCGTTGGAGATCAGACGAGTAGCCACTCCGCAAGGAGTTCGTCTGGTTAGTGGACTATAGTGGAAAAGCGGGATTACACTTGTACTATGCCTGCCGAAAAGGAACTATTGTGGTCAAAGGGCCTGACTGCATGATGCGTTTTAATCCAGAGTTAAACGGAGAGCGCTCTCGCCGATAACGGGACACGTAGTCGGCAACTAACTGGCCCGCCTGTTCAGACCGGCCAACGGCTCCCAAACTGGCATGTAATCCGACAATAATCGGATCGTGGTCTGGTAGAATCCTGGTCCGGTAATGAAGTTCCAACAGTTGTTGAACTTCGGCAGTATTTGGCGCTTCTCCGGAGCTTGCGAGTCGCAGCTGGAGGCCAAGTGCAAGAAGATGTGCCTGGCTGCGAGCAGGCATTCTCTCACCCATGGCTCGTCTCGCCTTTTCCTGCAGCCGTTCAGCATCGCGATAGTCGCCACGTTGAAAGGCTAAATGGGCCTTCGTTGCCAGAACGTTATAAATGGCACTTGGATTCTGAAGGAGGGGTAACCAGCGATTTGCGCGGTCGACCCACTCGCTCGTCCGGACTAACTCATCGCGCAGCAAGTAAGTCCACGCCATTGCATTCGCAACTGAGCAAGCCGCCGTTCCAAAGTGCTGCCTTTCCGCGATTTCATAAGCCTCAGTGCCGTGAATGATGGCATCTGAAGGAAACCCCAACATACGCAACGCGACGGAGCTGTGAAATAAGCTGCGGACCACTAATTCCGGATTCTTGCTTTGACGCGCCAGCACAACCGATGCACGCGCTGAGTGTTCCGCGATATTGTAGTCGCCGAATACAGTGTGGTATATGATTTTTACCTGGTGACCTAGTGCTTCCAAGCCATCCATATCAAGGTAGGGATCTATCTGTTCATAAATGTCTCGTGTCTCAGCTGCCAACGCTAAGTTATCGCCTAGCATCATTGCCCAGAGTGCTGCTCTAACTCGATGATCGGTCGAAGCCGAGGAGGATTCAACGCAGCCTTTAAGCCGAGCAAATATCTGCATTGGGTCCTGGTTAGTCCGGTAGCTTGCTTCAAGCGCGAGAAGCTCGTTGTCGTCGTGAATACTGTCACACGTGACGTTCTCGGCAAACCTGAGTTGCAAAACGTCATTAATTACTACCAGTACTTGGTCCCATTGCCCTCCGGCCCGTAGCGCATAAACCAGCTCTCCCAACACCTCTACCTTCTCCCCAGTCGTTCCCGTCAGCCCCACTGCCTTTTCCAACAGCTCCGCTGCCTCAGTCGGTAATCCGATCTCCACAGCCTGCCGCGCGCAGGACCTAAGAAACCGTAACGCGCGACCCACCTCGCCCGCCTGAAGCCAGTGCTCCGCGCATTCCCACAGAGCCGCGACCGACTGCGGGGGCTCGGCATCACCCTCGAGAACCAGGGCTGCGTGATGATGTAACAGGCGCAGCGACAGTCCCGACAAACGAACAAGCGCCGCTTGAGACAGAAGCTCGTGCTTGCTCTGTACTCGCGCACCGTCGGAGATGATCAAGCCATGGTTCTCGAGCTCCTCCAATGCATCCAGCAGGTCAACTCGACGCTGCTGCAGCACCGTCTCCAGACGCTCAAGCGTTGAGTTCTTGCCCAGCACCGCGCACGCCTGAAGCACCCGTAACGACACCGGCCGAAGCAACGCAATGCGCTCGGATATCAGAGTGGTAAGCGAAGCGGGAAGCCGGTAACCCCTGGAACTGCCCCCACCCTCGCGTAAACCGTGAAGTGCCAATTCGCTCAGATAGTACGGGTTACCACCGCCCGTGGCCGCGCACCACTCGGCGAGATCCTCGCGCACGGTACCGCTGCGGAGCTGCAGCAATCCGTCGAGTAGCTTCCGGCTCGCTTTATCGCCCAGGGGACGCAGATGCCGCCGGTGTAATGACGGCAGTTCCGTGATGCCCTTCTTGCGCTCGGCGTCCGGCACCCTGGACGTCATCACGAGCAGCACGCGCCGAGTCGCCAGCCACGGGATTGCCTCCGAGATCACTTCCCACGACGCGGCATCAAGCCAATGCACGTCCTCGAAAACCACGATGAGGCATTTCTCGGACGCCACTGCGTCAATGAGGTCAAATACCGAGCGACGGATGCTTGCATAAAGGAAGGCCGCCTCGCGCGTGTCGGGCGTAGGCAGCGTGTCTTTGGTATTGTGTTCAATCAATCTCCGCAAATACTGCATCGAATCGGGTGAGCAACCAATCGCGCCTGGAAGATTCAGCAGTTTGGGGACGACATCTACAAATGCCGACAGGGGACGCCGCTCGTCGTTCGACTGCGCGCCAATTCGAACGATCTGCACTCTCTCGAGTTGCGCCACCCGCGTGAACTCGTGCGAGAGCCGCGTCTTACCCATGCCCGGTTCTCCCCACAGTACACACGCGCTCCCCTGACCCCCAAGCGCGAGCTGGAGTGCCTGCAGCAGGTCCGCCATTTCCTCGGCGCGACCCGTAAATGGCGGATCGATGACCGGATGCGCGCGGTCGATATTCTGCGCGTCCGCAATGCGACGCCGCAGAACGCTCGCTGGAAGTCGGATTTCACGGGCGTCCGGTCCAATCTCCTTGAGATACCGGTCAAGCAGCGCCAGTGCCTGAACCTTGCCACCATGCAGCGCCATCGCCTGCGCGGCAGCTAGCGTTGCTTCCTCGTTCAATGGATCGATCGAGAGAATTCGTTTGGCGATCGTCTCCACCTCTGACCATTCACCTCGACTTCTTTTCGCAGTCACAGCGGCAACCAGAACACGCCGAATCGCGGAATCCACGATGTCCCGCTGTCGGTCAATCCACTCCGCGAAGGGGGATGAAAAAGTGGGCGCATAACCCGGAAGAAATGTCCCGGATGTTTCTTCGGCGAGTTCCTCCACCCGGCCGTTCTCCGCCACGTCCAGAAGCGGAAAATAATCCCCGTCTACGCACTCTTTGGGAACCCAAATGTGCGAACGATTCGATTCCACGCTCGCCCCAAGCGCCTTGAGTCGGTAAACCGATTGCCGGAGTGAATGCGCCGCCCGCGCTTCCTGAATGCCGGGCCAGAGCAGTGCTGCAAGCGCGCCGCGGCCTATGCGCCTGCCACGATCCATGGCCAGGTAAAGCTGGAGGGCGAATAACAGCTCGGCGTCGGGCCCGACCCTGTTCTCCCCTATCTCAATGACACACTGGCCGAGCGTTTTTAATTTGATCATGAGGCGTTTCCGGCTGGCGACGCGGCTCTTGCTATGACGTATAATAGATCATTCTCCGTCATCGTTCCGTCATTTCAGAGCCACCGTGACAGAAATGCTCGGCCATAAAGGAGGTGGACATTCACTGAAGTTATCCCGGGATGCCTGCTTCGGGCGGGAAAGCCGGCTTTGCGACGGGGCGGTCCGGACTACCGTTCTCAAGAGGACACTGGGCGGATTCAGGCGTACTCCAGAGCCGGCCCCAGCTGGGATTGGGTCTTTGACCGTGGTAATTCCACGTTCACGCGGCTCGCTCTCTCTTCGCATGCGACCGCCAAGTGCCGCCAACGTTGCGAAGCCGTAAATTGTTATGGCTCAGGCAACTTCGCAGGCCACTCCCCAACACCTTGATCCGTGACCAGAACCCTTGTTTCGAGTGGGACGCAGTGGGAGCCCATAGTCGGGTACTCGCGCGCGGTACGCGTAGGAAACTTCGTATCCGTGGCCGGTACTACCGCAACCGATGAGACGGGCGCCGTGGTCGCGCCGGGAGACGCATACGGCCAGGCCCTTCAAACATTGCGCAACATCGAACGGGCGCTCGTCCGCGCGGGTGCGACAATGGCAAATGTTGTCCGAACCCGCATGTATGTCACCGACATCGCGCGCTGGGAGGAATACGGCCGGGCACATGGGGAATTTTTTCGCGACATCCGGCCGGCGACCACCATGGTCGAGATCGCGCGCCTTATCGATGCCGCGATGCTGGTCGAGATAGAGGCGGACGCGATCATTGACTAGCGCCCAGGCAAAGCGCGCCCCCTACCGCTCCTCCAGCGAGATCAGCCGCTCCGCGGTCATGCCCTCCGCCTCCCCCTGGAAGTTCATGAGCACGCGATGCCGCAGAACCGGCAGCGCAACCGCGCGGACATCATCCAGGTCGGGCACCGACCTGCCGTCCATCGCCGCCTTTGCCTTGGCACCCAATATCAGGTACTGCGATGCCCGCGGGCCGGCCCCCCAGCCCACGTACTTCTTCACATCGGCCGTTGCTTCCGCGGCATCGGGCCGAGTGGAGCGCGCAAGCTTGACGGCGTAGCGCACCACCGTGGGAGGGGCCGGAAGCCGGCGCACCAGATGCTGCAGCGCGATGAGATCCTCAGCCCCAAGCACCGGAGTCACTTCCGTGGTTACGTCGCTCGTCGTCGTTGTCACGACGCGCTCCTCCTCCTCCCGCGTGGGATAGCCGACGCGGAGCTCGAACATGAAGCGGTCCAGTTGAGCCTCGGGAAGCGGATAGGTACCCTCCTGCTCGATGGGGTTCTGTGTCGCGAGAACGAAAAACGGCTCCGGAAGGGTGTGCGTTTTGCCTGCCGCCGTTACCGCGTGCTCCTGCATCGCCTGCAACAGGGCCGCCTGGGTCTTGGGCGGCGCGCGATTGATCTCGTCGGAGAGGACAACGTTGGCGAAAATTGGCCCCCGGAGGTACTTGAATATCCGCTTCCCGGTCGCGTGGTCCTCCTCCATCAGCTCGGTGCCCGTGATGTCGCTGGGCATGAGGTCGGGGGTGAACTGAATACGCGAAAAGGAGAGGTCCAGCGCCTGCGACACCGTGTGCACCAGGAGCGTCTTGGCCAGCCCGGGCACGCCCACGAGCAGGACGTGACCGCCGGCGAGCAGCGCCGCCACCACGTTGTCCACGATGTCGTGCTGCCCCACAATGCGCCGGCCTATCTGGGCAACGAGCTCCACGCGGGCGCTCGCCAGACGGTCGAGGAGCTCCAGATCGCGCTCATCGTCGTGCGGTCGGATATGCGGGTGGGGGTGGCTCGCCAAAACAGGTCTCTCCGGATTCACTTGCGCCGCAACTTAACCGGCGGAACGCTCGGCGAGGAAGATGCGTTGTGTCGTCCGCGTATCTGGCGCCTGCTTGATGGCGACGGCAGTACGGCAATCCCCGGTAGCAGAACACCTTCTACGTCGCTCGCACCCATGACGAGCCTGCGAGACGCAGCCTGGGTTGCCGGAACCAGAATGGAAGCGGTTACAACGGCGTCAATCGCGTGCCGGAAAAGGGCTTGCCGGCAGCCAAAGCCGAGTTGGTCCCGCGGTGGTCGCGGACTTTCGCAGTCCCCAAAAAGCTGCAATACCTTGCCCGCGACTGAGCCTGACGCGGTTTGCCACCGATTGCCGTCCCGGTCGAGCAGCTCGCCGGTGGCGCTGACAACCGGCAGTACCGCAAATGGGGAGGTAATGGCGTAATTTCCCGCCGAAGGACTGAACAGCGTCAATACGAGCTCCGCACGCGGCCTCTGCCAGAGGTGCAGGTGCGCGCCCGTGGCCAGCGACTCCGCGGGGAAAGTCGGCCATTCTGTGAAAAAGAGCTCCGTGATGGCATGGAACGGCGTTGCGACACCGTCCACGCTCACCGACACGGGGCTCAACCCGCGACTCAAGCGCACGACCTGGGCGATGTGTCGCAAGTCGACCGAAAGACGGGGGCCTGCGCCACGCTCCGCCGAGTCGGCAATGGCTTCCAGCCGCCTTGCCTCGGCTTCGATTTCAGCGGTGAGCACCGGGGTGAGCAGTCCGTCGCCCCCGCATGCGGCGGCAGTGCAGAGGAGCCAGGCGATCTGGCAATTGCGAGCCAGACGGACTTGATTGCGGACTACTGATTGCGGACGCGGGGTTCGCGGCGGAAACAATCTGAACGGCATGCTGTTTCTCACTGCGCAGTTCGCATTTTGCAGGGCTAGGGGAGCGTAAACTCTACCCGCTTTTCCACCCTGGGCGTCGTGCTCGTGAGACTGGCGACGGCGGTGAACGTGCCACGCAGTGCGCCAGGGTCCCAGCGACCGTTGACAGTCAGTGTCTCGTCTGAATCGAGGAGGCGCGTTTGCAGCGCCTGCGTGAACATGCGGTCGGCGCTCCAGCGCCAGATTTCCCGGCCGGTTGCGTCGAGGATGAGGAATTCGTGCGTCTGTCCGCTGGGAAAGCGGAGCTCGACCTTGGAATCACTTTTGTTGGTGACGTGAAGTGCGAGGGCGACGCCGCTGGATACGCTTACGTCCAGCGTTGTGGCTAGAGTTGGCGGGGCCGATGAGTTCTGCACCGAATTGGTATTTTGGGGGGCGGTGGCGGCGGCGCTCCTGGTCCTTGGTCCGCAGGCGAGAGCAATGGCTCCGGCGCACAGAATGCCTGCGGCTAAGCGGGATGTCATGACTTTGAGCTGGAGTGGGACGGCGAACGCCGATTGGTAAGGCGTATCTGGCAAGGCCCAAGATACGCTCTGGTATGGACGATCGACAAGCCCCAGCGTCACGTCTAAGTGGTGTTTTTGTACCTACTTGAAAATATAAGCCTTGTGTTTGTTCGGTTTATGTTCCGTATCTTCGAACATCGCTTGCTAAAAATTTCACAAGCGCCTAATTTTCACTTTGATGAACTCGATGAATGAGCCCGGAAACTCGGCCCGGGATCACAAGGAGGGCCGCGAAGGCCGATTCAAGTTTGGCGGCTCGGCGGGCGGCTGGGCGGGAGTCGGATTCCAGTTCGCGGCGACCATTATCGTCTTTGTCTTTCTCGGACAGTGGCTCGACCGGAAGCTGGGCACCGGGTGGCTTACCGTGGCCGGTGTATTTCTCGGAATGACGGCCGGAATCTACAGCATGTATCGCCGCTTGATGGCGGAGCAGAAACGTGAGGACGACGCAAAGCGGGCGCGAGACAGCGGCCGGCGGGAAACGTGAAGGCTTTTCTGCTATTCGCCGTGGTGTCGCTCGCACTTATCGGCGCGGCAGCATGGATACTCGCTCTGTACTTTGATGCGCCGGGTGAGCCACGGGCGATCTGGGCGACGGGGGCGGTTGCGTGGGTGATTCAGCTTTTCACCTTTGCCATCGCGAAGATGTCGGCCAAAACAAATGTCATCGCTGGCTGGGGGATTGGCGCAATAATGCGCATGGTCTCTCTGGGAGTATACGCGTTGGTGATCGTGAAGGCATTCGGAATGCCTCCCACGGCGCCACTCTTTCTCTTTGTATTTTTTTTCGTGACCATGCTGGTCGAACCTCTGCTGCTCAGCGCATG
>JBPCJT010000220.1:0-3852 GCA_051005015.1 Gemmatimonadaceae bacterium | reverse complement strand
GGTCCGGACCGCGCTAGCCAGCAGCTCGTTCTGAATGCCCTGTATTATTGAGCGACTTGCCGCCTGCGGCTGTTCCCTTCTTCCTCCCCAGCCAGCAGCCGGCTAGATAGCTCGAAACAGGCCGGCGAGCTCAATCGAAAACGGCGACGACGCTCCCTCGGGGCCCCAGGTGATTCGCTTGCGTTCCACCCTGGGAAACTGGGCGTCCGGAGTCCAGACTTCGACCGCGCCCTCATCGGCGTCGACGACCCAATAGGTTGCTACTCCAACCTCCTGATACAACCGGCGTTTGGTGAAGCGATCGTACCGAACAGAGCTGGGGCTCAGTACCTCGATTGCAAGCAACAGCGTGGTTACCTGTTTCCAGTCGAGCGTACTCGCCTGCTCCACCGGAACGACGAATACGTCTGGTTGCACCAATATGTCGGGCCCCCACGAGATGTCGGCTGGCGAGAGGAAAATATGAGCCAAACCAGGTTGCTCATCGAGGTACCGCTGCAGCGCGTAGGCAAGCCGGAAGAGAACCTCCTGGTGTAACGCGCGCGGGGAGGGGGTCATGAGCAGCTCCCCGTGAACGGTCTCGTAACGATTGCCGTCCTCGGGAAGTGCCCGTACCATGTCGGCTGTGTAGAACTCGAGCGCGGGTTGCATACGCATACGATCTGCTCGGCGATGGGGAAAGCGCAAGTGACAGGCATTCCGAATTCTGCCGCGCATTACCGTGACCATCGCCATCATTTCAGGGCAATACGTACGCCTCGGCGTTGCCACGAGATGTAAGCCTTGACGCGGGCAGCCACTTCATCCACTAGCTTTCTCCGGTCACGCTCCGCGCCACCAAGCAGGCGCACTGGACTACGGCATCCAACGCGGCGTGCATGCGCACTCTGTACCCTTACATCAGGCAATACTGGAAGCTGGGCATCGTCGCCCTTCTGCTCGCCGCGACGAACCAGATTTTCTCGCTGCTCGACCCGCTGATCTTCCGGCACATCATCGACGAGTACGCTACCCGCTACAGGGAATACACCACCAGCCAGTTTTTTCGGGGCGTGTCCATGCTTCTCGCGGCCGCGGTTGGAGTGGCATTTGTCTCGCGTGTCGCGAAAAACTTTCAGGATTACTTCGTCAACGTCATCACTCAGCGCCTGGGCGCTCAGCTGTACTCGGACGGCATCCGCCACTCGCTCGCCTTGCCGTATGCGGCATTCGAGGATCAGCGCAGCGGCGAGACTCTCGGCAAGCTGCAGAAGGTGAGAAGCGACGTGGAGAGGTTCATAGCGGCGTTCGTGAATGTGATGTTCACGACGCTGGTGGGGGTTCTGTTCGTGATGGTGTACGCATGGAAGGTGCACTGGAGCATCGCGCCGGCATTCCTGATCACAGTCCCCGTTCTCGGCATTATCAGCTCCGTGCTTAGCCGCCGCATCAAGCAGATCCAGAAAGTCATCGTCGCGGAGACCACGGCCCTCGCTGGCGCAACCACTGAATCGCTGCGAAACATCGAGCTCGTGAAAAGTCTTGGACTGGTTGAACAGGAGGTGCAGCGTCTCAATGCCACTACGCAGAAGATCCTCAAGCTCGAGCTCAAGAAGGTGCGCTACCTCCGCTCCCTCAGCTTCATCCAGGGAACGTCGGTCAATTTTCTCCGCACCTGCATCCTGTTCCTCATGCTCTACCTGATCTTCGCGCAACAGATCACGGTCGGCCAGTTCTTCTCCCTTCTCATCTACTCCTTTTTCATCTTCGGCCCCCTGCAGGAGCTCGGGAATCTCATCAACATCTATCGCGAGACCGAAGCATCACTTGCCAACTTCGACCAGATCCTCGCGATGCCGATCGACCCGAAGCCGCAAGACCCTGTCTCGGTGGATCAGCTCGCCAGGCTCGAATTCGAACGCGTCTCGTTCCAGCACCAGACCGCGGCCACGCCGGCGCTGGACGACATATCGCTCAGCGTGAATCGTGGAGAGACGATCGCCTTCGTCGGCCCATCGGGCGCGGGAAAGACGACGCTGGTCAAACTGCTTGTCGGGCTGTACGCCCCCAGGTCGGGACGCATTCTGTACAATGGCTGGCCGAGCACTCGCGTGGATCTCGACCGCTTCCGCGAGCGCATCGGATTCGTTACGCAGGACGCGCAGCTCTTTTCGGGGACCATCCGCGAGAACCTGCTCTTCGTGCGACCCGGCGCGACCGACGCCGAATGCATGGACGTACTGCATCGAGCCGCCGCTGAAAATTTGCTGGCGCGCGCCAACGAGGGACTGGACACCGTGATTGGAGAGGGCGGAGTTAAAGTATCGGGAGGCGAGAAGCAGCGCCTCTCGATCGCGCGAGCGTTGCTGCGCCGTCCGCACCTGCTCGTCTTTGACGAGGCGACGTCGTCTCTCGACTCGCTCACCGAGGAAGAGATCACGCGAACGATGTGCAGCGTAGCGAGCGAAACCGACGTGATAACGGTCCTTATTGCGCACCGGTTGTCGACGATTCTTCATGCGGATCGCATCTATGTGCTGGAGCGTGGGCGCGTCGTGGAGCAAGGACGCCACGCGGAGCTCGTCACACAGGGCGGGCTGTATTACGCAATGTGGCGTCAGCAGGTGGGCGAGCGCCGGGAGCCCGTTCAGGTGCCGCCGGCGGTGGGCGCGATCGCTACGGGGGCGGGTGCACCTAGGCAGCACGCTGCGGTGTGACGGGCCTCCCAAACAAGGACAGTGTCAGTGTCGCGGCGGCGCCCGGCACGCTTCAGACTAATGAGCGCCATTCATGACGTTTCCGTCTACCGGCCCGAAGACCATACTTACGGGCAGCAGGCAGGCGCACAGCAGCTCGACTCCGCAGCGCTCTCCAGGTTCGATGGGTGAAGCGGCTTGGTGGCGCGGACAAAGGCGCTCATGAATTTCCCTTCGATATCGCGAACTGCCTGCTCGACATCGAGCCCTGTGTTGGCGAGAAACGCCGCGGCATCTTCCGCCTTGTAGATGCGAGTCGGCTCGATCGATGGATGCTCAAAGCCGGAATCCCGAAGAAGTGTCAGAAACTCCTGCTCTTCAAGCGCTCCCGCGACGCAGCCGATCCACAGCTCCATGCTCCTGCGGATTGACTGCGGGACCTCGCCTCGCACCACGACGTCTGAAATAGCGAATCGCCCACCCGGCTTCAGCACGCGGAAAGCTTCGGCCAGGACGCGGCGCTTGTCACCGGAAAGGTTGACGACGCAATTGGAGATGATCACGTCGACACTCGCGTCGGGGAGCGGGATGGATTCGATTTCCCCCTTGAGAAACTCGACGTTGTGGGCGCCGGCACGCTGTTTGTTCTCGTTGGCGAGCGCCAGCATTTCGTCGGTCATGTCCAGGCCATAAGCCTTACCGTTGGGGCCAACACGTTTGGCCGAGAGCAGCACGTCGATACCGCCGCCCGAGCCAAGGTCGAGCACGGTCTCGCCGTCACGCAACTCGGCGAGCGCCGTGGGATTTCCGCAGCCCAGGGATGCAAGCAGAGCCTCGGCGGGAATACTTTCAGTTTGGCCCTTCTCGTACAGATCGGCGGTAATGGGGTCCCACGCTTCGGTGGTCGCGCCACTGCACCCGCTAGATCCGCAGCATGAGCTAGCGGACTCGCCAGTGGCAGCCCGAAGCGCTGCTTGCCCGTACTTCTCCTGAATTGTGGACTTCAGATCATTTGTGCTCACGTTTACAAACCTCCCATGGACCAATAAATATTGCTGCATTGTAGAAAAAAAACGTCTATCTACAGCAACCAGCATCACTCAATACAGGTAACAGCGAAGCCGGTTTGAAAGCGTCGATAAGCGATTCGATCTCGTGCAGGGTATCGCCCCTGAGC
>JBPCJT010000219.1:0-7149 GCA_051005015.1 Gemmatimonadaceae bacterium | reverse complement strand
CCGACAGCGGGTCCAGCCTTGCCGCGATCCGCATCTCCTCGGCTGCCTCGGCCGCGCGGCCCATACCGAGCAGATTGTGCCCATACCATGAATGCGCCAACGCATAATTCGGGTCGAGCGCGATCGCCCGCCGGAAAGCGGCGTTTCCCTCCTCCCAGCGAGACGCCAGCGTGTACGCGCGGCCGAGTGCGGCGTATCCGTCAGCCAGCATGCTGTCGAGCGCAACCGCGCGTTCGGCCGCCCGCGTCGCCTGCGTAACCGCCGGTTGCACCGGGGCATCCACGTAGAACGGCACCAGTCCCAGTGCCGCCCCCAGGCCCGCGTGAGCGCGCGCGAATGCGGGGTCTTTCCTTATCGCCTGTTCGAAGTATTCAACGGCTCTCCGAACCCCGGGTCCCCGCTGGAAGTATTGGCCACGAAGGAACAGATCGTAAGCTTCGAGGTTCTCCGTCCCTTGCGGCGTTCCCGGTCTGACCGGAAGGCCAGTGTCGAACTTCACACGAAGCGCGGTGGCAATCGCCTTCGCGATGTCGTCCTGGACCGCGAATATATCGCTCCCTTCGCGCTCATAGCTCTCACTCCACATCACGAGACCATCAGCGGCACTCGTTAGCTGAGCGCTTACCCGGAGCCGCTCGCCTGCCCGCCGCACAGTACCTTCGAGCACCGCTCCGACATCGAGAGCCCGCGCAACCTCTCGAACGTCGGCGCGTTTTCCCTTGAAGGCATATGCCGAGCTCCGCGCGGCGACGCGGAGTGTCGGCAGCTTGGCGAGAGCCACAGTCAGTTCATCTGCCATGCCGTCGGCGAAGTAGGTGTTAGCCGTGTCGCCACCCACGTTTTCAAACGGGAGCACGGCGAGCGAGCGCACATCGCCTCCCGGGGTCATCGCCTGATCGCGGCCACGCATTTTGACGGCGAACCCAGCCGCCAGCAGAACCGCAACGACTGCGACCCCGATGCCGATAGCCATGCGAATACGGGATGCGGTGCCGGCTGGCCGACGGTTTTGCAGGGCCGGAGTTCCAACCGAATCCAATCGGCCGAGAATCTCACGTGCCGACTGAGGCCGAGCGTTGGGATTTTTTTCAAGGCACTGCATCACGAGATCGGCGAGCTGACGCGGCACGTCGGGTCGGCCCGGGCCGATGGGAACAGGAACCTCGACGGCATGAGCGATCGTCAGCCGGTGGAGCTCCTGGTCGGCGAAGGGCGGCTTACCGGTCAGCAGTTCGTAGCCCAGACAGCCGAGCGAGTAAATATCCGCACGATGATCGGTCGCGGGATCGCCAGATGCCTGTTCCGGAGCCATGTATGCCGGTGTCCCGACGCCAGTGCCGAGCTGCGTCAGCGTATCCGCTCGGGGCAACGTCGTCGCGGCGGTCACTGCCTTCGCAATCCCGAAGTCCGTGACCACCGCCGCGTCTCCGGAAAGCAGGACGTTCTCCGGCTTGATGTCGCGGTGTACAACTCCGTGTTCGTGCGCGTACGAGAGTGCCCTTGCCACATCCCGCAATACGTGGGTGCACTCCGTTGCGGGAAGGCCTTCCTTGTTCGTCAGTCGCGAGCGGAGCGACAGCCCCTCCACCAGCGGCATCGTGTAATACGGGAGTCCGGCCGCGATCCCGGCCACATGGAGCGGGACGATGTTCGGATGCTGCAACTGCGCTGCGAGTCGTATCTCACGCGTGAATCGCTCGGCGCTTACTCCCGCGGAAAGCTCCGGCGCAAGAACCTTGACCACGACTTTTCGCCCGAGCGCGGTTTCATCCGCCACGAATACGCGCGACATTCCTCCGCCTCCGAGCTCCCGCTCGAGCCGGTAGGTAGAACCGAGTGTGGCCTGGAGCTGGTCGCGGAGGTCGTCAGTCACAGCGTTTGGCTTGGAATGCGGATCGCGAATGATGGGGCCTGCAACGCGCGCGCGGCGCAACGGCAACCGCACCACGGCAAGTGCGAAGTTAACACCCGCTGCCCGGGAATGGCGAACGTGCACGGCGACTGGTCATCGCCGGACGTGAAGCCTGTGCAGCGAGTCGCTATTATTCCCCACATGTCAACTCTCTCGCCCTACCGTGCGCTGTCGGCGGAGCGTCGCCTCGCGCTGGTTCTCTACTCGATCAGGACCAATCGTGAAGCGCGCGAGCAGTACATTCAGCGCCTCGTGAAGCGTGGCGGCGGATTTCGCGCCACAACATTGAAGACTTGGGCACCTGACCGGCTCGCGCGGGAAGTAGTGCGGATGCGCGCTGAAGATTCACAGGACGAGCTCGACTTGCTCCAACTCATGTATGTCGATCTGGAACCGGCGATCCAGACTACGTTCCTCAACGCCGCGGGCGTGCAGCACGAGAACGGCAGGATGGCCGAGGAGCTGGAGCCTCCCTACGCTGATGCTGAATCGGTAAAGCGAGCGGCAGTGGCAGTGCAGGAGCAGCACGGCACTCAAGGGCTGCACTATCTGGATACGCTGGTGCGCTACAGTCTTGACGGCTGGCCCGGAATTGACGGCGTTGTCGCTGAAATGGAGACGATTCCGGCGGCTGCTCCAGCTGCGCATCAATGATCAACCCCTGAGGGCGGAGCATGTCCGACGGCAGGGTGAGCTGGGTGACGGTGCTGACGTGTAGCTCCGGCCTGGAAGCGGATTTCGCGGTTCAGCAGCTCGATTCTGCGGGGATCGACGCGGTAGCTCGCGGAAATGACATCGTCGGAATATTCGGGCCTGGATTTTCTGGCGCGACGGCACGCGGGGTGGATGTGATGGTTCCGTCGAACATGGTCGAGGAAGCTCGGGAAATCCTCGGAACCGAGTAGCCGGGGGTCATTCCCGCGAAAGCGGGAACCCATGTTGTCTTTCAGGCGACCTTCGCCCGCTCCTCCGGCTGTTCACCCGCGGGCAGAAATGTTTTGATCAACGCGAAGACGAGGAGCAGCAGCAAAATCCCCTGCGCGACCAACGTCTCCATGCTTGGAAAGATTCCCATCGACGGCACGCTCGGGAATCCGCTCAGAACGGTAATCGGGACCGCGTTCCCTTCCTGTAGCTCGCGGATTCCCTTCCCGAGAAACACAAATGCCATGTAATAGAGGAGAAGGCTGGTTATCGCGAAGAACGGCCTCATCGGTATCTTCACGCCGAATCGATAGAACAGAGTGAAGACCACTGCGAGCATCGCAAACCCCGCAAACATGCCGAGGAAGAGCGGGATCGCGACATCTCCCTCACTGAACAGCGCCTGGTAGAACAACGCCGTCTCTGCGCCCTCGCGAAAAACCGCGAGGAATGCCACGAGCGCCAGAGCCTTGCCGCCGCCGTGATCGAGCGCGGTGTTGACTTTCTCGCGGATGAATTTCTGCCACTTCGCCGCCTCGACTTTCGAGATCAGCCAGTAGCTCACCGAGAAGAGAACACCGACGGCGATCAGCATCGTTACCCCTTCGATGATCTCGCGGCTTGCCGGCAACCGTGAGAAAAACGTCTGGAGGATCACGGCCATTGCAACACTGGCGGCGAGTCCAAGCGCGATGCCCGTCCAGATGGAGCGAAGCCGTTCGCGGTTACCTGTCTTTATGAGGAAAGCGACCACCGCTCCCACTACCAGAATCGCTTCGAAACCTTCGCGCAGGATTATCAGCAGTGACTGAAGAAATGTGCCCCATCTGCCCTCGGTTGGGCGGGTTAGCTCGACGACACGAGGCAGGTCCAGGGCGATCGCGTCGCGCGCGCGCTGGGCGATACTCAGATCTTTCCCCCGTAACGCGCCCTTGAAATCGGCAAAGTGCCGTTCCATGGATGCGACGAGACCGGGTTGTTTCGCGCGGGCGGGAGTTTCGAGGGGTTCAAAGGCAATGTATGCGTCGAACGCGCGGTCGCCCGCATCGGCTATGCGGCCGGCTTTGGCGAAGTCGAGAGCGCTGTCGAGAAGGGCCAGGACTGAGCGTGCGGCAGCGTCCCCGGGGCCCGCGGCTGCATCGGCCGCGGCCGGGATCTCCATCGGGGATCCGCGAAGTGCCCAGACGTAGTTGACGATGTTCCAGCGCTGCTGGGGAGACAGATTCGCAAACGCGGGCATCGGACTTCCGCCGATGCCGACGGAGACAACGTTATAAGCCAGCGTCGAGCTGAGATCGGGGATCTCGCTGGCCGATCCGATCGGGGGCGGCACAATTGGAAGTCCCTTCGCTGCCGGCCCGTCGCCGAGTCCACGATCGCCGTGACAGGAGGCGCAGTTCGCGGTATACAGGGTGTGCCCGAGTGCCGTATCGAGGGGGGCGGTCGGAAGATCGAGGGCGCCGGCGGCTCCAAGGGCGCCGTTGAAGCGAGCCTGGATGAGCTTCACCTCTCGCGGCGGCCGCTTCGCGTTGACAGCAATTGCGAGCGTATCGAGCAGGGCCCGCGAGGCACGGGCGTTGTAACCACGGAGTCTCTGCGCAACTCCGCGCGCGTCTTCCAGGAACGACGTGGTCTCGGTGTATTCGAGGTCCGACACGAGCCGCCCATTGTCGTCGATCGCCTTGCCGTATTCTTCGATGGCGACGCTGACGATGCTGGACAGTCGTTTGGCGGGGTTCTCTTGCGCTTGCGCGGCCACGGGGTTCGCCACCGCGAGAATGAGAACGGCGAGGCCGAGTTTGAAGCCGGGATTCATTGCCGAGTAAATCTATCAGGATACCGTGCGTCGGAAAGTGAGGGTGGTTGGGTAAACTCGCGGGTTGCGACGGCGGTGGCGTCCATGTCACTTCAGTGAATGCGCATGGGCAGCCCCGCGACCAACTGGCCCGACCGTCTGCTCGGAGTAGCCTTTATCCGGCGCGCGGCGGCGTTGTGGACGGCAATTCACATGTTCGTTCTCGCCGGCAGCGGCGGGACCGTGATGTCGCTCGAACCGCTACCGGCGATTGCCATGGTGGCGATGGCTGCCGGACTGGGCGCCTTCGACGCGAAGAAGCGACACGAGCTGCTGTTACTTCAGAATATGGGGGTGCGGCCTGTCATGGTGATGGCAATCTGGGCCGGAGTGGCGCTTCTGCTCGAGACGCTTGCCACGCTGGCAGAGGCGGCTTGGCGATGACGATGCTTCACGCCGACTGCATCGCCCGGCGACTCGGGGGCCGGCAGATCCTCAGTGCCGCCACGCTCACCGCTGATGGCGGGACTGTGACCGGAGTGCTTGGACGAATGGGAGAAGGCAAATCCACGCTGCTGAAGATCTGTGCCGGCCTCGATACACCGGACGGCGGGTGGATCGAACTGGATGGAGTCCAGTACATTGAGCCGAGGCTCCACGAGCTTGCGAGACGTGGCTTGTACTATCTGGCTGATCTGGGAAACCTCGCATCCGCACTGACCGTCCGGCAACATTTCGATGCGGTGAAGCGGAGGTTTTCGGGCGCGGCGATTTCCGACGCCATCGCGTCGATGCAGCTGGAGCAACTGCTCGATTCCCGGCCCGGAGCGATGTCGGGCGGCGAGCGCCGCCGCTCCGAAATTGGACTGGCGCTGGCGCGAGCGCCAAAGTGCCTCATCGCCGACGAGTTGTTCCGCGGACTGGACCCCCTGGTCTGCGATATTGTTGGCAGGGGATTGCAGCAGCTTGCCGCAAATGGATGTGCTGTGCTAGTAAGCGGTCACGAAGTCCGCGCCCTGACGCCCTATCTTGACTCCGTAGTCTGGCTCACCTCAGGCACGACTCACCTGCTCGGCGCACCGGCGCGGGCCTTGGAGAATGAGCGCTTCAGGCGCGAATACCTCGGACCGCTGACGCCTCACGCGTCTTCGTTACGATAATCGTGGTCCCCGCCTAGCTCCCGCGCGGTCAGCGCCGCCCGCTCGCCTGTTCGGAGCTCGTAACTGGCGACGAATTCCGCCAGTCGGCCCACGGTAAAGCCCGCCCTCGGCAAGCCGATAATCTCGATCGCGTTCTCGATTGCGTCCGGCGGCCCCTCGACCTCGACCAGTGGGTCCATACGCGGATACCGTTCAAACCGGATGATTGCGCCAGACAGCTCGTACTGAGCGATCTCACGCTCGATTTCCTTCACGACCACGAATCCGAGATTGCGCAGCATCGCTGAAAGCGCAACAGAATCCGACGCCGGCGTCGATAGCTCTTCGCGCACTTTGTAGCCTGCTTCATACCGGGTCGCACCCTTCCAGTCCAGATAGCCGTCATGTCGTCCGCCCTGCCCGTAAACTCGCACCCGGAGCACGTGGTCGCGCTGCACAAGATCTCCTGCCGCTGAATCGTAGCGCACATCCTTCAGCGTCCCTTCAAAGGCCAGCCGGCCACCCGCGCGCTCCACGATCGCTCGCCGCGTGCCGATGTCGTCGACGACGCTTTTGAGTTCCACCTCACGCATCCATGATTCTCCGCATCACCGCGTCGGTATCCGCCAGCGTTTCGAACACGGCCCAGGGGTCATGTTCGGCGAGTTGATCGACGCTGTACCGCCCGGTTGCGACACCGATCGCTCGCGCACCAATTGCCTCGCCGCATCGGATGTCGGCGGGCGTGTCGCCGATCACGAACATTCGGTTTCCCTCGATATCAGCGCCGAGAAGCTCGCGGGCTCGTTGCTGCGCCACCGCTGGCAGCTCCGGCCGCAGCTCGTGATCTGATCCGAATGCGTTCACCCGGAAGCGCGCGAAATCGATGTCTGCAGCGATGAGCTTTGCCCGGGCACCAGCCTCGATATTTCCGGTCAGCAGCCCCAGCACGACTTTCTCCTCCTTCTCGAGAGCGTCCAGCAGATCGACAACCCCTTCGATCACCTGGACTGTTCGCGCGCCGCTCGTAAGGCCGCGTTCGAGGCCGGCAAGGTACGCCCCCAGCAGAGTGTCCATTTGCGAATCGATCCGGTCGTCAGTGAACCCTTCGAGCCGCATCAGATCCCGCACGATCTGCCGGTCGGTCTTGCCGTCGTAGTGGTATTCCGAGCGGCCGGTCGCACCGAAGACTTCCTTGAGAGCGGCCTCCATTGACACGCGTCCCACAGCGCCAC
The DNA here is from genome assembly GCA_051005015.1 of Gemmatimonadaceae bacterium. Classification (GTDB taxonomy): domain Bacteria; phylum Gemmatimonadota; class Gemmatimonadetes; order Gemmatimonadales; family Gemmatimonadaceae; genus JACMME01. The sequence goes on along the minus strand of JBPCJT010000219.1, from coordinate 144 downwards.
TCCTCAGCATCGTTCCGTCGATATCGAACAAAACGACCCTCATGATCGCGTCAGAAACAAGCCAGTCATGATCGTTCCGGTCCCGATTGCCTGCCACATCGTCGGCGCCTCATGCAGAAAGATCCACGCAACTCCAGTTGCAAT
>JBPCJT010000218.1:0-14215 GCA_051005015.1 Gemmatimonadaceae bacterium | reverse complement strand
CCCTACTCGGCGCTCGCCATTGGTCGCGGTCCGCGGCGGCGTTCTGATCGGGACCGTAAATGTTCTTGCGACGCCGCTCTTCTTTCCCGCCGCGGCTCTTGCGAATCCGCAGTTCAAGAGTGGGCTCGACCTGGCCACGGGGAAGAATATTTTGGTATTCCCGAATTGCACGGGATCGGCTTCCCTCATCTCGACATTGATCATTCCAGCAATCCGGGACGGAGCACATCCGGCGGTTATCGCCTGTACTTCCGGATCACTGCCGGGCACGCCGGTGGGTGATGTTTTTGTGCTGGACGCCGGGGAGCAAGCCGCACTATCGTTGACCGTGACCGCTTACAACGCCTATCTGCGCGCCAAGGCGGACAGCGCCGGTTGGGTCTTCGTCGATCCGAACACGGCCATTGCAGCGGCGCGGCAGAGTGGGCTCGTGGCGCCGGTCGTCAATCTGGCGAGCGCGACGCAGCCATTTGGAGCTTTTTTTTCACTCGATCCGTTGCATCCGTCCGGGCTTGGACAGAAACTCATTGCGAACGAAATTATTCGCGGGATCAATGGGAAGTACGGCACCACGGTGGTGCAGGTACCTTGAAACCAGGGCGAATATCTGGGAGTGCCAGGGACTGAGTGCCAGGTGGTGGGTTGCGTAAATACGGCAACTTGTCGCGTGCGTCAAAACGCCTCCTCCAGCGCAGCGGTTGAAGACCCCCGCCGTTCGGAGAAACAGATGCCTGATTTGACAGGATGACCAGGATTAGCAGGATGGGCCCGCAAGTGAATCAGCGGACTATTCCCATCCTGTCATCCTGTCTCATTTTCTGTGAGTACACCTCGGGCTTCAGTGCTGCGCCGCTCGAATGCTGCCGTATTTACCAATCGACCACCAAGTGTTGGTGCAGTGACACTGGCACTACAATGGGAATCCCAGTGGCGTCGCGATACGGCCCGCATCACCGACTACTGCTTCTCCACCCACTCGGCTGTATGGAAGTGTTCCGACCTGGGCGCGAGAGTTCCCACGCCTGCCGCATACTCCTTCCAGGTGACGGGCGCATGCCTGTTGCGCACCTCTCGCATCGTGATGCATTCCTGTACGGGACAGACCTGTGAGCAGAGGTTGCACCCGACACAGGCTTCATCGATGATTTCTACCACCGGCCCACCAAACTCACGAGGCAGCCTCCTGATCGCCTGGTGGGCGCCATCCTCACAGGCGGTAAAGCATAGCTCGCACTTGATGCACTTGTCCTGATCAATGTTCGCGACGATGTGGTAGTTGAGATCGAGATCTTCCCACTTCGCGATTCTCGAAAGTGCCCGGCCGCGGAAGTCCGCCAGGCTGCGATAACCATTGTCGTCCATCCAGTTCGAGAGCCCGTCAGCGAGATCCTCCACGATCCGAAAGCCGTGGTGCATCACCGCCGTGCAGACCTGCAGAGATCCGGATCCCAGGGCGATGAACTCCGCTGCATCCCTCCACGTTGATATGCCACCTATTCCGGAAACCGGAATGGTTACGTGCGGGTCACCAGCAACCGCCGAGACCAGATGCAAAGCGATCGGCTTCACCGCCGGGCCGCAATAACCCCCGTGGCTCGACTTTCCCGCCACGCTCGGCTGAGGTGAAAACGTGTCAAGATCAACGCCCACAATGGAGTTGATCGTGTTGATGAGAGAAAGCGCATCGGCGCCGCCGTTTACCGCCGCGCGGGCGACGTATCCGATGTCGGTAACGTTGGGTGTCAGTTTGACGATCACGGGGATGCGCGCGACCGCCTTCACCCACTCCACGATCTGGCAGGTATAGTCAGGCACCTGTCCAACCGCACTCCCCATCCCGCGCTCGCTCATTCCGTGCGGGCAACCGAAATTGAGCTCGATCCCATCGGCGCCGGTGTCCTGCGCGCGTTTCACCATCTCATGCCACGATTCGCGCTTGCTCTCCACCATCAGCGAAACGATTACGGCGTTGCCCGGATAATTGCGCTTGACTTCCGCTATCTCGGCAAAATTGTCCTCGATTGGGCGGTCGGTGATCAACTCGATATTGTTGAAGCCGATCATCCTGTTGATGCCAAGGTCAACGGAGCCGTAGCGGGAGAAGACGTTGATGATCGGCTCACCGACGGTTTTCCATACCGCACCACCCCAGCCGGCGTCAAACGCACGAGCTACCTGCCCGTATGTATTCGTGGGCGGACCCGAGGCCAGCCAGAAGGGATTCGGGCACTTGATCCCGGCGAAGTCGATGCTCAGGTCAGCCATCTAACACTCCTGAATTGCTGGAAATGCCTGGTGGCGATCTCCAGCCGCTTGCGGTTTGCGGATGATACGAGGTTCATCGCGCGTTGCCGACATTTTTCGCTGCTAGGCAAGCCTGGCATGGATTGCGGCCGCCGCCGCCTTTCCCTCGGCGGCAGCGTTCACAATCTCCGCGCCGCCGTTCCCGCAGTCACCGCAAACGACGACATTCGGCTTGGTGCTCACGATTCTACCGCCCTCCACACGCAGCCCGGCGGCAGTCGCAAAGTCATTGCGCGGAAGCTGGCCCAGAGCCTTGATGATCATGTCGCATTCGATGATATGCGTGCTATCGGGGATTTCAACCGGCGAGCGCCGTCCGCCCGCACCTGGCGGACCCAGCTCGGCTCGCACGCACTCGAGTCCGGACACGGCCCCATCTCCCAGGATTCGCTTCGGGACCGTGAAAAAACGAAACTCGCATCCATCGTTCCTTGCCAGTTCGTATTCGGAACTGTACGCCGGCATCTCCTCCTCACCGCGGCGGTAGACGATAGTCACACGTTCGGCGCCGAGGCGCTTGGCTTGCGTCGCGGCATCGATGGCGGTGTTGCCGGCCCCTATTACGACAACGCGCCGCCCGACCGGTGTGGCGGAGTATGGATTCATTTTGAGATGCTCGATGAACGCAAGCGCTTCGTGAACGCCGCCGAACGACTCTCCCGGAATATCGAGAGTTCGAGTCGCTCCAAGCCCGACGGCGACGCAAATTGCGTCGTAGCTATTCTCGAGTGATTCGAAGGCCACGTCCCGTCCAACCATCACTCCCGCTCTCAGCTCGACACCCAGGGCAAGCACCATCTCGGCTTCAGCGATGGCTACTGGCGGACGCATTTTGTATTCAGCTATTGCGTACGTGTTGAGACCACCTGGTTTGTCGCGCGAGTCAAATATCGTCACCGCGTAACCCCACCTCCTGAGGTCCCGCGCGCAGGAGAGTCCAGCCGGACCCGCGCCGATAATGGCAACGCTCTTTCCGTTGGGTGCTCCCGGCTCGAAGAGGCGTAAATTTCTGTAGAGTGCAAAATCCGTCGCGTGGCGCTGCATGAGCGCGATCTTTATCGGTTCCTCAGCTCTGTCGTTGAGCACGCACGCTCCCTCGCACATGACCTCCACGGGACATGCGCGCGCGCAGGAATGGCCCATCGGATTGGCATCCAGAATGACGCGCGCGGAACCGCGGAGATTCCCGCTGGCGATCTTCTTGATGAACGCAGGCACATCGATGTGCGTGGGACAAGCCAGCGTACAGGGTGCGTCGTAGCAATAGAGACACTTGGACGATTCCAGCAAAGCGGCGTCTCTGGAGAGCGGGGGCGCAATGTCGCTGAACGGGCCGCTGCGTACATCCGCATCCGCGGCCGGCCGTTGGCTACCTGCCTGCATGCGGCGCGATTGCGGCGGACGCGGTGACCCGTTCGAAGAACCGCGTCGCAAAAAGATACGCGAGGTACGATAGTCCGAACCCGACGAACCACGCCCAGCTATAGATCGACCGCCAGAAAGGCCCGACATCGATCGCGCCCAGCGCGGCGAGAAACCCCGGCAAATTCGGTAGAATTCCAAGCGCGAGCGCGCCCATGGCGATCCAGTTTACACCCCTGTGGTACTCGTACACCCCGTGCCGCCGGTACAGTGAGTCGACGTCCAGAGTGCGACTCCGCAACGCATAGTAGTCGGCGATCATGATGCCGGCGACCGGCCCAAGGAGAGCGCCGTAACCGATCAGCCAGGTGAAGATGTAGGCGGACGCGTCATTGTACAGACGCCATGGCATTATAACGATTCCGATGCACGCGGTGATCAATGCCCCCGTCCTGAACGAGATACGGCGGGGCGCGAGGTTGCTGAACCCGTTCGCGGGTGCCACTACGTTCGCCGCGATATTGGTCGTGAGAGTTGCCACAGCGAGTCCGAGCATGGAGATGCCAACCATGAGGGGCCCCCCAATGCGGGCGAGAAGCAGCACGGGATCGGACACGCGCGCTCCAAATATCACGGCGGTCGCATTGGTGACCACAGCCCCAATAAAAGCGAACAGCGCCATTGTCAGCGGTAGCCCCACGGCCTGCCCGATAACCTGGTCGCGCTGGCTGCGCGCGTATCGCGAAAAATCCGGAATCGAGAGCGCCATCGTTCCCCAGAAGGCAACGGCAGATGTGAGTCCCGCACCGAAGATCGACCCCAGCTCCCAGTCACGATCCGCCGGCTGCTTGAAAGGTCTGGCCGGATTGCTCAGCATCTCGGACCAGCCACCTGCCGTCACCCATGCCCACGCCAGGAGCGCAACTCCGACCGCGAGAAGAAAGGGTGATCCCCACGTCTCCAGGAATTTTATGGAATCCATGCCGCGCAGCACGGTGGCTACGTTTATGGCCCAGAAAATCATGAAGCAGAGGAACTCCCCGGTATTGATCCCCACCCACGGCGGGAAAAACGAAGGAAGCTGCGAGATGCCGGGCCAGACGCTTTCCAGAAGCTTGTAGATCGCCCAGCCGCCAATCCACGTCTGGATGCCGAACCAACCGCATGCCACGATCGCGCGGAGAAGCCCGGGAACTGAAGCCCCACGCACGCCAAAAGCCGAGCGCGCCATGACCGGAAACGGGATGCCGTACTTAGTGCCGGCGTGGGAGTTGAGGGCAATTGGTATCAATACGATAATATTCCCCAGCACCACCGAGCCGACTGCCGCCTGCCAGGTCCAGCCCCTATCCACCAGGCCGGAAGCCAGCGTGTACGTGGGGATGCAGATTGCCATGCCGATCCATAAAGAAGCTATGTGCCACCAATTCCATGTGCGGTGTTCCGGTGACACCGGCGCCAGATCCTCATTTATGAGCGATCGGTCCAAAGCGGGCAAATGCGAGCCGCTGGAGTACCAGCCATGACCAGGAACATGGTCGGGTGTACGCCCAGACAATGGGGGGGTTGGCAGAACCGGGCCCCTGTCGCTCAAGTGACCTCCGACAAGGCCATGTCGAGCCGGCGGGCACCATCGTCGATCTCGCTTCTGGATACGAGCATGGAAGGAGCGATGCGAATCACGTTGCCGTACAAGCCGCCCTTGCCAATCAACAGCCGGTGTTTTTTGGCGGCTTCCAGCAGCCTGGCGGTCTTTTGGGGGGCAGGCTCCTTGGTCGTGCGATCTTCCACGAGCTCCATGCCCTGCATGAGCCCCATGCCCCGCACGTCTCCGATGAAGGGATACTTCTCCTTGAAGGCGTCGAGGTGACCACGCAGCTGGCGCCCGCGCTCGGCGGACCGCACGCGAACGTCTTCCCGCTCCATGACGTCGAGCGTCGCCTCGGTAGCCGCCATGGAGATGGGATTCCCGCCGAAAGTGGAAAGCGAGAGACCCGTGAAGGCGTTGGCGACCTCGTCAGTGGCTATGGTTGCCCCCACGGGAAAACCATTGGCGATACCCTTGGCGAACGTCATTATCTCCGGCTCGACACCCCAGTGCTCTATGCCACACCAGTGATCGCCCGTACGGCCGAACCCGGTCTGCACCTCATCGCAAATGAACACACCTCCATACTTGCGCACTATCCCTACGGCGACCTCGAAATATTCCCTCGGGGGAGTGATAAAGCCGCCTACCCCCTGAATCGGCTCCGCGATGAAAGCCGCAGGCTTTCCGGTCGTTTCAGTGCGAATCAGCTCTTCGATGTCGGTAGCGCAGCGAAGACCGCAGTCGGGGTATTTGAGATCGAATGGACAGCGGTAGCAGTATGGTGAGCGAGCATGCTTGATGCCGGCCACCTGAGTTGGCAGTGGGCGCCACGGCGCGTGACCGGTGATGGAGATCGCCATGTGGCTTCTTCCCGCATAGCTATGCCGCAACGCGATGATCTCCTGGCTTCCCGTGAAGATTTTGGCAAGGATGATTGCCGTTTCATCCGCCTCCGTGCCGCTCGTGGTGAAGAAGCTCTTTTTCAGCCTTCCTGGCGTCATCCTGGCCAGCCGTTCGGCGACCCGGACAATCTCTTCTGTGGGATACAGCGTCGACGTATGCTCGAGCCGGCTTGCCTGATCCTGGATGTGGCTCACCACGTCCGGATGACAGTGCCCCAGCCCCAGTGTCAGGATGCCGCCAAAAAAATCGAGATATTCGCGGCCGTCCGCATCCATGACGCAACACCCCAGCCCCTGCGTCAGAACAACCGGTTCTTCGTAGTAGTTGGCAACGCACGGGAAAAGAAACTCCTTGTGCTTCGCGCGAACGGTGGAAGAATCCATGTGATTCATGATCGGAGTGATCGCTGTATTAATTGCGGACCGCTGGCTGCTGATTACGGATCGCGGATTGAAGACCACCGATTGCCGATTGCCGACCGGGGATTGCGGATTGTGGACCGCGGTTGCAGGCGGGTCTTGTCCGCAGTCCGCAGTCAGTAATCGTTATCCGTGCGTCGGCTCCCTCGCTATAAATCTTCCTCGTCCCACGGTTCCAACGAAATCGCCATCTCGCACCTGCACCTTCCCACGCACCGTCACCAGGCTGGCCCGGCCTCTCCGCTCCCAACCCTCATAGGCATTGTAATCCACCCTGGAGTAGCTGCTCGCAAGCGAGAATACGCCGCGATGCTGCGGATCGTATACCACAAGGTCCGCGTCTGCGCCAACCTGGACGGTGCCCTTCCTGGGATAAAGGCCGAAGATCCGGGCCGCCTGCGTGCTGCACGCATCGACCATGGTTTGCAGGTCCAGCCGTCCTTCGGTAACACCTCTCGTATGCACGATGTCGATGCGTTCCTGCAGCGTCGGAATCCCGTTTGGTATCATTGTGAAGGCGTCCCTGCCCATCTCCTTCTGGCCGCCAAAGCTGAACGGCGCGTGATCGGTGGCGACCGTGCTGACGGAGCGGGAACGAATCGCATTCCACAGCACGTCCTGATTCGACTTGTGGCGAAGCGGGGGGGACATCACGTATTTCGCGCCCTCGAAGTTGGGCAGCGTGGCGCTACTCTCATCGAAAACCAGATGCGGCACCACGGACTCGATCCATATGTTGACGCCTCGATGTCGCGCCGCGAGCGCCTCACGTACCGCCGCGTCGCACGACGTGTGCACGGTGTACACATGCGCACCCGTGAGCTCCGCGAACGCGCACAGGTGGTGAACTCCATCCGCCTCCACGACCGGCGGCCGCGACGGTCCGTGCCACTCGGGTCCCGTCTTTCCGCCCGCGAGCAGTGCCTTCTGCATCGCGTCGATGGCGTCGGCATTCTCGCAGTGAGCGGTGACTATTACGCCCATTTCCTTCGCCATCCTGAGCATCGCGAAGAGGTGCTCGTCCGAAAGATTCAGGGCCCCCTTGTAAGCCATAAACACCTTGAATGAAGACACCCCCTGCTCGACAATGCGCCGGAATTGCTCCCGAACATTCTGCTCGAAGCGCACCACCGCCATGTGAAATGTGTAGTCTACCGAAGCGATCCCTTCTGCTTTTGAACGCCATGTCTCGAAGGCGTCCATGGGCTCGTCGTTCGGACCGGGACAGATCATTTCGATCAGCGTCGTCGTTCCGCCGGCGAGAGCTGCCTTGCTCGCTGATTCATAATCGTCGGCAGCGTATGTTCCCATGAATGGGAGGTATATGTGCACGTGCGGGTCGATGAAACCGGGGAACACATACTTCCCTGACGCATCAACCAGCTCGATCTCTTCCGTGCTGTGTGGCAGCCCAAGGGGATCGATGTGCGGCTCGATGCGCGTTACCGTCTCTCCCGCACAGTAGATGTCGGCCGCGTAATCGTCGGTGGCGGTAATAATGCGGCCATTGCGGATGAGCAGCGCCATCGCTCTCAGGGAAGTAGGCTGGCCATTGCCTGGTACGTCTCGGGCCGTCGATCGCGGAAGAACTGCCATGTTCGGCGCACCTCCTCGATCATCTCCAGATTCAGCTCCCCCACCACCAGCTCATCCATGTCCTCGCTCCCCTGAGATACGACGCTCCCCCGGGGGTCGACGAAATAACTGGTTCCATAGAACTGGCCAATGTTCCACGGTGCTTCCGTTCCGACACGGTTAATGCAACCCATGAAGTAGCCGTTTGCCACAGAGTGCGCCGGCTGTTCCAGCTTCCATAAATACTGCGACAGCCCCTTCACCGTCGCCGACGGGTTGAATACGATTTCCGCCCCGTTCAGGCCGAGCAGTCGAGCTCCTTCGGGGAAGTGGCGGTCGTAGCAGATGTAGACACCGATTCGAGCGTATCGGGTCTGAAAGGTTGGGTAGCCAAGATTGCCCGGCTTGAAGAAGTACTTCTCCCAGAAACCCGAGGTGTGCGGAATGTGATTCTTGCGGTACTTTCCGAGGTATTCCCCATTGGCGTCAATGACGGCCGCGGTGTTGTAATACACGCCCGGCATCTCCCGCTCGTAGATGGGAACAACCATGGCCATTTCGTATCGCCTGGCGTACGACTGCATCAGCTTTACTGTCGGGCCCGGAATCGGCTCCGCAATATCACACCAGCGCGAATCCTGGCTTGGACAGAAGTACGGACCATTGAAGATCTCCTGCAAGCAGAGAATCTGCACACCGCGCTTGCCCGCCTCCTCGATGTATGGCAGATGCTTCTCCAGCATCGCGTCACGCACCTTTTCAACCGACGCGTTCGCGTCGTTGATGGGATTGCTCATTTGAATGAGCCCGCCAGTGACAACCCGCGATGCCCGCTTTGACCCTCCCGCCCGCCTCGCGCCTCCCCCAGGGCCCTTTTTCGCCCCCCTGCTCTTCACCGCCATGAACACCTCGGTAGGTTAACACGAACTACGGACTACGAACTGCCAACCGCGAACTGCCAACTGCGAATCACGTATCACTCATCACGTATCACGTATCCCGTATCCCGCTTCACATCCATCTCGAAATCACCACCTTCTTGTCTGTATAGAACTCCACCGCATCCTTGCCGTGCGCCTTGAGGTCTCCGAAGAACGAACCCTTGGTCCCACCGAAAGGAAAGAATGCCATTGGAGCCGCGACGCCGATGTTGACGCCGATCATGCTCACCCCTACGCGGTAGCGGAACTCTCGCGCCGAGCGGCCGCTCGTCGTGAAGATGGAAACCGCGTTGGCGTACTCGCTTTTTTGGACGGTAGCGATCGCGTCGTCGAGTGATTCAGCGCGCGCAACGGTCGCGACCGGCCCGAAAATCTCCTCGCGCCCGATCTTCATCTCCTGATCCACCGACTCGAAGATCGTCGGACCTATGAAATTGCCGTCGGGATATTCCTTCACGGCGATACCCCGTCCGTCGAGCGCCAGCTCCGCACCCTCGCTCACTCCCGACTCGATGTAGTTGAGCACACGCTCGCGATGCGCGCGCGACACCACGGGTCCCATTGTCACACCATCCTCTATCCCGTATCCCACGCGGAGGCTCTTCGCGGCGCCAAGCAGACCATCACGCAATCGATTGTAGGAGTTTCCGGTGCCCACGATCACACTACCCGCGAGACAGCGCTGGCCCGCACAACCGAAAACCGATTCCGAAGCAACGCTCACCGCGCGGTCGATATCGGCATCCGGCATGACGACTATGTGATTCTTGGCGCCGCCGAGCGCCTGCACGCGCTTGCCATGCTCCGCCGCCGTGCGGTAAACGTGCCGCGCCACCGTACTTGATCCCACAAACGAAATGCCCGCGATGCCCGGGTGTCGCAGGAGCGCGTTTACGGCATCCTTGCCGCCGTGCACGAGGTTCACCACTCCGGGTGGGATGCCGGCTTCCTCCATCAGTTCGAAGATGCGAACCTGGGAACGTGGTACCTGCTCGCTCGGCTTGAGCACGAAAGTGTTACCCGTGGCAATGGCGTACGGGTAGAACCAGAGCGGCACCATGGCCGGAAAGTTGTACGGTGTGATCGCTGCGAAAACACCGATCGGCTGCCTGAAGAATTCGCAGTCTATTCCGGACGAGACGTCTTCCAGGGTGTCGCCCATCATCAAGGTCGGAATACCGCACGCGTGCTCGACATTCTCGATTCCACGCCGCAACGACCCGCGGGACTCATCCAGCGTCTTTCCGTTCTCCTCCGTCACAATGCGCGAAATCTCCTCGAAATGGAGATCCAGCAGGTGCTTCAGCTTGAACAGGTAGCGCGCACGGTGCACGGGAGGCACCTCGCGCCATTTGCCGAAGGCATCGCGCGCCGCGCTTACGGCATCGTTGACGTCACGCTCTCCGGAAAGTGGAACGCGACCAAGCGGTTTGCCGGTCGCGGGGTTCGGTTGATCGAGCCAATCGGAGGCCGAGGATGTTACCCACTCGCCACCAATGAAGTTTTTGAGTGTCGACTCCATGACGCATCACCGGTAGGAGGACTGCAGCTGGACAGGTTATTCTGGCGGCGGAATCAGAGACGTGCAAGGGCGTTTGCGCGCCCGCGCGAGAGCCTGCTTGTTGCTCAGGGTTCCTGATGTGCCATGATTGCCGCCATCAAGCCATGCAGCGCACCGGAGGTCGTCTCGATCTGCCGCAATCTGAAGAGCATCTGGACATACGCGACATCTTCAGCCGTCGCGCGCGCGGCACGGCGGGCGCCGGCGCGCATGATGGAATACCACGATGAAGTGTGGCCAAACCCGAGGGTGTGCAGCAGCTCGTGCATGGCGATTGCGCGGTCGTGCATCTGCCTCACGGATTGGAATGCCACCTCTACACCGTACAGGTTGGCGCGCGGCCCCCACGCCACCGACGTAACGCCGTTCGCGTGTAGCTCGGGGTCGATCCGCACCACGACTCGAGAATCACTCTCTACCACCTCATACAGCATTGCCGGACGGAAAAACTCCGAGCCGAGGTCAACTTCGAGAAGGCGCACCGCACGCCAGAACGCGGCTGAGTCACGCGGCGCCACCACCGGACCCGCCGAATCGCGGGCGAATACAAGCGAGAGAGGGAGATCCATCGCGCGCCAGCCCACGCTCTTCCACTGCGCATTATCATCGGCACGGTGAAAGCGCGCAAAGCGGGAGCGGTCCAGGCCCCGGCTTGTAACTGCTCTGGCGCTAATGCGAACGGTAGTGCCGGTGTAAGTCCCGGCGTTGATCGTCCAGTGCGTTGGAACAAGCACGGTCGCGGCGTTCGCCCCCCGCGTTTCCAGGCCAATACGCACGGTGTGATAGGCCGATGCCCTGGTTGCTCCGCGCACGAGAAGGTCGGCGGAATCGGCCGTTACATCGCTCAGCGCAACCGAGAAATCCCCGATTGGCGAGATCCGGGCCGAGTCAATGCGCCAAGCGGATCGAACAAGGATATGGAAGCCATCCCAGCGCTCGCGGTCAGGTGCCAGGAGACGGCCACGCACAATCTTTCTCTGCAGCCGCGACGGTTCGAGCAGGTCCATTAGCCCGTCGAAAGCTGGGCGCTCCGTCAGGTCGGGAATCGAAGAATCCGCCGCGACCGCGAATCCTGCGTCGAGATCCAGGACTGGGACAGGAAGTGCGATATGGGGCAGTTTCGCCGCGCATGCGCATACGAGTGCCAGCGGGAACAGCGCCAGAATGCGTACGTCAACACGAGGCTTGTAATGCATATGTCGACCTGCCTACGGACCGAGGTCCACGCGAACTGGTACGCCGGCTACAGCCGACTGCGCTCCATCGCCCAGAGCGCCAAACACATCCGATCCCCCGCAATAACTCGTACCATCTCTCGCGATACCGCACGCGTGCCGCTTGCCGACTGACACCGTCCTGAAGAGAATTCCACCGGCCACGGCGGTTGGTACGCTGAAATTGCCGCCAATGCTGCCATTGCCGAGCTCGCCGTAGGAGTTGTGACCCCAGCAGTACGCCGCGCCCGACGTCGCCACTCCGCAAGTGGCCGTCCGGCCTGCGCTCACAGCGGCGAAGCTTATCCCACCGAGAACGGGAACCGGCTGCTCCACTGCTCCACTGACCAGCCCCGTACCGAGCTGACCGTACTCATCGGCGCCCCAGCAATGCGCAGCACCACCCGTGGTCACGGCGCAGGTGTGGTTAAAGCTGCTACTGATCGACACGTAAGCAAATCCACCGGCAACGCGCGCCGGAATGTCGATGCTTCCCCCGATCAAGCCGGTTCCAAGCTGGCCCTGGCTGTTGTCTCCCCAACAGTAGGCAAGCATGTCGGTGGCGATCGCGCAGGAATGGCGGTAGCCTACGGTAATCGCATGAAAGCGGTTTCCCCCGACTACCGGGACGGGAATCGGACTGTCAATGCGGCGCGCATCACCAAGCTGTCCAAGTGAATCCTCGCCCCAGCAAAACGCGGTGCTGTCGACCGACACCCCGCACGCATGTCTGGATCCGGCAGCGACGAAAGTGAAACGACGTGCGGTTACAACCGTCGTAGGCCCCCCGCTCGCGGTTGTGCCGTCTCCCAGTTGGCCGAAGGTGTTGGCACCCCAGCAGTGAACGGACCCGACCCTGGTAACACCGCACGCGAGCGAGTCGCCAGCGCTTACCTGCACCAGCGCCAGCCCTGCGGCCGCCCGGACCGGCGATACGGAGCATGGACGTGCTACAGGAACGAGATCATCCAGGCACGCGGAATCCGGAGCTGCCGCCAGCTGGCCCGCGTCGCCGAGGCCCCAGCAGTATCCACGTCCATCGCCAAGTGCACCGCACGCAAAGTCACCACCTGCATCGAGGATTGCGAAGGTCCTGGGGAGAATCGTGATCGTGACGTCAGTCTTGCGGGAGCCCGACTGCACCGTGATCACCGCATCCCCGGGCGCGACCGGCAGGATAGCGCCAGTGGAATTGACACGGACCACGGTCGTATCCGACGACAGGAAAGTGAACGGAGCTCCGGGAACGATGTTGCCCGCGGAGTCGCGCGCCACGGCAGTGATCTGTCCCTGATCATCTATGAGGAGCGAGTCACTCGAGAGACTCACGTTGATCGTGGCCACTACTCCCGGCCCGTTGGCTGGGCACGGCTCGCCTATTCCGCAGTCATCATCCTGGCATGCGGCAAGCGCCAGCAAGGTCAACAGATTCAGAGACCGCTTGAACGAACAGAGGCCCACAGGGCACCTCCCGTGAGGCGGGGAGATCGGCGGGAGCGCCGGCGCACGTTACAATAAACGTTAGTAGCAAGGCGAAGGTCAACTCCCTGGCGCAACCCTCGAGTATGGGGGATCTGCGACGCTTACGAATGGATCATCTTCCTGCCATGCGGAACGCCGCAGGTGAACTGCACTGCCGAAACGACGCAGCGCGATGCCCGATACACGAAACCCCGCTCGGCGTCAGAACGCAAAGCGGGGCCACCATGCTGAAGACTATGGGCCTGCGACGAATTGAACGTCCGAGCTCACGCTTATCCGGCAAGTCACTGAGGGTTAGGAATCCGTCGTAACGTCTGCTTTTGAGAGACAGACCGCGCGATCTGCCGGAATTCCCGTGCCTTGATGTCGGTCCTTGCCTATCCATAAAGCCTCGTTCGCCGCATCCGGCGCCGTCTGACGAAACATGAACGCGCTCTTTGAGGTGAGAATCCAGAGGCGGACTCAGCGTTTTCGCGAGTACGCAGGTTTTCGCGGAGTCACGCCCGGAGTTGGGAACCTCGCGTCTCGTAGAGCCTCACGCCTCATAAACCCGAGTAATGGGCTCTCGACCGCCGGGTTTCACGGTAGCCGTGGCGTGTCTGCATTCTTGTCATAATATGGCGCGAGTTTCGTCACATAGACCCACTCAACCCTATGTCAGCCAAAGCGGCTGGCCAGATGAATTACGCGGGTGACATGATTGGATATGCTGCGAGCAAGTTCCGCAGCATATCACGTCACATAGTCTTGCGGTATGTCAGGCGTACACGCTTGCAGTACATTTCGCGTTAGGTGCACTCCGCTTCCGGAAACGCACGGGTCTATGCACTCACTCCTCAGGAGCGACATGAGCGACGAACTTG
>JBPCJT010000217.1:0-4742 GCA_051005015.1 Gemmatimonadaceae bacterium | reverse complement strand
TCATCTCATCAGTGGCGCCGAGCATTGAAGCATCCGAAAAATCGATGAAAGTGAATCCATGCCGACGGAATGTTCGCTCGAGAGCAAGGGCCAGGTGGGTCAGGTAGGCGTGTTTGCCGCTCGCCATCATGTATCTGTAAAGCGTGGGAGCGTAGGGAGGCGTGAATCCCACGACGGAAACGCCATGCCTGGCCAGATCGGCAAGGAGACCGTCAAGCGCGCTCAGCATGGGCGCCGAGACATTCGTTCCGGTCGCAAAGAACCCTTTCCCACTGGCCACGTCGGCCGCAATCAATGGTCTTCGACGCTCGGATCCCAGGGAGTCCGCGAGCAGGCCAGCGTACTCGTACGTGCCATCCGCTCGGTATCCGTGACCCCCCAGTATCGCACCGATACCTCTCGCTGGCTCCTCTCTGAAACGCTCCCTCCTTCTTAGCAGGCGATTCAATTCGACCTTCCCCCTTATCAGGTCGATGAGGAACGAACGGCTGACATTGAGGCCCCGGTAGAGATCGACCTCCGACTCGTAGTCCAGTTGCAAAACGTCCGACGCCGCAGTTTTCATTTCATCGCTGTCACCGTTGAACCACGGCTGGTCGAGCGCGAGCACGACCGCGCGTGGATACCGCTCGGGCCCGATGTGGGCGAAGAAAGCCGACAGTTCGGCCATGCTGTGAGCTGCACCGCTGGCATTGTAGAAGCAGGGCGAGGCAACACGCGGCCGAAACTGGTCCACGCGCGACGATCCGACCACCACGATCTGCGCGTCACGCTCCAATGTGGAAACGAGCTTGAAACCGTATTGATTTCCGCGGTAAGCCCGGCCGAACAGCGCGATCTCACCACGCGATTGAGCGGCGGCGATCTCGCGCAGGGGCGTGAGCTCGCCGCTCCACAACGGAAGTCCACCACAGACGAGGACATAGGCGAGCGGTGGAAGTGCCGCGAGCGCCAGGCGCCGAAAAAAGAGTCCCTTTCCCGGTTTGTCTGTCACGTCAAAACTGGTAATAAATGAATTCCCGACGTCCCCATACGCCCAGGAGGAGGATGGCACCCACTGCGGCGTAGTACGCGGCCCAGCGCACAGGCTTGGGAATGATTTCGGCGAAACGGTTCAGGCCTCCCGTTTTCTCCAGTGCGAGATCAATGGCCAGCACCGCGGCGACACCGCCAATCATCAGCAGAAGATCAGAGCGGTCCACCCCCTGTGGAATGAACGCGGTCTCGCCCGGTCTCCAGGAGAATGAGAATATTCTGGAGAGCACATTGCCGGCCTCGGCCATGGAGGTCGCCCTGAAGAAAATCCAGGCAATGCAGACTATGCTGAAGGTGGACACCCGCGCGGCGAGATTGAAAACCGGCGAGCGGAACCCATCGCGGGTGGTGAGACCGCTGGCGCGCTCCACGATGAGCACCAGACCGTGGATGGCTCCCCAGACGACGAACGTCCAGCCGGCACCGTGCCAGAGGCCGCTCAAGAGAAATACCGTGAAGATGTTCGCCATCACGCGCGGGGAGGTGGCGCGGCTGCCGCCCAAGGGGATGTACACGTAGTCGCGGAACCATGTCGAGAGCGAAATGTGCCAGCGTCTCCAGAAGTCCGTAACCGAAGTTGCGAAGTAGGGCTGGCGGAAGTTCGTCATCAGCCGGAATCCCATCACTCGCGCGGACCCGATCGCGATGTCGGAGTATCCCGAGAAATCGCAGTAGATCTGAAAAGCGAAGCAGACCGTCGCAAGGGCATTTGCCAGCGGCGAAAACGAAAGGGGGTCGGTGTATACGGGGTTTACGTAAAGAGCCAGCCTGTCGGCGACGACGATCTTCTTGAAGAATCCCCATAACATCAGGCGCAGCCCTTCGGTTGCATCCTCGGGATTGAACGTGTGGACCTCGCGGAACTGGGGGAGCAGGTGTTGCGGCCGCTCGATGGGGCCTGCGACCAGCTGCGGAAAAAACATCACGTACAAGGCGTAGGTGGGAAAAGAGCGTTCCGCACGGTAACGTCCGCGGTAGACCTCCATCGTGTAGCTCATCGCCTGAAACGTGTGAAACGACAGTCCCACCGGCAGCAGAATCCGGAGAACGGGTACATCCGTGGGGAATCCGGCAAAACCGAGAAGCGCGTTCGCGTTGCCGGCGAAGAACACGGCGTACTTGAAGACCGCGAGAACGCCGACGTTGGCGGCGATGCTTATCCACAGATAGGCCTTGCGACGTGGTCCAGTAGCCCGCTCGATCGCGAGTCCGGCGAAGTAATCGACCAGAATCGTGAAAAACAGAATGAGGATGTAGGCGGGGACGAAAGCCATGTAGAACAGGCTGCTCGCCACCAGCAGCCAGACAGTCCGATAACGCGGCGGGAGGTTGAAATAGGTCAGCACCGCCACCGGGAAAAAAACAAAGAACTCGAACGAGTTGAAAAGCATTCTGCTGGTCGGTGAGCGGGCACAACCCGCGCGGCCTGGAAAGAGGAGTAGATTTGCGCGGGTGAATGTACAACTTACGCCTGCACGGCGGCGGCAATAAATGGCGCGGAAGTGGATCGTTCGTGAAGGCTCGAAGACGGCGGGATTCAGGTACTCGGCCGGCGGCAAGCGCGTCACGAAAGCCGGCGAGCTCGAGCGCATCGCCGCGCTCGGTATTCCGCCCGCCTGGACCGGCGTCCACATATCGGCGAATCCCCGCGCGGCAATCCAGGTCTGGGGATTCGATGCGCGGGGCCGGAAACAGTATCGCTATCATTCGCGCGCGGTGGAGAAGGGAGAGCTGCGGAAGTACTACCGCGTGCGCCAGATGGCGCGCGACCTTCCCACTCTGCGGGCCAGGATCCAGCGCGACTTCCGCAAGCGCGACCTCACGCGCGAGAAAGTGTGCGCCGGAATCGTCCAGCTCATCTCGCGCGGATTCTTCCGCATCGGCAGCGAGCGCTACCACAAGGAGAACAAGACCTTCGGCATCACCACGATGCGGAAGTCTCACGTCACGCTCAGCCAGGATACCGTCGTCTTCAGGTACCGGGGCAAGCGCTCCATCACCCAGAACAACGTCGTCGTGGGCGCGGACCTCGTGCGCTTCATCACGGCGCTGCTCAAGACACCGGGTCCAAGGCTCTTCCGTTACTGCGAAGGAAAGAAGTGGATGAACGTGGATTCGCGCGAGGTCAACGAGTACATCCAGGAGATCGCCGGCTTTCCCTACACGGCCAAGGATTTCCGCACCTGGGGTGGAACGTTGCGCGCCGCGACCGTGCTGGCGGACCTCGGGAAGGGAAAGAGCAGGACCGAACGCCGCAAGAATGTCGTCACGGCGGTTCGCCTCGTGGCGGCCGAGCTGGGGAACACGCCGGCGATCTGCCGCAAGTCGTACGTGCATCCGGCGATCGTCGCGCGCTACATGCGCAGCGGTGCGGTGATCTCGGTGCCTGCTCACGACACCGTATCGGCCAACGGTGGCGGCTCTTTCGTGCAGCACGCGCCCGAAGAAACGGCGCTCATCTCATTCCTCGATCTTCATTTCCCCGAGCGCCGTAAATCCCATCGTGATGCAGCGGACGACGAAAGCGTCGAACGCAAGCGGCGCGGCAGGACAGCTTGAAGCACGTTCTCGCCCTCGACCAGGGAACCACCGGTTCGACGGCGCTGGTCATCGCCGCCGACGGAAAGCTCGCCGGACGCGGCTATCGCGAGATAACGCAGCATTACCCGCAGGCCGGATGGGTCGAGCACGACGCGAGCGAGATCCTCACGCGAACGATCGAGGCCGCCCACGAGGCGATATCCGCTTCACGCGTGAAGCCGGATGTGGTGGGCATCACCAATCAGCGCGAGACGATTGTCGTGTGGGACAAGCCGTCAGGCGAGCCTCTCGCGCCGGCGATCGTGTGGCAGGACCGCCGCACGACGGAGCGTTGCGCGGAGCTCACCGGGAAATCCGCATGGCTGGCCGAGCGGACGGGCCTTCGTCCCGACCCGTACTTCTCGGCGACCAAGCTCGAGTACCTGCTGAAAAAGCCCGCGGTCGCGAAGGCGTTGAAGGAGGGCAGGTTGTTTGCCGGCACCATTGACAGCTGGCTGATCTGGAAGCTGACCGGTGGCAAGGTGCACGCGACGGATCCGACGAACGCGTCGCGCACTCTGCTGTTCGACATACGCGAGATGAAGTGGAGCTCCGAGCTTTGCAAGCTCTTCAGCGTGCCGCTCGAGATACTGCCGGAGGTGCGCCCATCCGCCGGGGATTTCGGCACGACGAGGGCCGGTTATTTCGGGAATCCGTTGCCGATCATGGGTGTGGCGGGCGATCAGCAGGCGGCGCTGTTCGGGCAGGGATGCTGGACGGCAGGGGAGACGAAGAACACCTACGGCACTGGAGCGTTCCTGCTCCTCAACACCGGTGAGAAGCGCCCGGCGGCGGGCGAGGGACTGCTGGCGACGGTCGCGTGTAATGCGGCGGGGGGCGCTGCTTATGCGCTCGAGGGATCCATCTTCATCGCCGGCGCCGCGATCCAGTGGCTGCGCGACGGAGTCGGCGTCCTCGCCGAGGCGGCGGAGAGTGAAGCGATGGCGCGCTCGCTTGCGTCCAACGATGGTGTGTACTTCGTTCCGGCGCTGGTCGGGCTTGGCGCGCCCAACTGGGAGCCCAACGCGCGCGGCACGATCACCGGACTGACACGCGGAACCACGCGCGCGCACCTGGCACGGGCCGCACTGGAATCGATGGCGTATGGAACCGCCGAGGTGCTGGCG
>JBPCJT010000216.1:0-7799 GCA_051005015.1 Gemmatimonadaceae bacterium | reverse complement strand
CACGCTGATGCGGGCGCGCATCGTCCCGACATAGCGCGGTGGCAAAGAAGCGGAAGGCAACCACCAAATCGACGCCAGCATCGCCGCGGGATTCCGCGTCTTCTCCTCCCTCTCTCCGCGGCGCGCGGCTGGCCTGGCGGTTACCCCGGATCCGGCTTGCGCTGGCGGTCGCCCTTGTCGGTGCGGTCGCGGTCGTCATGTTTTTTATCGCGAACCGAACATCGCGAAACCCAACCGCTTCCCGGCTCCCGCTCCCCGCTCCCCGGGAAATCGAGGAGCCTGTCGGCGTTGCGCTCTCCGATTTCGCCGGTTCACGCGCCTGCGCCGGCTGTCATGCGGCGCAGTATGCGGTATGGTCACAATCGACTCATGGGCGGGCCGGAGGCGAACCGCAAAGGGGCTCCGTGATCGTACCCTTCGATGGACGCCCCATTCGCTTCCGCGACGGAATCGTCACGCCATCCGTATCGCCGCGCGGCGAGTTCAGCTTCACGGTCGCGCAGAGCGGACACGAGGTCCGCGTCTTCAAGGTCGACGGCGTCGTGGGGGGCGGACACATGGAAGGGGGCGGGACTCAGGGCTTTCTCAACCGTGCAACCGACGGAACCCTGCGCTTTCTTCCATTTGACTACAGCCGGCACGAGCGGGTCTGGTTCTGCAACACCAGCTCGCGAGCGAACAGGGGGTGGCAGCCAATCACTCCCGCCCTCGCTCTCGCTGACTGCGGCGACTGGCCACCCTCGCGCATCTTCGGCGATGTGCCACGATTCGCCAACTGCCAGGGCTGTCACGGCAGCCAGGTATTAACGCGGTTCGATACAGTTCGCGGCCAGTACGCATCGAGCCACACCACCTTGGCGATCAATTGCGAGTCATGTCACGGTCCCGGCAAGCGGCACGTGGACTTGGCCGAAAGCGGCCGCATCACGCAGTCGGCTGACATCGGGATGACCGCGCTCGCGACACTGGACAAGGACGAGTCGCTGCAGGTCTGCTTCGCATGTCACGCGGTAAAGGATCAGCTTCGGCCCGGCTATCTCTCGGGTGCGCGGCTTGGCGACTACTACTCACTCGATTTCCCCTCACTCGGCGACAAACCGCTTTTTCCCGATGGCCGGGTTCGCACCTTCGCGTACCAGGAGAACCATCGCTACAGCGACTGCTACCTGAGCGGATCGATGACTTGCACCGACTGTCACGATCCGCACTCCCAGAAATATCGTGACGTAAACGGTGCGCCATTGATCGGCCGATTCAGCAATAGGCAGTGCACAAGCTGCCACTTGAGCAAAGCCGAGAGTCCCGAGACGCATACGCGTCACCAGGCGCAATCGCCAGGCAGCCAGTGCGTTTCCTGTCACATGCCATATCTGCAGCATCCGGAGCTCGGCAATGCGATTCGCTACGCGCGCGCCGACCACAGTATCCCGATTCCGCGCCCCGCCTTCGACAGCGCACTTGGCATCCAGAGCGCATGTCAGCTCTGTCACACCGATCGGTCCGCGGGCCAACTTCAGGCGCAGGTGACCGCGTGGTATGGCGGGATAAAGCCGCACAAGCCTGTCATCGCCAACCAGCTGCGCGCCACCTCGGATCCGCAACGGGCAGCGCGGTTGCTTCTCGGTGAGCCCAGGGCAAAGGACGACCAGACGCACCGCGCCGCGCAGTTCGCGGGGATGAGCCGTTTCTTCGAGGAGTACGTCGCTACTGGCATGCACCCGGATAGAAAAACCGAGGAGCGCCTGCGAGAGCTCGCGCAGAGCAACGATACCGAGATTCGCTCTCTGGCGCTCGCCAGCCTGCAGCTTGCCAGCGGCGACGCTCCACTTGTCAGGAGCTTTCTCGCGCGAACGCTCACCTCCGCGGCTCCGCGCGACCGCGCGCTACGCGATCGCTGGGCCCTCGCGCTCGGATTCGCCGGCGACGCGTACGCGAGCCGTGGCCGCCTTGCGGAAGCGATCACCACCTATAAAAAAGCGCTGGAGATCAAACCCCGCAGCGCGCCGATTCTTCTGGCGCTGGCGAATGCGGAGCGTGACGCAGGCGACCTGAGCGCCTCCGTCGAGCACTATCGCCAGACGCTCGCCGCCGATCCCATCCAGCCGCTTGCCCTCGTGAACCTCGGCATCGCGCTCGGAGCGGGCGGCGACACCGCGCGCGCAATCGAAGCGTTCGGCAGAGCGATCTCGCTCAACTCGCGCGAGCCACTCGCGTACTACAACCTCGCCAACATCCATTACGGGCGCGGCAATCTTCCTCGCGCTATCTCACTGTATCGGCAGGTAGTAGCGATTGACCCCAGCATCGCTCAGGCGCATTTCAACCTGGCCAGAGCGCTCATCCTCCGCCGCGAGTATCGCGACGCGCTCGAGTCAACACGTTACGGCCTGGAATTCGCCCCGAATGATCCGACGGGCAGGGCGATGCTGGGGGATCTGGAAAGAGCGGTACGAGATCCGTGATACGTGATACGACGTGATCCGTGATCCGTGAGGTGATGAAGTCGTTCTCCAGCAGGTGCCCTCACCTAAATGGGAGGATTGCGGCGCTTCACGGCAACGAGGATCGGAATTGACGTATCACGTCTCACGTTTCACGTATCGCCTCTCCACATACTCGTCCAGAATTCTGAGGAACTCCGGCACTATCGAGTCTCCACGCAGAGTCACCATGAGCTTGCCGTCGACGTACACCGGAGCCTTCGGCTCCTCGAACGTGCCCGGGAGCGAGATACCGATGTTGGCGTGCTTGCTCTCGCCGGGCCCGTTGACGATGCATCCCATCACGGCGACTTTCATCTCTTCCACGCCGGCGCGGGTCGACCGCCAAACGGGCATCTGTTCGCGGAGGTACGCCTGGATGTCCTGCGCCATCTGTTGAAAAAAGGTCGACGTCGTACGGCCGCAGCCTGGGCATGCGGTTACCTGCGGCTCGAAGTGGCGCAGACCGAGAGATTGGAGAATCTGCTGCGCCACCTGCACTTCCTCGGTGCGATCGCCGTTCGGCTTGGGAGTCAGCGATACGCGGATAGTGTCACCTATGCCTTCGGCGAGAAGAATCGAGAGGGCCGCGGTGCTGGCGATGATTCCCTTGCTGCCGAGCCCGGCCTCGGTTAGTCCCAGATGCAAGGGGTAGTTGCAGCGGCCCGCGAGCCGGCGGTATACCTCCACGAGATCCTCGACCACGGATATCTTGGCCGAAATGATGATTCGGTCGCGGCCAAGGCCGGTCTCTTCCGCCAGAGCCGCAGATCGCAGCGCGCTCTCGATCATCGCTTCCATGTACGTATCCTTCGCGTCCAGCGGCTCCGGGCGCGCGGCGTTCGCGTCCATCATGGTCGTCAGAAGATCCTGGTCGAGGGAGCCCCAGTTCACCCCTATGCGGACGGGCTTGGCATTGTCCGCCGCTATGCGGACGATGGTGCGGAAGTGCTCGTCGCGGCGCTTGCCACCTACGTTGCCCGGGTTGATACGATATTTGGCGAGTACGCGCGCACATTCCGGGTACTTCGCGAGCAGCAGGTGCCCGTTGTAGTGGAAGTCGCCAATGATTGGCACCGATACTCCCATGTCGGCGAGCCGGCTCACGATTTCGGGCACGGCAGCCGCCGCCTCGTCATTGTTCACGGTAACGCGCACCAGCTGCGATCCGGCGCCCGCCAGTGCGGCCACCTGAGCCGCCGTTCCCGGAGCGTCGGCGGTGTCGGTGTTCGTCATGGACTGGACGACGACGGTATGCCCGCCGCCGATGGCGACGCCGCCGACGTATGCGGTAAGAGTTTCTCTACGCGAGATGAAGGTCACGAGCCACCAGGCAGGGAGTGGGCGACCGCCAATGGCGAATTCATATCCTCAAAAGTAAGTGCGCGGCACCCTCAAAGGGATAGACGGCGCGGACGACCGCGTATAGCGTAAGGTTGCAATGTTGACGAATTGCTGGCGGCGTATTGTGCCAGCGACCAGTAAAGCATGACCTGATTCCCAGTTCACTGTTCACCGTATTACCCCGACAAACCACGATATGGCTGACGACATAGAACAACCACCACGCGGCTACACCACGGACGATGTGGAAACGCAGAAATCTGAACCGAAGCGAAAGGGCTTTCTGCGCAGGCATCTCGGTAAGCTGACGATCCTGACGCTGATCGCGTTGCCGGTGCTCGGCCTCGGCCTGTGGGCGGCGATCGCTCTCGGCTTTACCTACTCGGAGGGAGAGCGCGTGGGCTACGTGCAAAAGATCTCGGAGAAGGGATGGCTCTGTAAGTCCTGGGAGGGTGAGCTCGCGATGGCAAACATCCCCGGAGCCATGCCCGAAATCTTCAGGTTCAGCGTGCGCGACGATGAAGTCGCTCGAAACATCAACGCGCTCTCGGGCAAGCAAGTCGCTCTGCGTTATGAGCAGCACAAGGGCGTGCCGACGAGCTGTTTCGGTGAGACGGAATACTTTGTCGACGGCGTGCGTCCGT
This sequence comes from Gemmatimonadaceae bacterium, assembly GCA_051005015.1. GTDB lineage: Bacteria > Gemmatimonadota > Gemmatimonadetes > Gemmatimonadales > Gemmatimonadaceae > JACMME01. The sequence continues at coordinate 3,331 of JBPCJT010000216.1, read as the reverse complement.
TGGCGAAGTAAATTTCCGTCATGTCCAGCCCAATCCAACTCACCTTCGCGCGCTCTTCGGCGCCGCCTCCAAACCTGAGTCCATGCGAATGAAACTTTCTGCACTTCTCGTTTGCCTGATGTTCGCAATCGCACCCGCTGTTGCGCAGATACCCGACGAGTTGGAAGAGCCCAAGTCGAACACCGCCGGCCTGATGGTCGGAGCGTATGTCGGCTTGGTTCCGGGCTTCACGGTAACGGGAAAAGACGCCCAAGCCGGGCTGGCCGCCAAGCTAGGTACAGCCCCTGGTTTCGGACTACAGATCGGCTACACCTTGCGGCCGTGGCTGGCGGCGTTCGCGAACGTGGATCGCTCCGATCACGACAGTGAGACTCCCCTCGGTGAGGACGGCTATTCCCTGCATCACATCGAACTTGGGGCGCGCTTTTTTTACCATCTGCCGAGACGTGAGCGGATCGTGGCTCACGGAAATATCGGAGTTGGTGCGCGCCAGATATACAACAAGCGCGCGCGCCTCGACACAGCCACGGGGCGCTTGATACTGACGGCGCGGGAGCTCAACGCCGGAGGTGGAGTGCATTATTTTATTGCGCGCAACTTCGCCCTCGACGGCAATCTCCAGTTCGGCGTCGGGCATTTCAACAAGGGGATTCTTCCGGGCCAGCCGAAGCAGAAAATTCGAACCGAGGGCGTCATGAGTACCCGCCTGCGTGCAGGCATCGCGTGGTACCCGTCCGACTTTTGATCCGTGAGAGTGCTACTTGAGGCGGGAAACAGCGCCGGCGTGCGTAGTATTTCCGCACCATTTCTCCGTATTTGCAACACGTGATGGTCTTTTTGTTCCGTCTTGCGCAAGTCCTGCATCAATTTATATTTCTAGGTTGATGCAGAAGGGAAAGCTGTTTTGGCCTTCCCACGCATCACAATTGTTCCGGGCGCTCGCTGCGGATTGCGAGCGCAAAAACACGGAGCGTCAAACTAGAGCAATGGAGGTTTGTAATGATGCGTGTGCGTATGATTGCCTCGGCGGCGGCACTTGGACTCGTCGCAATGGCTTCGACGGCTGGTGCGCAGGACTCGGATATGTCGAGGAGTGGTGTTCAGTTTGGAATCATGGGCGGCGCGGCGTTCGCAACAGGAGACGGCAGTGAAAGTCTCGGAACAGGGTACAACATCACCGGCGCGCTTGGTTTCAATCCCGCGATGTTTCCCTTCGGAATGCGGCTCGATGTGGGGTACACATCACTGCCGTTCGATACCGACGATCTCGGCCTCGAAGGCGACGTCAAGATCATAGGTAGCTGGCTGAACGCTATACTCAAGTTCCCGGCAACCAGTGTATCGCCGTACATTCTCGCCGCTCCCGGCTTCGCAAACATCAAGGCCGATGTGGAGAACCTCGACAGCGAAAGTGAGACCAAGTTTGCCGCCCAGTTCGGCGGAGGGGTCATGGTAAATCTTGCGGGTATGGCGACGAACCTCGAAGCGAAGTATGTCACAGTCTTTACCGAAGGAGAGCGCTCGAACTTCGTGCCCATAACAGTCGGCATCCTGTTCGGCGGCGGCCGCACCAGGTAGAATCGCGTCACGAAGAACCCTTTGGCCTGAACCGCCTCACCTCAGGGTGGGGCGGTTTTTTTTACGCGCGGTATGCCGACACCGGCGCGTCGGCTGCCGCCCGGTTTGAGAAAGGCGGTGGAACGTGATAGTTTTTAAAGACTTTCGCGGCGCGGTAGCCAAGTGGTAAGGCAGCGGTCTGCAAAACCGCTATTCGCCGGTTCGATTCCGGCCCGCGCCTCTAGATGTGACAACGAGTTACGCGATTATCGAGATCAGCGTGGCGTCGTCATGGGTAAATCCTTGGGTAAAAAAACGAGGTCACCCCGGCAATTGGTGACCTCTTTTTTTCTGTGACGGTCGCATGACGGTTGTGACGGTCAGTGACGGTTGAGCACCTCCCGCCTACTCGGTCGATAAGGCCTATCCTGAGGAGAAGTCTTTCGGCTCGTAGCGCACACATGATCGAGGGGGGAGAAATTTGCCGAATAGTGAGAATTGGGCGGCACACTTCAGGCATCACTCGGATGCGCAGCTACGAGAGCTGGAACTGCTACCCAAGAAGTCGTTTCAGCCGGGGGCATGGGAAGCTATTCAGGCGGAGATCGCCAGTCGAGCGAACCGAAGTCGGACTCTTCCGGCTTCGAATGCTCCTGCTGTTGTTTCACTTCCAGCAAGTAACGACGGCCCACTCCCAACCAGCGTTACGGTTACACCGGAACCGGGATTCCTTGAAAAACTATTCGGGTGGGACTCCCCGTCGCTGTATGTCTGTACCCAGTGCGGTTTGACCACCCGCTCACCCAGATATGTGACGCCGGGCAGCGGGTGTATAACATTGTTGCTTTTCTTCATGTTCATCATTCCCGCCATCATTTATTCGCTCTGGCGCCATAACAATACTTACGTGGCCTGTCCGAACTGTAATGCCCGAACGTCGTTGATCCCCGCCACCTCGCCGGTGGGTCGCGATCTCATCGAGAGATTGCGGCATCAGGCGCCAAAGTAATTCCGACAACCATCGTTTCGAGTGAACTCGCATAGTCATCACCCATGGTTGATCTACTCCACACTGACGCGATCGCGCACCCGGACGAGCCGTGCCCGTGCGAATCAGGCACACCCGGGCGTCGCTGCTGCTTGGACGAAGTCGGCCGTATCTCCGGAGCGCGACCTTCCGGAATTTCTGGTCGCTCAACTTTACTGCGTGGCACGATTTTCGGGGCATGAACGGTCGACTCACGCGTGGCGGCCCCCTCATGGCTACAGGCTACAACAACGTTGGCATCATAGCGCTGACTAACAGCTTCGCCGCGAACACGAGGTGGCAAGCGCGTGTCTATTACGGGAAAGGGTGAGTTCGGCGCCATCACGAATCGCATCAGTGGACTGTTGTCATTCAGGCCGGACCCGCGCTGGCAGCTCTCACTGCAGCCCAATTACCTGATTTTCCAGGACGCGCAGCAGTACGTCACGACTCTCAGCGGCGGTCGGCCGGAGACGTACGACAGGCGTTACGTCTTCGCGTACATCGATCGAAGCACGCTTTTCACCGACATTCGACTCAACTACACGCTCAAGCCGGACATTACCCTGGAGCTGTATGCCCAGCCCTTCGCGGCGAGCGGTAGATACTCCGACTTTGGCGAACTGTCCGCTCCGCAGAGAAGGGCTTCTCAGGAAGTACGGCGAGGACAGCACGACGATCCAGCAGCAGAGCGACAAGAGCTACATCGTGACGGATTCAAAGGTCACTGACATCGAAGGAAATCCC
>JBPCJT010000215.1:0-14095 GCA_051005015.1 Gemmatimonadaceae bacterium | reverse complement strand
CCCGGTAACGGTGGCTCCCGACCGCGCGGCTCGTAATTCCCAGCCCGATGCCATCGACTGAGATAAAGTAGTCGATCTTGCCTTTCATTCCCTTACTGAAGAGGTACCGCACGCCGCGCAGATTTCCGGCTCCTTCCTCGCCAACTGTTCCGACAAAATAAATGGTGCCCGGCTGGCGGAGCTTCACTTCATTGAAGGCGCGTGCAACAGCAAGGAGCACGGCAAGACCACGACAGTCGTCACCGATGCCGGGTCCCGCGAGACGAGTGCCGGTTCTCTTGACAGTCACCTTGGTGCCCGCGGGAAAAACGGTGTCCAGGTGGCCGGAGATGATGACGGTTGGTCCCTTGCTGGTGCCGGTGCGCTCGCCGATGACGTTTCCTTCGGAATCGATTCGCACGTTCGTCAGGCCGAGCGCCTTGAATCGGCGACGGAGCTCCACGGCACGTTGGGATTCGTGAAATGAGGGAGCGGCAATCTGGCAGATCGAAATCTGCTGCGTGAGCGTCCACGCGTTGTGGGCGCGAATGGAGTCGAGCGCGGCCCGAACACGTGGGCTGATTCGGATAGCCACGGCATCCTGGGCGGCGAGCGTTCCGCTCAGGACTAGCGCGGCGAGCGCGCAGGAGACAATGCGGCAATGCATTGGATTATTTGCTCGCGGATCGTGACGCAGCGAGTACGACGTTAGCTGCTCTATGCTCGGTGCCCGGGGTTTTCTGCGCGATGTCAGCATTGACAACAGGGGATGCCGGCTTGCAGTCCGCCCTGGTTTGGCGATTGCGCTCCCACCATGCTGTGCGCACCCACATGGCGGCGCGTGCGTTCAGTGCGCGGCCGACGCTGTCGGTGGCAGCGACCTTGTGCCAGCCGGTAGCTGTATCGAGCACTGCAGCAACAGGGTAATCAAGCGTTACGATCGCCAGGTCAGCGGACTGCCACGGTCCAAGCGGTACGGGGCCGCTTCGCGGCCAGTGATACGACTCGGCGCGCGCTACCGAATCCGGAAAAATGTTGCGGCCATCGATGGAAGATGAAAAGCTGGGGAGGCTCCAGACGAGATAGCTGCCGAGCTTGAAAACGGTCAGTACGCGGCCGCGCGCATCTGCGCGGCTGTTGCACTCGAGCCAACTCGTAAGTGGATCTGCCATCGCGCTTGCGAAGGGGGTAAATGGGCTCACGTTTCCGGGGTAGTCGGCGCGAACATCCCTCGCATTGTGCACTCTACCAGCCACAAGAAAAACGAGGATCGCGTAGAGACAGAACTTCTGCGCCCGCACGATGATCTCACGCTTTGGCACCAGAGCGAGAAGCTCGATCGCAGCGGCGACGGTGGGAAGAATCAGCATCCACCAGATGAGCATGGCACGCACGGCATAGGCAAATGCCAGAAGTCCGACCAGCCATGCCACTGCTGCTACGACTCGCTCACGCCTGGTAATCGATACGGCTGAGAGCGCCCACGGCAGTAGAGCCAGCGCCATGAACACCACGAGTGCGAGGGGCGCCTTGAATACCGATTGAACGCCGGGCTGCAACTCAGCTATCGGCGTGGGCTGGGTGAAGAGCGGGTTCGGCGCGAAGTTGAGTTGGAAGACGTCGGGCCACACGAGCGCGTAAGGTGAGAGCAACCAACCGGCAACAGTCGCTGACACCAGTGCAGCGCCGCGGCGGACATCGCGGCGCGGATGCGTAACCAACAGCATCCAGGGCGCAGCGGTGAGCGGAAAGAGCAGGTGGGAGTTCGCCGCGAGAGCGCTCGCTCCGAGCACCCCTACAACCGGCCAGCGGATCCGTTCGTTTCCAAGCGTCCAATACGCACAAGACCATGCGAGCGGCACGGCAATGAAGAGCAGAATTTGCGGCCGCAGGTGGCCGGCCAGGAATGCAGCCAGCGTTACGTTCAGAACAGCAAGCATCACCGCTGTCCACGGTGACCAGCGCGCGGTTCGCGCCAAAACGATCATTACGCCGGCCACCGCCGCCACCAATAGTCCGTGCAGCATGCGTAGCCCAGCGGGTCCGAGCGTGTTGTACACAAAGTAGTACACAATCTCGACAGCACACGAATACGCGTAGTATGGATCGCCCGCGCGTGTCCAAGCGAATGGCTCCGTGAACGGTACGGCACCGTGGTGCACGATCCATCTTCCCATCGCGAGATGCACCGGAAGGTCAGGATCCAGAAGAAGCGCCAGCGCTCCGCTCGCAAAGAGAAGCACCGCCATCACCAAGAGCTCGGTTCGCCAGTGAACTCCGAAGTCCGCCTGCCATCTTTCGGTCCAGCTGGTCGGTGGTGTTTCTCCCTCTCCCTCTGGAGTCCGGTCCCGGGTTCCTGACTCCTGGTTCCTGGTCCCCGACTCGTGGTCTCTCATACCTTCCTCCCTCCTCCTTCCCCCTCCTCCCCGACCCCTTTCAACACAGATGTACCGCCATCGCCTTGAACGACGCGTAAACCTCAACGCCACGTCCAAGGCCCAGCTCGTGCGCAGAACGCGTCGTGAGCGCGGCGACGAGCGGCACGCCGTCTATGTCGATCGTCACACGTGTAAGAGCTCCGAGCTGCGCCACCTCGGTGATCTCACCGCGGAACCGATTTCGCGCCGACGACTGGTGCGCCTCCAGCGAGACCAGCACCTCTTCGGCGCGTATTACCGCGTAGCCAGCCCCATCGGGATTGTCACCGATGGCGAAGATCGTGAGCGGGCCCGTGCGAAATTCAATTGCACGATGCGGACTTCCCGAATCCTCCTGGGCCTCGCCCATGGATGGCTGCGGTTCCGACACCATGCGAACCACACCAGCGAATACGTTTTCGGCGCCAAGTAACTCAGCGATATAGGGTGACGAGGGGCGCCGAAAAATCTGCTCCGGCGGACCCGCCTGTAGTACCTGCCCCTTGTCGAGCAACACGGCGACATCGCCGAGGAGACCGGCTTCCGTGAAATCGTGTGTCACCTGTAGCGTCGTCATTCCCCATTCCCTGTGAATTGCTCGCACTTCCCGGCGAACAAGCGCGCGACGGCGGGGATCGAGCGCGCTGTATGGTTCGTCGAGAAGGAGAATTCCGGGCCGCTTCGCCAGTGCGCGTGCAATGGCGACCAGCTGTTGTTCCCCGCCGCTTAGCCCCCGAATGTCGCGTTTGAAGAGCTCATCTGCGCCAATGCGGGACGCCGCCTCCATCGCAGATTCCGTATCGCGCGCTCCATATGCGACATTCTCCTCTACGCTGAGGTGCGGGAAAAGATAGCCGTGCTGGTACACGAAGCCTATCCCGCGATCTTCCGGGGGGATTCCGTCAACGTTGCGCACTTCACCGCTGCTGCCTGCGCGCAGGGAAATTCTCCCACCGCGTCGCGGCCGAACCCCCGCGATCGTCTCCAGTAGGGTGGTCTTGCCCGAGCCCGCAGCGCCAATTACCACTCCGTAGCCACCCGATGGTACAGTAAAGCTGACGTCGCGCAACTCGAAGGTGCCCGCGCGCGCAATCAGCCCGTCCAGGGCGATCAAGCCTCAAACCCGCGTTCATACCGGAGCGCTCGAAGCAGCGTCAGCGGGATCAGCGCCAGAAGCGTTAACACGGCTGCCACCGGCAACGCCTCGGGCAGACCGAAGCTCGTGAACCGGTCATAACTCAGAACGCTGGCGACTTTCGGGTTGTAGGTGATTATCACAATCGCGCCAAACTCGCTTACCGCGCGCGCCCACATCACGACCGCCGCGGCGGTGAGTCCTCGTCTTGCGAGCGGCAGCGTCACCCGCCGAAAGGCGCGCCACGGGGGGTCGCCTAGCGTGCGTGCCACCGACTCATAGCGCGCATCCACGCGCGCGAACGTTTCGCGCGCCGCACTAATGAAGAGTGGCGCCGACACAAACAGCATCGCGCAAACGATTCCCACTGGAGAGCCGACGACACGAATCCCCGCCTCGAGCAGCGTCGAGCCGACCATACTTTCCCGTCCGAGCACCAGGAGGAGCGCGATGCCGGCCACCGGGTGCGGAATGAGCAGCGGGAGATCGAGAATCGCGGCGACCACTGCGCGTCCCCTGAACTCGCGCCTCGCCAACAGGTAGGCAATCGGCGTACCTCCCATGATTCCAACGATCACGGCGACGGTTGCCGCGATCGCCGTCCGTGCAAGCGCTGATCGAAGCTCCATATCTGTCCCGAGCTTCCGAATGCCCTCCCCACCACCGGCGATGACAAGTTCCGCGACGGGCGCGAAGAGAAATAGTAAAAGCAGCGATCCAAAGATCGCCGCGAAGACACTCGCCCACCTGTGCGATGACCGGGTATCCAAGAGTTTCATTTCGGCCAAATCACCGCTCCCCCCCTTCACCCGCCAAAGCTGCGATCCCCGCCGGCGCCCCTTTTCCCACCAAAATAGGCCGCTCGAGCGCCGGCAGATTATTCAGCCGCAATACCGCCTTGCCCTCCGACATCAGATAGTTCGCGAATCGGTGCGCCACGCCGGGATGCGGCGCCCCAACAGGGATGGAAAAGGCATACACTATCGGCTCCCCGAAAAATGTGACCGTATCGCGCGGCGTCTTTCCGGGCACGCGCACGCTAGCCTGTGCGTAGAACGCCGAATCCTCCGGAGATCCCAGGTCTATCTCGTGCGGCAGCTGCACGAATCGCAACCCTGCCGCCCGCGCCACGCTCTCATACTCCCAGGCATAGTCGAGCTCCCCCGCCTGAAGGAGCGCCACCAGATCCACTTCCTTCGGTCGAATGTTGCGCGCGGGAGTGCTCCGCGTCAGTCGCCCCTCCAGCCCGTGGTTCCCATAGTGGCGCTCGGCGAGTTGAAACACGAGGAGGGTGCGATAACCCGCCGGATCCAGAGCAGGATTCGAGCGCCCTGTCTCGACTCCGGGCCTCAGTAGTACTTCCCACCAATTGGCAGGCGTGATCTCATTACCATGCCGGGACCGATCCGTATAGGCAATGACCATCCTGTTCTGCGCGAAGAGCACGTACCAGCTGGTAAATTCCGGCATGAGCAACTGTGGAAATACCTCGTGGTCCGCCAGTGCTACAATGTCGGGAATCTTGGCCAGCTCGGTGAGCTTCCGCGCCGTCTCAAGGCTACCGGCGCTTTCCTGCTCGACGATGACCCTCTCTCGCGCCGCGAAGCTGTCCAGCGCGGCGCGCAACGGCCGTGCGAGGCTGCCGGCGTTGTACACTACCAAAACCGATTCTTCGGCCTTGTCTTCTCGCGCCCGCCCGCCGTCTGGCGAACATGCTGCCATCACGACAGCGATAATTCCCGCGCGCGCGATCACTGCTGCCGGCATGGCAACTCTGGGGGGCCCAGCGGGCGATTCCACGAATACGGTAGCATTCAATCGGAGAGTCATGATACTTGCAACCGCCACAAGCCTGGTGTCCGATTCCTGGTACCCCGTGCACGGTTGTCACACCGCGGTGGCCAGTACCTGGGCGAGCAATCGCGCCATATCACATGAACACCCTCCAGTCGTTCTTCGCAGTTCGTAGTTCGCAGTCCACCTCTCTCGACACTGCATCGTATATTACCAGTCGCCACCACGGTATCAATTCGCTTTCCGCATTCATGACGTCACCCGCAGTCGAAATAGAAGGCATCGCGAAGCGGTATTCCGGCCATACGGCTGTTCATAATCTCTCGCTTCTCGTGCCATGCGGTTCAGTGTACGGCCTGCTCGGTCCGAACGGCGCCGGGAAGACGACCACGATCCGAATGCTACTCGACATCATCGCGCCCGACGAGGGTACGATACGCATTTTCGGCAAGCCTAACCGCACCGATGGCATTCTGGACCGCATCGGATACCTCCCGGAGGAACGGGGACTATACAAGCGCATGCAGGTGCGGCGAGTGCTCCGATTCGTGGCCGAGCTCAAAGGTGTTTCGGCGAAGGAGGCCGACCGCCGTGTTGACAAGTGGCTCGAGCGGCTCGGTCTGTCGACAGCCGCCAAGGACTGGGGCAAAGCGAAGGTAGACGAACTCTCGCGCGGGATGCAGCAGAAAGTACAGTTCATAGCCACGCTTCTGCACGATCCCGAGCTGGTGATTCTTGACGAGCCGTTTTCCGGCCTCGATCCGATCAACGCCCAGGCGCTCAAGGATACCGTAGTAGAGCTGAAGCGCGACGGGAAGACGGTGATCTTCAGTACACATATCATGGACAACGCCGAACGACTGTGCGACGCGATTTGCATTCTTGCACGGGGCAAGAAGGTGCTGGATGGCCTCGTGGCTGAGGTGAGGAAGGAGCACGGCGGACGCCACGTCGTGCTGCAGCTCGCGGACGGCAGGAACGGTGTTGTGGAAAGTATTCTTGCGGACCGCACACTGATAAGCCGGGTGGACAACTCGAATCGTACCTTTGACATTGAGATGATCGCCAACGGCGATCCGCAGGAGCTCCTCCGTCGCATCGTCGCCGCGGGCGGATCAGTTCAGCGCTTCGAGCTCGTGCAACCGTCACTGCATCGTATTTTTCTGGACAAGGTGGGCGCAGCGGGCGTAGAGGAAGGAATGAGCGGCCATGGGTAGGCTGTGGGTTATCGCGAAACGCGAGTATCTGGAGCGGGTGCGAACGAAATGGTTCGCAGTCGCGACAATCTTTGGCCCCGTGCTCTTTGGGGCTCTGATGATCCTTCCACCCTGGATTGCATCGCGTAGCAGGGCCTCGCTCGGTTTGTCTCGCATAACGATTCTCGACGCCACAGGCACCGGTCTCGGGAAGCGGGTAGCGGCTGGTCTCGGTGGTGGCATCGGCGGTGACACCATCGCCAGCGCGCGAGTAGTCGAAGTAAAGCCGGACGAGATTCGCGCGGTGGAACGGCGTGCCTCGAACGACGTCATTCGCGGGGCGGCGAATGGATATCTCGTAGTGGACGCCTCTACGCTGTCCGGCGTTCGCGCGCGCTATGCCGGAAGTAACGCAACCGCGGTGGCCGACATGCAGGAGCTCCGCCGCGTGGTACGCGAGCAAGTGATGGCAATCCGCCTCGAGCAGGCTGGGGTCGACCCGATCAGAACATCGGCACTCACAAGAATGAGGCTCACTCTCGACGCGGAACGCCTCTCCAGCCGCGGCCGTGGTGGTTCGGGTCAGATCAGCATTTTTTTCGCGCTCGGCGTCGCCCTGCTGCTGTACTTCTCGATCTTCTTTTACGGCCAGACCGTGCTGCGCGGGGTCATGGAGGAAAAACAGACCCGTGTCTCGGAAGTGGTGCTGTCAAGCGTACCGGCGTCAACACTGCTCGATGGCAAGGTGCTAGGCGTAGGCGCGGTTGGTCTTACCCAAATCCTGCTCTGGATTCTTGCGAGCCTGCTCCTCATCAAGGCGCGCGGCACCGTGTTGGCGTGGCTGGGGGCGCCGTCACTGCCGCTGGTCTTACCGAATATTTCATTCGGTCTCGCCGCGACCCTGCTTCTCTTCTTCCTGTTAGGCTACGTCTTCTACGCCGCGCTATTCGCGGCGATCGGGGCGATTGTCAACAGCGAGCAGGAAGCGCAGCAGGCGCAGATTCCCATCGTCATGATGCTCGCCGCGTCGATTGCCTTCTTGCAGGCTATCCTTGCTCGCCCCGACGGGACGCTTGCAGTAGTACTTTCTCTGCTTCCCTTCTCGTCGCCTATCGTCATGCCGTTGCGCATGAGCTTGATACAGGTGCCACCATGGGAAGGACTGATGTCCCTGGGCTTTCTGGCCTTCGGTTGCTATATCGTCGTATGGATGGCCGCTCGCATCTATCGTGTCGGGCTTCTCATGTACGGCAAGCGGGCCACGGTCAGAGAGATCGCGCGCTGGGTGAGGTATGCGGCGTGAAAAATGAACAGCGTCGGGGTTAGCTTCGAAGTTTCTGCGCGCAACGAATGATGTTGCTGGTGCCAGGTAGTTTGGAGGATTAGCGCCCCCGAAGCCTCCGTTCAATGCGGCCAAAAAACCGTTCCCTGAGCGAAGAAACCTCGTAAACGGGGTCGTCGGCTGCCGACGTGCGCAATCGATACTCGTGCTCAGTCATGGGCGCGATCGGATCCGCCGTCTCGTAGCCATGCCAGTTCACGCATGTGTGACGCGGCCCGTCGATGCGCAACGCCTGAACCCCGAGCAGTTCGTGAAAGGGAATCGCGTAGCTGCGCCGCGCCAATCCCTTGTACTGGTAGAAGGCACCGTCGTTGCCGTCCGTGGCCAGGACGAGCCCGCACTGCCATGGTGAAGTGAGAAGCGTTCGCGCGAGATACGCGTCCGCTGGTGAGAGATCAGCCTCGAGGTGTGGCCGGCTGCGATACCACCCGAGCACTTCAATATCACGTTCCCGGGCGGCCGCCAGTTCCCGCGTAAGACGCTCGTCCTCCCGCTCCCGCCCGCGCTCAACTTCGGCTGCACTGGCGCCCGTGATGACGGTGTAGGGAATGGAGGTCTCAGGGCATTCGCACACACGACCGGTCAGCAAGCCGAGGAGCGGCTCCTCCGTTTGCTGCACCTCCTGCCTCAGGCGGATTAACAACGGCTGCGTGACAAAGACTACGTAGTCGCTGTTCTGTGCGCCCAGCATGTGCCCCAGCAGGTAGTACCGGTCCAGACGTGGCGTCCACCGAATCGAACGGGCTACCGGTATCGGCCTCTGCATTAGTTGGTATCTCGCATGCGTCTCGCCACCTATGGCGCGTCGGTTACGGCAGGACTCGTGTCCGCGAGAAGTCGGCGGAAACGGGCTTCAGAGCGTAGAGCGTCGAAGTATAGATCCTTTAGCGTCCACCAGAGCACAACCCCATGCGGATAGACTCGCTCCATCACCGCGAGCGCTTGCCGCTCCTCCCCCACTGCGGCCAGGGCGATCGCCAGAAAATGTCCCTCACGTGCGGCCAGCCGTCCGCGAGTCGCGCGCGGATAGCGCAGCAGGCGGCGTGCCCGCGAGCGCGCTCCGGCCGATTCATCCGATGCGACAGCAACGGCTACAGCGGCAGCTTCACCCAACAATCCCTCTCCGAGGCGCGCGGCCGTTTCGGCATCCGAATATGCATCCCGATATTCGCTTAGGCGCAGACGTGTCAGGGCCCGCAACGCGTATGGGTAGGCTGCGCGCGTTTCGGCCGAGATCGCCGCGTTCAGATACCGGCATGCGTCTCCGTACCTTCGTTCCTGCCAGTTGAGCTCGGCTAGTGCCGCAAGCGTGTGCCATTGCTCGGCGTCTATGGCAAGTCCCTGGCGCAAACGGAGCTCCGCCTCCGCCGGCCGGCCGAGGTGCATCAGCGCACGGCCGGAGCGAAGATACGCATCGACACCGCGCGCGTTGAGAGAAATCGCCCGGGCATACGCCTCTAGCGCGCCCGCGAGCGCGCGCGGACTCCTCAGCTCGAGCAGGGCGCCGCGTGCCACCCAACCCTCCGCTGAGCGCGGACTGGCAGTCAGTGCGCGGCCCGCCACCGACAGTGCGTGCTCCAGCAGCAGACTGTCTGGTCCGAGCGGCGCTTCGGTTTCACCATGGAGCCAAAGGGCGTAGCTCATTGCGAAACGCGCCCAGGCGAGTGCGAAGTCCGGGTCGAGCAGCGTGGCCGCGTCATACTGCTTTATCGCCGCCGCCGCGGCACCTGGCTCACGCCGGCCGAAGTAATAAGTGCCCCGTAGAAAGTGCCTGTATGCCTCCGCGTTCCGCGTTGGCCGGTCGCTCAGCGCGGCAACCTCTCGAAGATTGAGCCCACGAAAGGCGCGCCTGGTTATGGCGAGCGGAACATCATAGTCGAGCTCGAGGAAATCACCGCTCCGTCGCTCTTCGCGCAAGTCCCAGATCTCCGAGCCGTCCTTGCCGTTGAGGAGGCGCACGCGTACACGCATTCCCCGCTCCGACGGCTCGACACTGCCAACCGCCAGGTAGCGCACATTCAGAATTTTGGCGAGAACCTTGGCATCGTTCTCGGACTTCGGTGTAACGGAGCCGGCAACGCCATTGATGCGGACATCTCGTGGCCGAAGTCCCTTGAGCCGAAACGCGAGCCGGTCGCTGAACGCATCGGCGAGAACGCGCGCATCGCGAGTGAGCTGGCCTGTCTCAAAGGGAATTATTGCGAGTTGCCGGATCTCAGACGGGCTACCGCTGGGTGCAACACCGGCCTCGCCACGCGCTGGCCGGCAGGGTGGGGGTGGCTGCACATCACGATACTGGGCGCCTGCAGGATTCACAGTGCCAAATGCGATAGCAACAGTGACGCAAACAAAAATTCGGATGCGCTGCAGCAACCCATCACCGCGCGCTGCACCGAGCACAGGGCGCGCGTGCAAGGTCACTGCACGAGAACAGGCCGCGTCAGCGTCGTCGGCCTGGTGCCAACGTTGCCATGATCGATAGCGACGCCGAAATATCCCTGGAGTACGACACGCGGTTGCACTACGGTCGAATCGGACGAGGGCGAACTGTATTCTCCCGTTACCACGAGTGACGCGATGCGGTAGATGACACAGCTTTCCGTTCCCGTGACCTGTGAAGCACATTGCGGTGAGGTCGCCGCAACGGTGTCCCAGAGGGCGACTTTCATTTTGCACGGCAAGCTGCCGTACTGGGTGCACCACTGCGTTCTGCCAGTCTGCATTGCCCCAAATGAATTCCAGTTGCCACTACTGAGGACCTGCAGCACGGAATCCGGACCGAAACGCCTGGGCACGCAGTTCATAATATTTGCCGCAACGCTGGCTTGCCCACCACCCACGTCTACCACGAGGAACCTGCTCGCGTGCTCACCCGGCGCGGGCGTGTCGCACAATTCACCTTCCTTAGCGCAGTATTTCAGCGCCGCCGGGTTGCTTCTAAGGACGTAATGGTCCTCGAGAGTCAGATTCCGGTTGAGGTTTACGTTGGCGCCAGGTCGAAGAAAGGGATTTATGGTCGCCGTCAGGGCCTGATAAGGCATCACAACTGGTTTCAGACAGTCGGTGACCTCTACGTTCGGCGATGTCCAGGCAACCGCTTCCGCCTTCACGGTCGACGACACGACGCCGAGTAGCTGCCCGAAGATCGCCGGACTGACGCTGCTGACGCGCAAGCGAAACGCTCCCGCTCCGTAGGCGTCACCGGTGACGCATCCAGTTGGCTGAAAGCTGCAGGGGAAAGAATCAAAGGTTATTCCATTCCAGCGCCCGTATTCTGCGCTCACTACAGTTGGGGCGTTTCCCATTACCGGGTTCGCGGCACTGTACGCTCTCGCAACCTCATCAGCGGAATCTGGCGCGGACGTCGTGAGTTGCACGACAGCCGCAAGCGCCGCCGCATCCGCTGCCCGCTGGAGCTCGCTTCTGTGCGCCATCACCTGACTCAGGTCAATCGCGAAAGCTCCGAAACCAAGCAGCACCGTAAGCAGCACAGCCACCATGACAAGCACTGCTCCACGCCGGGAACCCCGCCGAGCATGCATTCGACTCATGCGGAAGGCCATCGTGTCCCTCCTGTTCAGGCTCATCTCGTTCCCAGAAACTTCACGATGCTCAACACCGCCGGACCCAGAATTACCACGAACAATGCTGGTAGAATCATTACGACCAGAGGAATCGTCATCTTGATCGGAGCCACCGCCGCCTTCCGTTCCGCCACCTGACGCCGCTTCCGGCGGAGCGTTTCGGCATAGACGCGCAGCACCTTCGCAATGCTGCTTCCCAGTTTTTCCGACTGAATAAGGTTCTGAACGAGAACCTGCAGCTCGTGCACCATGGTGCGGCTGTACATGGCCCTGAGTGCCTCTTCGCGCGGCATGCCCGCGTTTACCTTCCGGTTTACAAGCATCAATTCGCGCGACACGTCCGTGTGCACATCGCGAAGCTCCCTGGCTACGCGCAACAACGCTGCGTCCAGTCCCAGACCAGCCTCCACGCATAGAACCAGAAGGTCCACTGCATCGGGAAGCGACCTGCGCAACCCCTCCTGACGAAGGCGAATGGCCCGCTCCAGGTAGAAGAGCGGCAGTATGTACGCGAATGCGGCGGCACACGCAACAACGACAATCATCTGAGGCAGAGGCCGCCCCACAACTATTAGCGCGGCAAGCGTCGGAGAGGCGACGACGAGAGAGAGTCTGAGGGTGGCGAAAGCCAGCGGCGCCACGGGATCATCGAAACCCGCCTGAACAAGCTTGTCCCGTGCTTTGACGTCCGAACGCCATCCAGAGGGCGCGAGGGCAAGCAATCGTGCGCGCAACGAGCTCGCGGGAAGCCCGGCGCCACGGAAGATCGCGGAGGAGACTTCCGGAAGGTCACTGCGCCCCAGGGTGCGCGCGATCACCTGGCGTCGCTGCCAGTCGGCGATCACGGCGTATGCCGCGATGGCCAGGGCGCCGACGCCAAGAGCGATCAGGATGATGAGCTCAAGAGTCACGCGCTGCTACGCCTCTTTAGAAGTCAACGTCCGCGATCTTCATCATTATCATGTATCCGATAACCACCGACGCAGTGGCCGCCGCCAGCATGAATTGACCGGTTCTCGAATCCGCGAAGGAGCGCGCGAAGTCGGGCACGATATACATCATGGCAACGAAAATTATCACAGGGAGCAGCGCCAGAATGCGAGCCGAGTAGGTTGCTTCGGCAGTCAACGTTCGGAGATGCCCTTTGACCGCCATTCGCTCGCGCATCATCTCGCTCGTCCGGTTGAGCACCTCGCTCAGATTGCCGCCGGTCTCGCGCTGAATGAGGAGCGCTGTAACGAACATCTTGACGTCAATGCTGCCGACGCGTTCCTGGAAGTTGAGCAGCGCGGTTCGAGCGTCGATACCCAATCGCTGCTCGTCGTACACGCGAGCGAACTCGGGCCCCAGCGGAGTTGCCAGTTCCTGACCAAGAAAATTCGTGGCCGAGTGAAAGGAATAGCCGGATTTCATGGCGCTTACCAACATGTCGATAGCGTCCGGAAGCTGCTCCTCGAACTGGGTCATGCGCCCTTTTTGACGAAGCCTGAGCCACAAATACGGAGACGCGCCTCCCAGGGTGCCTCCGACGACCATCCCAGCCGGCCCGAGGCGATTTCCCACCATCATGCCGGCCACCGCCCCAACCGCCGTCATCAGGAGAAATGCTCCCGGATTGAGCGCAGAACCGGCTCGCCGGAGCTGGCGATTGATTTCCTCAGTCCACTCACGCCCGCTCAGAACCCTGTTGAGAAATGGAAGATCACTGGCCGACTCTTCCTCCCTCAGGAGAGTCAGCGTGCTCACTCCTCCGCCACCCTCCGCGGCTAGCCGGGCGCGCGTGGCAGCGGCAATCGTCAAGCGTCTGCGGTTGACGAAAACATACAGTCCCACGAGTAGAGCAAGTACACCGACGAAAACGGCAGCAAGAACGAGCAGCTCCATTACCAGGCTCCACCGAACATGTGCACTGGTAGTTCCACGCCGGCCACCGCGAGACGTTCAGCGAACCTGGGGCGAACTCCCGTGGGCTCGAAGTGTCCGATAACCGTACCTTCCGGCGTGATCCCGCGGCGACGGAAGTGATATATCTCCTGCGTCGTAATTATTTCCCCTTCCATCCCCATTACCTCGACAATGCTCGTTACCCGACGGGTGCCATCGGCGAGCCGCGAAATCTGAATGATCACGTCGAGCGCCGAGGAGATGTGTTCTCGCATCGCCCGGTCTGGCAGGTTCGTTCCCGCCATGAGTATCATCGTCTCGAGACGCGACAGCGCGTCCCGCGGACTGTTCGCGTGCACTGTCGTGAGTGACCCCTCGTGGCCCGTATTCATCGCCTGAAGCATGTCCAGCGCTTCGGAGGAGCGCACCTCGCCGATCACGATCCGGTCCGGACGCATGCGCAGGGCGTTCTTCACGAGGTCGCGCGCCACTACTTCGCCGCTTCCCTCGGCGTTGGGGGGCCGCGTTTCCAGGCGAACGACGTGCTCCTGCTGCATCTGGAGCTCAGCCGCGTCCTCGATCGTGATGATGCGCTCTGTGGCGGGAATGAATGAGCTCAGCGCGTTCAGCAGCGTAGTCTTTCCTGCGCCCGTTCCCCCGGAAATCATGATGTTGAGCCGCGCGTGCACACAAGCCGCAAGGAGCTGCAACATCTCGTCGGTGAGAGTTCCGTTGCGAGTCAGGTGATGCACTCGGAGATCGGT
>JBPCJT010000214.1:0-12299 GCA_051005015.1 Gemmatimonadaceae bacterium | reverse complement strand
TTGTCTCGAATCCGAGCGCCGAGCGCGTTGCCACCTTAAGGGTACCGGCGCGCCGTTGCTCTTCGACCTTCTGACGCGCGCCATCGATCGTGTACTTCTCCGTGTACAGCAAATGCTTGACGTGCATTATCAGCTCGATCTCGCGTCGCTGGTACGCGCGATTTCCCGAACGGTTTTTTGCGGGATTCAGAAAGCGGAATTGGCTTTCCCAATAGCGCAGAACATGCGGCTTGAGATCGGTAAGTGTGCACACCTCGCCAATCGAGAAGAATTCCTTTACAGGTTTCTTTCCACTCATTCATCCTGCTCCGGCCGGAGCTCGCGCGTCATGAGCTCGGTGATTGCACCACGAACCGGTCGCCCTTCGAATAGAATTCCATGCACAGCGACGACTATTGGCATATCGACGCGCTCCCTGACGGCGAGAGCGTTTGCGCTCTGAGTCGTCACCACGCCTTCCGCCACTGTCCGGCGGCCGGCCAGCACATCGGCGAGCGCTGCTCCCTTACCCACCTCCACTCCGACCGCTCGGTTGCGGCTCAGAGCGCCCGTGCAGGTGAGGACGAGGTCCCCCATTCCCGCCAGTCCGGCAAATGTCAGCGGCGACGCCCCCAGCGCGACGCCAAGGCGCGTCATCTCCGCAAGGCCGCGCGTGATCAGAGCCGCCCGCGGATTGTAGCCGAGTCCGAGCCCCTCTGCGATTCCAGTCGCGACGGCGATTACGTTCTTGAGCGCGCCGCCGATTTCCACCCCCGTAACATCGGTGTGTGTATATACGCGGAATGCGTCGGAGCTGAATGCGCGCTGCACACGCGCCGCCGCGATGTCGTCCTCGCTGGCGGCCACTACCGCGGTGGGCTGTTGCAACGCCACCTCCGCAGCGAAGCTCGGACCGGATAGCGCCACGACTCGCGCGGCGGGAATCTCCGCGCGAACTACATCGGTCATGAGAGCCAGGGTTCCGCGCTCGATGCCCTTGGTCGCGACCACGATGACCGCTCCTGTTCGAAGCGAATTCGAGGCGCGGCGGCATATTTCACGGAGAACGTGGGACGGAGCAACGAACGTGACCAGGTCCGCCTCGTTGACGGCGGCGTCGAGCGAAGCCGTCGCCTCGAGCGAGTGGTGCAGCGATACACCTGGAAGAAAGACCGGATTCACATGCGCGCTGTTGACGGATTCCACGACCGCGGACTCGTAAGCCCAGAGGGTCACGGCGTGCCCGTTGCGCGCGAGAAGATCGGCAAGCGCCGTTCCCCATGCACCTGCGCCGATCACCGCGCAGCGCGTCACGCCGCCGTCTTCTTGGCGCCAAAGCGGCTCTCCTCACCGCGGCGCAGCCTCCCGATATTCGCGCGATGAGTCCAGACCACGAAAACGGCCACCACCGCGGACACAGGGAACAAAGGCGAGCCCGGGCCCTCGGCGAGGAGAACGCCCAGAGGGAGCACCATTGCCGCGATTAGAGAGGCGAGTGACACGTAGCCTGTCCGAAGCAGCACAGCTACCCATATAGCAGTGGTGACGATCGTCGCGATTGGTGTAAGGGCCAGAAATACACCAGCCGACGTGGCAACCCCCTTACCTCCTCCCTTCCACAGCAGATAAACAGGCCGCACGTGGCCGATGATCGCGGCAACGCCATAGCCGATGGCCCACCAGCCGCGCAGCTCCACGCCGGTCAACCCGGGCAGGAAGTACACGGGAAGAGCTCCCTTCGCCAGATCGAACGCCATGACGAGCGCGCCGACCTTTGCCCCCATTACGCGAAAAACGTTGGTAGCGCCGAGGTTCCCGGAACCGTGCTGCCTGAGATCTATGCCGCGCAGTGTCCCAGCGATATAGGCGGCGGGAATGGAACCAAGCAGGTAGGCGATGGCGACGCCGACAAGGGGATGCATCAGCGACTGGTGTTCACTTTACGCCGCGCGCTTGCGCATGAGGATCCGTAGCGGGTTACCCGTAAATCCCCACGCCTCACGGAATCCGTTATGGAGGTACCTCACATAGTGCTCCTGTACCAGCTCCGGATGGTTGCCAAAGACTGCGATTGTGGGAGGCGCAGTTTCCACCTGCGTCGCGTACAACAGCTTGATTTCGCGCCCCGCCGCCTGGGGTGGCTGCCGGCGCGCCACCAGCTCCTCCAGCCGCGTATTTACCTGCGATGTGGAGATACGCTTGTGGCGCTCCCCTTCCACAGTGAGAATGAGATCCAGTACCCGGTGCACGCGCTGTCCGGTGAGGGCCGAGGTAAACAGAAACGGGATGAAGCGAAAGTACGGCGCTTTTTCCTCCATCTCCTTCTCGAAGTGCGCCGCTGTCTTGGATTCCTTTTCCTTCAAGTCCCACTTGTTGACGACGATTATGAGCGCCCGTCCGTTTTCCCACGCCAGCGTCGCAATCTTGAGATCCTGATTGTGCAGCCCCTCAACCGCATCGATGAGCAAAACGCAGATGCCTGCTCGGTCGATTGCGCGCCGTGTGCGGAGCGACGAGTAGAATTCAATGCCATCGTCGATTTTTGACTGCCGCCTCAATCCAGCGGTGTCGACGAATACGAACTCACGTCCATGATAGCGAAACGGCGTATCGATAGCGTCGCGCGTAGTACCCGCCTCTTCCGCGACGACCAGGCGTTCTTCCCCAAGCAGTTTGTTGATGAACGACGACTTGCCAACGTTCGGACGTCCAATCACCGCAACGCGGAGTGAGGTATCCTCGCTTGCGTCTACCGCCGGAAAGCTTGTAACCACCGCATCGAGAAAATCACCGCTGTTGCGGCCGTTCTGGGCGGATACCGGAATCGGATCACCTGCGCCCAGCGAATAAAACTCGTAGAAGTCGACAGACTGCGGATCATCAACCTTGTTCGCTATCAGAAGCCACGGCTTTCCAGCCGCGCGAAGCATGTCGACCACGCGGGAGTCCTGTGGGTGAAGTCCCGTGCGAGCGTCCACCACGAGTAGCAGAAGGTCGGCTTCGGCGATCGCCTGATCTACCTGTCGCCGGATTTCAATGTCCATCGGAAAGCGGGGGTCTTCTGTTATGCCGCCCGTATCCACGAGCCAGAAGGCGCGTCCATTCCATTCCGCCCGGGTGAAATGCCGGTCGCGCGTTGTGCCGGCTTCGTCGCTGACAATGGCCGCGTCTCCCCCGGCGATACGGTTGAAGAGAGCTGATTTGCCGACATTCGGCCGCCCCACAAGGGCAACTACCGGAACATTCACGAGGCCACCTTCATGAGCGAGCTCAAGCCGTGCGCGTTCACCAGATCAGCAGTAAGAACGTCGAGGAAATCGTACGATGGAAAAATCGGGATGGAAAGCGTGGAGCGAAGATCGGCGAAGCTTTGGTCATCGAGAAACAATCCGTCGTCGTTGAGGCATTCGGCCGGGATGAGCACGAAATCGAAGTCGGTGATCCGGGCTTCGAGAACCCGCCGGATGTCCGCGGCGACGAGCAGGCCGGAGGTCGTGGTGGTGGGTCCGAACAGCGAGTTGGCGGCGACCATAAGCTCGAAGCGGGCACCGGTAGCCGCCGAAAGAACCTCGAGAAGCTCGGGCATGAGGGAAGCCATCGATGTGCCTGTCACCACGCCAATGCGGCGCCCATCGAGACGAGGGAGCCCCGAGACGCCTGCTCGGACGCCTGCGCGCAAGGCGGCCACCGCGCCGACGCCATTTTCAATCTGAACAAAGTCGCCGTAATGTCCAGCCTCGGGAAGCTCGCGTTCTGCCAGCAAATAAAGCTCATCAGATCCGAACACCCACCGATCGCTGCGTTCTTCAAGCGCGCGCTCCTCCCAGAATTCCACTCGATCGAGGATGCGATTCGCGTTCGACACGTCCATTGAATCGCCCGTATACAAATGCGAGAACTGGGTCACGCCAACGGGTACTAGCGCCACGGAGAGAACCGCATCACCAAGCCGCCAGAGGTCGGAGAGCGATTGCTCGAGTACCCCCCCATCGTTGAATCCGGGAACGATTACCATCTGGCAGTGAAACTGGATACCGCCCACGGCGAGCGTGGTGAGCTGCTCGAGGATATTCGGCACTCGCGGGTTGTTCAGCAGAACCTTGCGCGCCTCCCACGGAGTCGCATGTACGGAGATGTACAATGGCGACAGGCGGTACTCCAGTATGCGGTCGATATCCTTGCCTTTGATATTCGACAGCGTGGCAAAATTGCCATAGGCAAATGAGAGCCGGTAATCGTCGTCCCGAACATAAAGTGAGCGGCGAAGTCCCTTGGGCAGGCCCTCGATGAAACAGAACTCGCACCTGTTGGCACATCGGCGAATGCGCGGTGGCTCGAGCTCGATACCCATCGGCTCGATACTCGATCGCTCGATCTCGAAGATGATCTCATCACCGCATGGCAAGCACGCTTCTATGGCAAGATTGTCTTCCGCGGTCAGAAACTCCCAGTCAAGGAAATCATCGACTTCCCGCCCATTTACAGCGCGCAGGTCGGTTCCGGGTAGGATTCCGACCTGCTCGGCAAGACTATCAGGGGCGACTTTGAGAACGCGGATCATCCGGGGACTGGACTATTTGGGACACGGCGCGGTTCGCCCATGCTTCACGACTGCGCACGACGTTTCACTGCGCTGGGGGCTGCAGTCAGATCAAGTAACTTAGGAGGTTAGGCGACGGAAGGCAAGGAAACATCGTGATTTGGCAGATCGGCACTGACTGGCGATCTGGAAGGAGCTCATGGGCTGTGTCTCCGGCCGCCCGTCCCCGATGCGAGAAAACCCGCCCCGAAAGATGGGCGGGCTTTCACGCTCGGGAGCTGGCTCTTCAACTTATGGGCTTGTACCTGAACGCCACGATGCCAGGCTGAGATACCTCCACCTTGAAATCCGATTTGCCCTTCGCCGGAACGGAGACCGTAGCAACCTGCGACGCCACCACCTTTCCCTCCTTATCGAGAAACTCGAAGGTGATGTTGTATGTTGCCGGCTTGGCAGTCAGGTTTTCGACTGAACCGGTAAGTGTATGTTTCGCACCCGCGTGCACAAATCCGACGAACGAGACTTTTTCAGTCGCTTTCTGAAAGCGACCGTAATACTTCACAACGGAGTCCAGTTGCGCCTTCTTGGTCTTGGCATCAGCCTTCGCCGCCAGTCTCTGGTACGCTCCCGCGAGAAGGCGCCAATTGTCGGGATAATTCGGGTCGGCCTCGGTGAGCTTCCGCACCACGGGAATCATCTTGTCGTACTGTTCCGTCGCGAAATATGTGTTCGCGAGGTTATAAAGCGCGTCGCGATAGTACGGATTCTGTTGTAGCCCGTACTCGAACAGCTTTGCAGCATCCTGCTTTCTCTCAGCACGGAAGGCTGCCGTGCCCGCCTCGAAGAGCTGAATGTCCGAGTAGCTGGACGGACTCTGAAGCATCGCGACGAAAACGCTGGCGACCGCTGCCGTATCGCCGGACGCGCCCAACGCTCGCGCCAGGCCCGTGCGCGCGTTTGCAATGCTCGGGCCTTCCGGATACTGGTCTACGTATGCCTGAAACTGCGCAGCGGCCTCCTTCATTTTGGCTGCCTTTGCTTCACCCTGCAGATCATCGGCCTGGCTCTGAAGGAACAGCGCCGCGTTATACATCGACTGCTGCCGGATCTCCAACATGTTCGAATCCTTCGCCGCCAGGTCCACCGGGATCTGGCGCACGGTCTCCAGATAAGCCTTAATCGCCCCTGGCACGTCATTCCTTTTTTGCAGTATCACGGCCTTGTAGTAGTACGGCAGGGGGGATCCACTCCATATCCTCGACGCGCGTGCCAGGGCGGCATCGGCAGAATCGAGCTGGTCACTGTTGATGAAGGCCGCCGCGGCATTCACGGACGGCGTCCAGATCTGGCCTCGGTACCTTCTGGTTTCGAAAGCACAACCCGGCTGGGTCGTCTCTACAACTGAAAAAGCCGTATCGATGGCCGCATACAGATCGATCATCTCGTTCGGATTGGTCGTGTAACCAATATCGGCGCGACGAACCACCGAAGGCACACCGGGGCGCAACGCCCAGGACGTGAGCACTTGCCCGAGAATGAAATTTCGGGCCGACTGATTCTTGATCTTGGCCGACTCCTTGGTCAACACGTCGATGGCGTTTCGCAAGTGTCTCGGCTGCTCATCCGGTTTGCCGCTCTGTCCTTTTGCGAGATACTGGGTCGCGGATGTCAACTGATATGCACCGCCAAAATTGAGCTCGCACTTATCCTGCGCCAGCGCCGAACCGCCCACTATCAGGGTAAGAGCGGCCGACCATGGAGCGGCCTTTCGCCAAGCGATCATCTCGTGTCTCCTTATTGGGTTACGTAGTTGGAGGGTCCGCACGGGATACCCCCACGATTACCATCCGTTCCGCCAGCTCCCCTGCCTGGCGCGACACGCTCTGCACGCTCTTTCCGCTCGCCAGAGCCACCCTTGCTACATCGTCAAACTCGGGCTTCGCTCGCACTCCACCGCCCGGCAACTCGACGATCTTCACGCGAATCTCCTGGTCCAGAACGCTCACCGTCAGTACCTCTCGGGCCAATACGCTCCGCTCGAGGCGGGCGCGGCGTACGCCGATAGTGGTGGTGATTAGGAAGACCAAATCTTCCAGGCGCCGGAACTCCGACGGCCTCGCTAGCACTTCAAGACGGCTGCCCAAACGCCCCTTCTTCATCACGACTGGAACCACGACGATGTCCAGCGCCCCCGCCACCCTGAGCGAGTCAGCTGCAGCGGCGAGCGCTTCGGGCTCCATGTCGTCGATGTCCGCCGTGAGCTGGACGATTTCTTCTGTACGAACTCCTCCCCAGGACGAAACGGAATCGGCTATTACGATCCGGAGTGCGTTGGCCCGGCCACTGAAATCCTTTGTCCCGGCGCCGAAACCACTGCGAATTGGAATGTATTGGCTGGGAGGCGGCCCTTCCGACAGCACGCGCACAAGCGCTGCCCCGGTGGGTGTGACGAGCTCCCCCGCTCCCTCTGGGCCAGGCCGAACCGCGTGGCCTTCGAGCAGCTTGAGCGTAGCGGGTGCGGGTACGGGAAGCAACCCGTGCGCCGCACGCACGGTTCCATCGCCAAGCGCTATCGGACCGCAGTACACACGATCGACTCCCAGCTGCTCCAGCCCCCAAATGGAACCGACGATATCGAGAATGGCATCGACTGCGCCCACCTCGTGCAGATGGACGCGCTCGGCCTCCACGCCGTGTATCTCCCCTTCCGATTCCGCGATCGCCGTGAACGCACGATTGCTTCGCTCACGCGCACTCTCCGGTAAGCCCGCCGCGTCAACCAGCTTCCTGATATCGCGGATATGCCGGCCATGAGGCTGCGGTGGAATGTCGAAGTCAACCTTGGCGCAACTGATGTCGCCACGCCTGACCCTTTCCACTCGCACCGTCACTCCGTCGAGCGCAAGACGGCCAGGCAGCGCGCGCAACCAGTCCGCATCCAGTCCAACATCGATGAGTGCGCCGAGCAGCATGTCGCCGGCGATCCCGCTAAATGGGTCGAGTATGGCTGCAGGCATGAAGAGTGATCAGTGATCCGTGAACATAAGCAGCAGACTGGTGTGTGTTAGAATCGTATCCCCGAACGGCCTCCAACGCTATTACACACTGAATCTCGACGCGCACGGGGGTCACCCGCGCAGCATTGTTCACTAATCAATCACGCCTCACGTATCACTGTTCACCTATACCCTGCTCCGCTCCCCGTATTGAAGATCACTATCTCCGCATTCCGCGAGAGGCGGTTGGCGTCCAATAGACGCTCGCACACGGCCAGGGCACAGCCCCCTTCCGGAGAGACGTCGATGCCGCTCGCATGAGCGAGCCGCGTGGTTGCGGCTCGAATTTCGCTTTCACTTGCGGACTCCGCGTCTCCACCGCTCTCCCGCAAAGCGCGAAGGATGAGGCGATCTCCGAACGGAGCCGGAACACGAAGTCCGCTTGCATACGTCTGAGGATCCTCGAATGGAATGGCGCGGTCATCGCCGGCGGCGAACGCCCGTACTATGGGAGCGCACCCATCCGACTGTGCCGTGATCATGCGGGGCATGCTCGCCGCACCGCCAAGCCAGCCCAGGGCGCGAATCTCGGCGAAGGCCTTCCACATGCCGATCAGCCCGGTACCACCCCCTGTGGGGTAGATGATGGCGTCGGGCAAGCGCCACCCAAGCTGCTCGGCGAGCTCCAACCCCATCGTTTTCTTTCCCTCGATGCGATACGGCTCTCTTAGCGTCGACATGTCAAAGAAACCGCTGGAGGCGGCGTCCGCGCGTGCCGCCTTTCCAGCATCTCCGATATGTCCTGGCACCGTAACAAGACTGGCACCCAGGGCCCGTATGGTTTCAAGGAGCGCGATTGGCGTGGATTCCGGTGCGTAGACCCGCGCTGGCAGTTCCGCGGCGGCTGCGTACGCGGCCAGAGCCGCGCCGGCGTTCCCAGCTGTTGGCACGATGAGACCCGGAACTCCGAGCGCACGTGCGCGTGTGACGGCGGTACTCATGCCACGCGCCTTGAACGAGCCGGTGGGATTCAGGCCTTCATCTTTCACCCAGAGCCGTCGGACACCGAGCCCGGCAGCGAGGGAACGCAGTTCCAGGAGAGGTGTTGCTCCTTCGCCCAGGGTTACGGGTTCCTCACCGTCGCGCAGGGGCAGGAGAGGTGCGTAGCGCCACATGTCCCAACGATTGGGCAGGCAGCCGCGCGAGGACGGCGGGGCATGGAATCGCACGAGATACGGCTGTCCGCATGCGGCGCAGACGCTGGCGAGGCCATCGCCCGGCGCACCGTGCTCGCATGCGGAGCAAACGAGAGACCAGCCGGTCAACTTTGCCCGGGTGCGGGCTCGAGACCCGCCCTTGCTCCGAGCGCCTCGAGAAGGCGCCGCGCACTGGTGCCAGTGAAACCGGGCAGCTTCGCGATATCCGCTTCGCTCGCATCCCGCACGCCCTGCACGCTACCGAACGCCTGTAGCAAGGCCCGGCGTTTTGCGGGTCCGATTCCGGGCACCTTGAGCAGTTCCGATGTGATCGTGCGCATCGTTCGACGTTTGCGATTGTACGTGACGGCAAAGCGATGCGCTTCGTCGCGCGATCGTTGCAGCAGCCTAAGGGCCGGAGAGCGTCGCGCAAGCCGCAGAGGCTCGCTCCGTCCCGCCATGAAGATGTCTTCCTCTCTCTTGGCGAGACTCACCAACGGAATCCCGGAAAGCCCGAGCGACTCCAGCGCCGACTGGGCGACGCCAAGCTGGCCCTTGCCACCGTCTATGACGATGAGGTCGGGAAGCGGCTTTCGCTCCCCCAGGCGCCGCGTGAGATACCGGCAAACGACTTCGCGCATCGACGCGAAGTCGTCTGCACCCTCCACCGTCCTCACCTTGAACTTCCGATACTCGGCCCGCTTCGGGCGACCATTTTCAAACCATACGCATGACCCGACTGTGTCGGTACCCTGCGTGGTGGAGATGTCGAAGCACACGAAAGCGCGCGGCACGCGCTCCAAACCGAGATCGCGCTGAAGCTCGTAAACGGGATCGGCGGCGCGTTCGTCAGCCTCCATCGAGTTCAGCTTGAGCTCCTCCAGAAGGTGACGGGCGTTCTGCTCGGCGAGGCCAAGCAGTTCGCGTCGAGGGCCCCGTTGCGGTGCACGGACTTTTGTAGTTTGAAGAGCGGCTTCAAGAACGTCGCGGTCTTCGAAATCGAAAGGTACCAGAAGCTCGGGCGCGCGCTCCGAGGAGGGGAGATAAGTGCGCGCCAGGTACGTCGAGAGCACCGTTGCGTCTTCCTCGCCAGTCACGTTTTCCACGAAGTTATGATCTCGTGCTAACAGCTTTCCGTCCCGAATGCGCAGGATCGTCACGCACGCGTCGTCCCCGTCACGAGCGTACCCGATGACATCGGTACTTCCCCCTTCGAGCTTTACAACGATGGTGGGCTCCTCCATGCGCTCGAGATGCCTGAGCGCGTCGCGGAGCTCCCCAGCGCGCTCGAAGTCCAGGTTCTGCGACGCCTCATCCATGCGCGCGCGAACGCGCCGGGTTACTTCCTCCGCGCGCCCACTGAGGAAGAGCGCAACCTCCTCGATCATTGCGCGGTAATCTTCCATGGTTTGCAGGGCAACGCAGGGCGCTTTGCACCGACCGATGTAGTAATCGAGGCAGGGACGCTCCGGCATCTCCTTCGGCATATCGTAGTTACACGACCGCACGGTGAAGATGCGTTTCACCACATTGAGTGCGCGCCGCATGGCGCCGACATCGGTGTACGGCCCGAAGTATCGGGAGCCGTCATTCACCAGCCGGCGCGTGACGAATATGCGCGGAAATGGCTCGTGCACGGTGACCCTGATGTACGGATACGACTTGTCATCCCGAAGCGCTATGTTGAACTTCGGGTGGTGCTCCTTGATCAGGTTCGCCTCCAGGATTAGCGCGTGCGGCTCCGACGGAACTACGATCGTCTCGAAGTCCGCAACCTGCCGCATGAGCGCCCGGGTCTTCACACTTTCGGCGTGATCGGCGCTGTAGTAGTTCCGAACACGCGAGCGGAGTCGCTTGGCCTTGCCCACATACAGGATCCTTCCCTCGGAATCCTTCCAGAGGTAGACGCCTGGGGACTCGGGCAAATTCGCGATCTTGCTGCGTACGGGGTCTGGAACGTCTTCCATTGCGAGCTGTTATCCGGGCGCAAAAGCGAGTTCTCGTACCCGCATCATGGGCGGAGAATTGTTGGTCAATTGAAACCTGGAAATATATGCCGGTACCCCGCAGCAATCAGAGAAGCAGGCCCTGTCCAGGCCCGAGAAACGGAGTAACTGACCATCTTCCGCCAACGACATTGCTGCCATCCCGGCCGCTGCAATCGGTTCTGAGTACTACGGAACGGATCTTCGCGGATCCTCTTTCTTTTTGAGGCCCGGCACCCGTGCGGCGATTTCTCTCCACTCTTCCACACCAAGCGCGGCGGTTATTCCCATGTACAGGAGCCCATACGCGCCCAGCACCACAATAGCCACAAGCACTGGATGCCGAGCCCCAATCCCGATCTTCAGCATGAATCCCACCGCGGCGCCACACGCGGCCGCACCCCACAGCCGCAATGCGTGCGATGCTTTCAGTCCAGTCGCGCCAATCCTGAGGGCAAGAGCGCGCTGGAGGAGGGTCAGCTCCACCCACGCCGCCACCCCGCCAGCAGCTGTAAGTCCCGCGGCGCCCCAACGCGCATCGATGCCTGCCAGCGCTGGACCTTTGAGAGCCAAGAGGTAGCCGAGGCCGGTTCCCAGTGAGACCCGCACGATCGCGAAGCGGAGCGGTGTCCCTGTGTCACGCAACGCGTAAAACGTGGACGAATACAACCTGCCGAGCGTCGATGCGAGCAAACCAATTGCGGAACCGGCGAGAATCGCCCACACGTATACGGCGTCTGCGCGGACGAAACGTCCCGTCTGAAAGAGCGCGGCCGCGATGACATCGCCAAGAACCAGGAACGCCATGCCGGACGGAATAACAAAAAACGCGATGCGCCGCAGTCCGCGGTTGAGCCGCTGCCGGAGGTACGACGCTACCTCGCTCTCGGCACCGAGCGCCCCCGACATCGCAGGCAGCTCGGCCGCCGAGACAGCCATCCCGAACAAGCTCACAGGCAGCGTGTACAGCGCCTGCGCATTTGCGATTCCCGTCACGGCCCCGCTCGGCAACAGGCTGGCGAGCAGCGTATCGACGTAAGCGCTGATTTGGACCACGCCGCGCCCAAAGAACACAGGTACAAAATTCCTGACAACCGTCCGCAACTGCTGCGACGCGCTACCCAGCGAGAAATGGAGCGCGCCCAGCAGCCGCAGCACCATCGGAAGCTGCACCATAAACTGCAGTCCGCTCCCCACCACCGAGCCCCAGGCAGCCATCTCGGCGAGTTCGAACCCGCTGACCTCTCTGCCGAACACAACAAGAGTCGCAATGATCGCGACATTCCAGACGACCGGCGCGGTGTAGGACAACAGAAAGCGGCGATGACTGTTGAGAACGCCAAGACACCACGCCGAGAGTACCAGCAGCCCCATGCCCGGAAAAAGAATCCGGACCAGGCGGATGGTGAGCTCACGCTTTGCGCCCTCGAATCCGGGCGCGATTAGGTCGATCAGCCATGGCGTGGCAAGCACGCCCAGGAGCACGAGAGCGGACGTGACCAATCCAAGAAGGGCCGCCACCGCCCCGGCCACACGCGCCGCTTCTTTCCGATCGCCCTCGGCCAGGAGACGCGCGTATACGGGAATAAAGGAAGCTGAAAGG
>JBPCJT010000213.1:0-6788 GCA_051005015.1 Gemmatimonadaceae bacterium | reverse complement strand
ATGGCGCTGGCGTCCGCGCCGAATTGCGAGCCAGGATTGTAGGCGACGATCCCGCCGCCATAAGCGACGCCGCCTGGGAGAAGCTCGCGCCGCGAATCAGCTATGTCGCAGGTGACCTCACCGATCCATCAGCGTACACCACCATTGCGGCAAGACTCGCGGAGCTCGAGAAAGACCGCGCGGCCGAGCGCAGAAACCGCCTCTTTTACCTCGCCGTACCGCCCGTGATCTTCGACCCCATTGTCGGTCACATCTCCGCAAGCGGCATCGCGCCCCGAACCGGGAGCTGCGATGCACGTCCGTGGGTGCGAATCGTGGTCGAGAAGCCCTTTGGCCACAGCCGGGCGAGCGCCACGGCCCTGAATGATCACGTGCTCGAGCTTTTCGACGAGTCGCAGGTGTATCGCATCGATCACTACCTCGGCAAGGAGACTGTCCAGAACCTGCTCGTCTTTCGCTTTGGCAATTCAATCTTCGAGCCGCTCTGGAACCGGGCACACATCGCTCATGTGGAGATCACCTCGGCCGAGACGCTCGGTGTTGAGACGCGAGGGCGCTACTACGAGAAAGCCGGTGTCATGCGCGACATGTTCCAGAACCACCTGCTGCAGCTACTGTCTCTAACCGCGATGGAGCCACCCGTCACGATGTCCGCGGACGCGGTGCGCGACGAGAAGGTGAAGGTGCTGAGATCAGTGCGCTGGCTCAGGCCCGGGACGGTGGACGATAATGCCGTGAGGGCCCAGTACGTTGCCGGGAAGATTGCGGGCGAGCCGGTGCGCGGTTATCGCGAGGAGGAGAATGTCGCGTCCGATTCGGTAACACCGACATTCGCCGCGGTTCGTTTTCTCATCGACAATTGGCGCTGGAGCGGCGTGCCTTTCTACGTGCGCTCCGGTAAGCGCATGGCGCGGCGGCTCACAGAGATCGTGATCCAGTTCCACCGCCCGCCGCTCCTGATGTTCGGGCATGAGACGCGTGGCGCCCTCGCGCCCAACAAGCTCGTCCTGCGCATCCAGCCGAAGGAAGCGATCTCACTTACGTTCGAGGCCAAGTGCCCGGGTGCCGCGCTCTCGCTCACCCCCGAGATCGAGGTGGCGTCCGTGGCCATGGACTTCTGTTACTCCGACGTCTTTGGAGGGTCCGTGTCGCCAGCGTACGAAACGCTGCTGCTCGATGTGATGGTTGGAGAGGCAACGCTCTTCACTCGGAGCGACGAGGTGGAAGCGACGTGGAGGATAGTGGATCCGATCATCGAGCGGTGGGACCGGGACACGTCGGCAGAGATCCCGACCTACCGGGCCGGAAGTTGGGGACCGGAGGAGTCCGATGCGCTGCTACGCGAGGAAGACGCGGAGTGGCGGAACCCGATTGGGGGGTAGTCGAGCCACTCAGCGTCATCCACGTTCTGCGAACGGTGTATACGACCCCATCGCACATGGGCCACGCAACCGCGGATCAGATTACCCTCCAATCATGCCGTCGTCGTAAAACTTGTTCGGGCTACGGCGCCCTGCTAACAAGTTCGACACGGTCGCCGCCTTCTATCTTGACCTCGAGCGCCATGCCGACGCCGGGACAATAGAATTTGAACTCGCGGCCGCCCGATTCCAGAGAGTTCCAGTCCTCAGTCTTTATGCAGTTCGTGAAACTGCCGTAGGCAACGTCAACAGCCTGTCCGACCGCAACGACCTTTGCAAAATCCTCGGCCTCTCCCTCGTAGTACTCCTGCCGGTACTGCTCTCCAATGTGAGCCGCGGGATCGGCCCACATGATGATTCCAGGGAGCGCGCCATCCTTACCCCATTCCCACGATCCATCAGTGTTAAGGACCTGGCCATTCTGGATTTCCTTCGAATCCTCGCCGAGGTACCAGACGTTACCCGCCCCGTCCTGGGCGTACCAGTCGAATGTGTCCTCGATCAGATTGCCGGCGAGGTAAACCCGGTCGCGCACTATCGTGGCCGTGACGCCGTTTACCACCTTGCTGCCGCCAAGCACCTCAACCGTAGTTGTCTCCAGACCCTCATTTGTCTGGCCCTGGTACTGGTACGTCGTTCCAGGCACCAGAGGGAAACTGGTATTGGTTACCGCGCTTGCCCAGTTTGTGGGGATTAGCGGTTTGTAGGCTGGCCCATTCGGTTCCGTCGAGGAGTTGCTGCATCCTGCGATACCGGTGGCGGCCGCGGCGAACATCGCCATGAGTGTGAAAGATCGTACGGACATCGTGCCTCCATCGTCTTGTGAAATGCGGTGCGTTCCGGGAAGGGAACAGCACAAGCGCTTCGTTTGTGACAATGAAGGGGACCGGCCGAGTGAAATCCCACGTACGGAAGGTGAAAGACCGGCTTGTCCCGCACTCTACGAGCGCAGGAAGTCGAGCATAAGCTCGTTGAGTTGCTGCGAGTGCGTCGCGGCGAAGCCGTGCGGTGCGCCCTTCAGGACCTCCAGCCGGCTCCCCCTGATCATCTCGTGCGAGCGCTTCCCCGATATAGCGAACGGTACGATGCGGTCGCTGTCACCGTGGACGATCAACGTCGGTATGGTGATCTTTTTCAGGTCCTCGCGGAAATCCGTCGTGCCGAACGCCACGATGCACTGCTGTGTGCCGCGCGGCGACGCGCCCCACGCGATCCACTTGCTGAACGGGATCAGGTCGGCGCTGGCGCCCTTCGACGCCGGATCGTAGTTGTAGAAGTTCGGGAAAAACTCGTCGAGGAATGCGACGCGGTCCTTCTTCACCCCCTCGAGCATGTCGTCGAATACCGTCTTTGCGACGCCCTCGGAGTTGCCGGGGGTCTTGAGCAGGAAGGGAGGCACGGCGCCGAGCAGCATCGCCTTCGACACGCGGTCCGACCCGTAGCGCCCGAGATAGCGCGCGACCTCGCCGCCGCCCATCGAGAAACCGGCAAGCACTGCGTCGCGCAGATCGAGCTGCGTCATCAGGTCGTTCAGGTCCGATGCGAAGGTGTCGTAGTCGTAGCCGCCAGCGGGCTTGCCGGACTCGCCGAAGCCGCGCCGGTCGTACGCGACACAGCGGTACCCTGCGTCGGTCAGGGCAGTAATCTGCCCTTCCCACATACGGTGGCTGAGCGGCCAGCCGTGGATCATGACAACCGGCTGCCCCTGGCCGAGGTCCTGGTAGTAGAGCTCGGTCGCTGGTGCACCCGTGGTCTTCACGTACGGCATGACTTCCTCCTGTTATTTAATTCGTGGAGCACACCGGAACCGTTGGCAACGCAGTCACTCTTGACGAACGCCGCCGCAAGCGCACGTTCCGGACCAGGCGAGCGGGGCGAAGCGATGGGCAAGCGAGATGTCGCTGAAGACGTCGTGAACGAGAGCTCCGTCGAACTTCGGTAGCGGTGCCAGACACCTGGCGTGGCCAGCCCATGCGCATTCCTGCAATGAGCTGAATGCGCCAAGCGCCAGCGTCGACGCTGTACTGAAAAAGGAACGACGCGAGGTAGACATTCCCAGCTTGCCTCAACGAGACGCGGTGCGACGCTGTAACGCCGCCGCATAAGCTGCGATGCCGAATATGAAATGGCCAATCGGCCCGAACCGCGCGTTCCTGGCCGCACGAGGTAGTACACGTGCCCGCCGACAGCTCCGAGGTAGCCGCCGAGGGCTATCTTCCACCATCCGCATCCGCTGCCAGCCTTTCCTCTACCTCACGCCCGGTCTCATGAAGCTCTGGATCGACGCCGACGCCGCTCCGCTGGACGTGAAGGAGGTCTGCTTTCGTGCTTCCGAGCGCCTCAAGCTCGAGACCGTTCTAGTGGCTAACCAGCGCCTCCAGCTTCCGGCCGGCTACCAGCACCTTTCGGCCGTGCGCGTCGACGGCGGGCCGGACGTGGCCGATCGGTATATCGCGGAGCACGCCACTGCGGGCGACGTGGCCGTCACCGCCGATATCCCGCTCGCGGCGCTCCTGGTTCCGAAGGGCATCGTTGTCATCGACCCCCGGGGCGAGTCGTACACATCGGAAAGCATCGGCGAGCGCCTTTCGGTGCGAAATTTCATGGATGGCCTCCGGGGTGCCGGCATCGAGACGGGCGGGCATGCCGCTTACGGGCCGCGCGAAAAGCAGGCGTTTGCGAATGCGCTCGACCGGGCGCTCACGCGTGCGCTGCGACGGCGCTGACAGCTGCCAACTTAATGAATTCTCCATCGCGTTGCCGGGATAGCACCAACGATGCAGGTAATCGCCATCGCGAAGCCAACCAGGCGGGCCAGTGGCTTGAAGATGAAAAACATCCCGAACGCCATCAGAGTCGTTCCAATCGCCCGCATGCACCCTCCTTGCTAACAGAATTCGCCTACTTCAACACCGTGCGCTCGCACGATTCGCCGGTTCGCCAATTGTCGTGCACTCGATATTAAGCTCTGAACCAAGCGTTACCCCCGGACTCCCTCGGCGTCGAGCAACTCAACAGCCTCGCTCCATTGGCGGCGTCAGGACAAGGAGTGACCGGAAGCGCTTGTCGCCCCGGAGCGGGTCGAATGGTGGGTCGCAGCGCAGGTGGAGCTGAAAGTGGAGATCCCGGCCCGGCTCATACTGAGTGAGCCACGCCAAGGCCCGATCGGCTTCCCCCACCGCGGCGTGGGCCTGGGCCAGAAACACGGCGGTGTGCAGTGGGGCCGGAACGTAAGCGGACGCGAGTGAATCGGCCCGTCGGAGGATGGTGCGAGCCTCCGATCTCCTCCCGGCGCGAGCTTCCACCTGTGCACTGCCGGCGAGTGCATTGACCACTTCGACGGCCGAACTGAGCCGTCGCGCGGCGTCGAAAGCTGCGGCGGCTCGGGAGAAGTCGCGGCGCTCGATTGCGACAGAGCCGGCCGTGGTGCGCCCCAGCACGTAGTTGGGATCCACCGCGATGGCGCTGTCCGCCCAGGCCGCTGCGCTGTCGTACTGGCGGCGCCAGTAATGGGCCAGCCCGAGGAATGCGAGGCATTGGGTGTACGATGGACCTCGTCTCACGCAGGCCCGCCAGGCTTCCGTTCCGGCCTCGAGATTCCCCGTGTCGGCCAGAGCGATTGCAACGGTGTGCCAAGCAACGACGTTGGTTGAATCCAGCTCGATGGCCCGCCGGGCATGTCGAAGAGTCGGCCTGAGATCGGTGGGATCAACCATTCTGCTCGTACAGGATGCTGGCCAGGCTGTACTGGTCACTCCGCGCGTCGATGCTGTCGGCCATCGCCTGTTCGGGGCTCATGTAGGCCGGCGTTCCGATGGCCAGTCCGGTGCTCGTAAGGCCCTCGACTCCCGTCTCGATCAGAGCCTTGGCGATCCCGAAATCCACGACGTAGACGTGACCGTCCGAAAGAAACACGTTCTCCGGCTTGATGTCCCGGTGCAAGATGCCGTGCCGGTGAGCCGTCTGGAGCGCATTAGCTACCGCCTCCGTGATATCCAGCGCCTCGTCGATCGGCAGCTGGTGTTCGCGGGCCAGCCGGGTGCGCAGCGATTCGCCCTCCAGATAGGCCATCGCGTACCACGGCAGCGACGTCCCATCGGCAGCGCGAAGCACGCCGGAATCAAGAATCGGGACGATGTTGGGGTGCTGCAGCCGGGCGGTAAGCCGAACCTCGCGGATGAACCGGTCCACCCCAATGGCACCCGCCAGCTCGGGATGGAGGACCTTGATCGCGACGAACCGCTCGTGGCGCAGGTCCCGCGCCAGCCAGACGGTGGCCATTCCGCCACGGCCGAGCTCTCGCTCGACGCTGTACCGATCGGCGACCACGGTGTCAGCAAAATCGTGCATGCAGCGCCCCGACGCCGGGGAGAGTCGGAAAATGAAGTATACTCGAGTTGGCGAGTGACGGCATCACTTACGACCGCAGAGTTAGTCCTTCGGCGCCGCAGCGCTCGGCGACGGCGCTGGCATGGCGAGGTCCGAACTGAAACTCACAGCTGGAATCTCCCATGACCCTCCGGTGGACCGGCGTAAAACGACGAGCTGCTTTCCGCTGTCGGCGGGAGCACCCTGCAGCTTGAGGACGTAGCCGCTGGTGCCGTAGGCCATGTTCCCGTCCCCTGCAACCTGAACATCTGAAAAACTGAACTCCTCAACTGGGGGGAAAACTTGTCCCCAGGCAAGGATCGCCGCGCGCCCGGTGACGGGCTTTGCGTTGGGCGGCTGGAGAACCGCGTTCTCGCTGAACTGCTGAGACCACGTGGCCCAGTCACCCGCCCGAATGTTTGCGACTGTAGAGTCGAACATTTCGCGGACCGCGGTCTCATCCTCGGCGGTGAACTTCGCTGGGCCGGCCTGACACCCGCCCAGCGCCACAATTGTTGCCGTTAGCCAGACAGCGGTGGCAGATGTACGCATGTTCGCCTCCTGCGAAAAGATGGAGAGTGATACGGCCGCGGCACTCCATGCTGGTTATGTGGGAGCCGGATCCCAGATGTGAACGTGAACGATGCGCCAGCCGGTGGAGTCGCGTCTGCAGCGGCGTTCGCGAACCTGCTTCACTTCCCGCACGTCACAGAATGGTGATTTCATCGACAACGAAACTCTGCATCCGTGCTGTGTCGAGAAAGTTCGGGAGATCAGCTATTGCGGCCTGGGCCTCGGGTGTCGCCATCGCTTGTTCAAACGCGCCCTTGCTCTCGAACCACATTTCGGCGAATCCGTCGTATGCAGGCGCATCCCCTTCCGCATACGTAACGCTATGGTTCTGCACAGTGGTTGGCGAAGTAGAATCCGGCAGTCTTTTCTGTCTCGCCGAGAACCCGCCAGAGGCCGGTGCTTATCCAGAGCGCGGCGGCAATCCCC
>JBPCJT010000212.1:0-11752 GCA_051005015.1 Gemmatimonadaceae bacterium | reverse complement strand
GAAGTTGGGGATGTCGCCGTACTCGATGACTGCTGCCTCCTCGATCTCACCGGCCAGGCCGCCTAGTCCGGTGCCGAGGAGGAGCCCCACCTCGTGCGCGGTGCTGGAACGCGAACGGACAGCGCTCGCCGCTTCTTCAACGCACTCAACTGTGTGAAGCCGCGACGATGCGCCGGCGGCTCCCGTCGCGGGCGCTTCGCCGGAAGCAGTGTACGTCATTCCTTGACTAGCGAATCCAGCCAGGCAGGTGTCTTCTGCATTTGGCGGACGGGCTCCGCGCGAGGGGGGTGCGCCTCGCGCTGCGGCGCCGTGATCTCCGCGGCATCGAGCTCCGAGAGCTGCCTCTCTGCGAGCGCCCGGAACTGCCCGATAAAGGCTCGCCGTGATTTTTCAAGTGCCGCCAGCTCGTTATCCAGCTTACGGATATCATTGCGTGCTTCGTCCAGAATCCGGTCAGCCTCGGCGCGCGCCTCGCGAATAATGAGATTTCCCTCACGTTCCGCCTGCTCGCGAATCTCGGATCGAAGCTGCTGCGCGGAGATGAGCGCGTCGTTCAGCGCCTTGTCTCGCTCACGGAAGGAGCGCAACTGCTCGTGGGTCGCCTTGACCTTGGCATCCAGATCCTGGTTGGACCGAATGAGATCCTCGAGCTCCTTCGCGACCTGATCCCGAAAGGCTTCTACCTTCGCCGCGTCGTATCCACGAATGGCCGCTCGGCCGAAGTCGTACCGGCGAACATCTATTGGCGTCAGATGAAAGGATTCATCGATCATGGTTTTTCTCCAAACAGGACTGTGCCGAGGCGCACCATGGTGGCGCCCTCTTCGACGGCCACCTCAAAGTCACCTGACATTCCCATGGAAAGCTCCGTCGCAGGGTGGCCGGCGCTCGCGAGCACATCCCTGGCCGACCGTGCGCCACAAAAAACGCGACGTAGCAGCCGCTCGTCAGCACCAAATGGCGCCATGGTCATGACACCAAGAACGCGGACGCTCGTCATGGGCGCCAATCGGTCGGCAACCGCGCCAATATCATCCATTGTGTACCCACCCTTGTTCTCCTCAGACACCACGTTCACCTGCACGAGCGCATCGACGGCCCGACCAAGCCCGGCCGCGTTTACGGCGTCGGCGAGGCGGCTGTTGTCGAGCGAGTGTAGCATGGAGAACCGGTCAAGCGATCGTACCTTGTTGCGCTGTAGGTGACCGATCAGGTGCCATGCGACTGGCACATCCACTTCGGTCATCTTTCCAAGCGCCTCCTGCACGCGATTCTCACCGACGTCGGCTACACCCGCGTCCCAAACGGCCCGAACCGCATCCGGTCCATGAGCTTTAGTAACAGCGATGAGCCTGACGTTTTGCGCGTGTCCGCCACGCAGGGCTGCGGCGGCAATTCTGTCCCTCACCTCCGCGACCCGGCCGGCAAGGTCCGCAAATGACATAAGAATTGAAGCTATCGAAAGTTACACGTTGAATCAAGTGAACCAGCGTGCGATTTACTCGCAACTTGGAGCGCTGTCAGGGGACACCCGAGAAGGCGCCGCATTAGCCGTGCACTGGGGTCGGTTGAGAGGCGTGGCAAGCCCTGCAGTGCCACCGCGTAACGGCTGAGAAACGCTCTCGCCACCGCCGTATCGATTCGGGCTCCTATTTCCGCACTCCACGGACCATCTGCGCTGTCGTCGCGAACCAGTGCCACTCCCCGTAACGTCCACGAGGCATGTCCGACGAGCGGACGGCGCCCACCAGCCGTCAGGGCTAGCGCCAGTGGGCGACCGTTGGCGCTAGCCGTGTGCGCGATTGACACGACTGTGGGAGCCAGGCCATGCCATGAGCGGATGACTTCCCTGCTCGTCAACACACCGCTTCTCCGCGCGAGCTGCTCGCGATACCAGACCGCGCCAAGCAGGGGCGTTACTACGACGGTAACGTCGGGCCGCGCGCCTTCCACCACCTGGAGATACCAGAGCGGAAAGGAATCGTTGTCGCCCGCCGTAAACAGGACGGCATTGGGCGGCGCGGACCAGAGAAGCGCGTCGGCGACGGTTCGCGCCAGCTCTGCCTCAGAGCCATGGCGGCGATCGGCTGCGCGCCAATTCAGTGCGATGGGAAGAGCCGCGGCCAGCACACCGATTGGCACAAGCTTCGCGCTAAAGCGCGCCGCCAGGGCCACCACGCCGTACCCGCACCACACTCCCCATACCCACATCGCGAGCGCGAAGAAATAGTCTCGCTCGCGTGCCTCATGCGAGTTATCTGGAACAAAGCCGTAACCGAGCGACGCGCCGGCCTTGAAGTTCATGTACGCCACCAGTCCTAACCCGCCGCATAACCAGAGCACCAGCAGAGCGCGCCATGTCCTCGCTTCATCCCGCTTGTGCGCGACACAGCCGAATCCTCCCAGAGCCAGGAATAAAACACTGGTTGCAACACGCGCCGGAGCTGGTGCGACACCAAGCGCCAATCCCAAACCGAACTGCCAGTCGAAGTACTGAAACAGGTTGCCGACTTGAAGCCAGAAGGGGGCGCGCCGCGGCCACAGGAAAGTGCTCCCGTACTGTTCCCGCCCAATCACCGCCCACAGTGAGCTCCAGTTCGAGGGGTTGCCGCTGTTAATTGCCGGGTCATGCGCGGCGCGGATGAACAGGAACAACACACCGGAAAAGGCGGCGAGCGCGCCTACGATCATCTTCACGGAGAGCGCGCGACGTCCAGCCGGCTGCAGCAGGAGTCCAGCGACAAATGGAATTATCGCCATGGACGCGAGTACCGGCGACGCAGTGCCAACTCCCGAAGCGAGCAAACAGACACCAACCACGAAAGCGCCATCGCCCCAGCGCCTCCCGTGTGCGTTCTCGGTGCACAGCAACGCGGCCGCGGGGGCAGCGACCAGGGCACTGAT
This sequence comes from Gemmatimonadaceae bacterium, assembly GCA_051005015.1. Classification (GTDB taxonomy): domain Bacteria; phylum Gemmatimonadota; class Gemmatimonadetes; order Gemmatimonadales; family Gemmatimonadaceae; genus JACMME01. The sequence goes on along the minus strand of JBPCJT010000212.1, from coordinate 8,848 downwards.
GTGCAATGGCACAGCCAGAGACAGCAGGTATGCTGTAAGTACCAGCCACCTGGATTCTCCCGAGTCCCCCGCGCGCTCGGCGGTGTACAGAGCGAGCCAGGACAGAAGCAGCGACGCCGCGTACACCTCCGTTTCCGTCGCGTTGAGCCAGACCGTGGAAACCGCCCCGGCGCATAGCGCCGCGGCTAACGCAGGAGCACGCTTTCCCGTGGCGCGAGCGATCATGAGGGCGGTAATTCCGCCTGCTGAAGCGGTGCACGCGGCGGAAAACAGATTCGTGGCTGTCGCGCGCGGAAGAAACCAGAGCGCGTCGCTCCATACTCGAGCGACCAGAACGAAGAGAGGAGTTCCGGGAGCGTGGGGAATACCGAGCGAGTGTATCGCCGCTATCAGCTCGCCGGCGTCCCAGAAGGTCACCCCGGGGGCAAGCGTGACCGTGTAGAGTGCCGCGAGGGCGAGCGCGGCCGCGACGGCGACGCGCCGCACGGCTAGTTAGGCGCGCACCTGGAGAATCGGCATCTCCGCCGTAGCGCGTGGCGGGCGGCCGGCCACGATGTCGCGCACTTGTGGAGCGGAAAGATTTCTCAGTAGCCGGCCACCGGTCGCCACAGAAATAGTGGACGTCTCCTCCGAAACGACAATCACGAGCGCATCCGTCTCCTCCGACAGCCCCAGCGCGGCACGGTGGCGGGTGCCCAGCGCGCGGTCGGAAAACGCGGCCTGCGACAAGGGGAGAATGGCGCCGGCCCCGACGATGGTGTCACCACGAATCATTACCGCGCCGTCGTGCATCGGCGAATATGGCGTGAAGATGGTGGCCAGCAGATCGGCCGAGACCTTGGCCTGAAGCTCGGTGCCCGACTGCACGTACTCCCCCAGCGCAACGTCGCGTTCGATAGCGATGATGCAGCCGATACCCGACCGGCTCAGCCGCTCGACGGCGTCGGCGATCTCATCCGCGATTTCGCTCGTATCGAGTGGCTTGAAGAATCGCGTCGCGCGCGATTGCCCCAGTCTCGCCAGCGCGGCCCTCAACTCCGGCTGGAATACCACGAGCGCCGCGAGCGCTCCCGCCTTGAAGACGAGCTCCAGGAGATACGTGATCATCGTCAGCTTGAACACCCAGGCGAGCGCGAAGGTGACGGCGAGCACGACGATGCCGAGAAGCATTTGCACCGCGCGCGTGCCGTGAATGAGCAGCAGCACGCGGTAGATGCCGAACGCAACAATTCCGATTTCTATCACGTCGCGCACACCGAATTCCAGCAGGCGAAACCAGTCTACAATGTTCACGCGCGTGACCGCTCCATTTCGATGGCCCAGGCTACATCGAGCGCCTGCCGGGCGGCGTGCACATCGTGCACGCGAAAGAGCCGCGCGCCCAGCGCGAGCGCCATGACGTTTGCACCAACGCTGCCCATCACCCGCTCACTCGCTTCAGTCACGCCGGTAATCTCGCCAATGAATCGCTTTCGTGACACCCCGACCACCACGGGATAGCCCCACGCGGCGAGACTGGGCAGCGCCGACAGGATCGCGAGAGAATGCCCGGTTTGCTTGGCGAAGCCGATTCCGGGATCCACCGCTATCCGGTGAGCGTTCACGCTTGCGCGCTGCGCCTGGTTCACACGCTCCCTGAGCTCCGCGAGAATCTCGGTCGTCGGGTCGGGACCATACGTAGCGTGATCATAACTGCTCATATCGCTCACCGTACCGCGCGAGTGCATGATGATGACGCCGGCATTGTAGCGCGCGCATACGTCCGCCATGCCAGGATCGAGCCGGAAGCCGGAGACGTCGTTGATGATGTCGGCTCCCTCGTCGAGCGCGGATGCCGCAACTTCGCTCTTGACCGTGTCTATCGAGATTACGACTTCGGGCCATCGGCGGCGCACTCCCCGAAGCACGGGAATCACCCTCTGTATTTCTTCTGCCGCGTCTATCCGAATGGCGCCACACGGGCGAGTCGACTCCCCGCCGATATCGAGAATGTCAGCCCCCTCTCCGAGCAGCCGTTCCGCGTGTACGAGCGCGGCGTCCACATGAAAAAACTTACCCCCGTCGCTGAAGCTATCGGGGGTAACGTTTACAATGCCTAGAACGCAGGGACGATCCAGTTTTACTCGACGCCCTCGAACGACCCACTCCCGGGCAATGCGCCCGGGAGTGGGAGCGTCAGCATTCACGCCGGCGACGGCTCAGGCCCGCCGAGCAGCGGCGGCGGCGCGGGACGCAGCTCCGGCGCGATAATCAGCCCGCCCGGCGCCAGGGAAGACGGCGGGGGTGCAGTGGTTTTCCTGGGCGGCAGCTTCTCTCCTCGTATGAGAATGCCGATGTCGTCGGACGTCAAAGTCTCGCGCTCGAGCAATGCACCGGCAATCGCATGCAACAGCTCGCTGAATTTGGACAGTGTCTCCTTCGCGCGGCTGTACGACTGGTTGAGCAGCTTGGAGACCTCCGCATCGACAAGCTGAGCCGTCTTTTCCGAAACCTCGCGATGCCGCGAAAGCTCGCGGCCCAAAAACACTTCCTGCTCGTTGTCGCCCACCAACACCGGGCCTATGGTGTCTGACAAACCCCACTGTGACACATACCGCCTGGCGAGTCCGGTGGCTTTCTGAATGTCATTTGAGGCACCCGTCGTGACACGGTCGTGTCCGAAGATCATCTCCTCCGCCACACGGCCCCCATAGGTCATTACGAGAATTGCCTCGAGCTGCTGCCGGGTGACCGAATAGCGATCCTCGGTGGGAAGCGTGAACGCAAGACCGAGAGCTCGGCCCCGCGGCACGATCGTGACCTTGTGCAGCGGATCGCAACCGGGCGTCTTGATAGCGCACACCGCATGACCGGCTTCATGGTAGGCGGTATTCCGGCGCTCGTCTTCCTTCATGACCATCGACTTGCGCTCCGCGCCAAGCATCACCTTGTCCTTGGCTTCCTCGAGATCGTTGAAGAAAACCTTATCGTGGCCGCGCCGCGCCGCCAGCAGCGCCGATTCGTTCACGAGGTTCGCGAGGTCGGCTCCGGACATGCCGGGTGTGCCGCGAGCCAGAACCGTGACATCCACATCGTCCCCAACGGGAACCTTGCGAAGGTGGACTTTCAGAATCTCTTCGCGTCCCCTGAGATCGGGAAAATCCACTACTACCTGGCGGTCGAAGCGCCCGGGCCGAAGCAGTGCCGGATCCAGCACATCGGGCCGGTTGGTGGCCGCTATGAGAATCACGCCTTCGTTGCTCTCGAATCCATCCATCTCCACGAGCAGTTGATTCAAGGTCTGCTCGCGCTCGTCGTGCCCACCCCCAAGCCCAGCACCGCGGTGACGTCCGACCGCATCGATTTCATCCACGAAGATGATGCACGGCGCGTGCGCCTTACCCTGTTCGAAGAGATCTCGCACGCGGCTCGCGCCGACTCCCACGAACATCTCGACGAAGTCCGACCCTGACATGGAGAAGAACGGACGGTTTGCCTCCCCCGCCACAGCACGCGCAAGAAGGGTCTTCCCCGTTCCGGGCGGGCCTACCAGCAGCACGCCCTTGGGCAGGCGTCCGCCCAGCCGAGTGTACTTCTGCGGGTCCTTCAGGAACTCGATGATCTCCTGGAGCTCGTCCTTCGCTTCATCCGCGCCGGCCACATCCTGAAAGGTGACCTTGGGAGTATCGCCGGTGAGAAGTTTCGCCTTGGACTTGCCGAAAGAGAACGCCTTGGCGCCACCGGCCTGCATCTGGCGAAGCAAAAAGAACCAGAGTCCCAGAAAGAGCAGAAATGGAAGCACGTTCACGAAAATCGCCACCAGAGATGGCCGCGCGTCTTCCGCGGCGAGCTCGACGTTCGCCCTGCGCAGCCGTTCGAACTCCGCGTCGGAGTTCGGCACCGGAAGTTGAACGTTGAACTTTCGCACATCACGGCCCTTCACGCCCACCGGCTCGCGGAACTGGCCCGTGATCGACTTGCCCGCGTGCACCACCGCGTGCGACACGTTGCCGCGCTCCAGCTCGTGATCGTACTGGCTGTACTTGATGGTGGGCGCCTGGTCTGCTCCGGCGTTCGTGAGCCGGAAGAAGGCAACTGGAACAAGTATGATCAGTATCCAGAGCGAAACGCTCTTGGAGATCTTCGTCCAGTTGAAGTCTTTTTTTGGCGGAACTGGGGGTAAAGAAGGCATCTACTGCAGACTCGCGATATAGGGTAGGTGCCGGAAATTCTCGGCGTGGTCCAGACCGTACCCGACCAGGAACTCATTTGGAGCATCGAATCCGACGAACTTAACCGGATAGCGCAGCTCCGTGGCCGCGTGCTTGTGTAACAATGCGCAAATGTCAAGTGATCGCGGCCGGCGCGCACCGAGCAGATCCATCAACCGGTTGATCGTTTTTCCGCTGTCCACGATGTCTTCCACCAGCAAAATGTGTTTTCCCGCAAGCTCCGTCTCGGGATCGTACACCAGACGCACTTCGCCGCTCGACGTCATCGCATCACCGTAGCTCGACGCGACTATGAAATCTACCTGCAGCGGACGCGTAATCTGTCGCACCAGATCCCCAAGAAAAATGAAGCTCCCCTTGAGCAGGCCCAGCGCCAGGACATGGCCGTCCGGATATGCCTGGCTTATCTCATTTCCCATCTCAGCGACGCGCCGGGCGATCGCCTGCGCGTCATACACAATGCGCCTTACAGGCCGCCCATCCAATCGCGGATCAACCACCGACGTGCTCGCATTCATACACGATCCCGGCCCGAACGGTTGCCGCACTGGCGCGGCGTACTCCTGGAATCCAGACAATCTCACCACCAGACAGCACTACCGGCCAACCGGCACGTCTAGCCGCATCGATTCCCGCATCCCGCAACAACCCCTTCACCCGCCGAGGTGACGTCGACCCTACCGGCACCATCCGATCGCCTGGCTGCCACGCCCTCGCTGCCAGAGTCGCATCGTCCGGAAACACCGCGGCCCATCCCCCAACATTCCCTGCACCACGCCGCCGGCTGATTCGCCATTCGCCCACCTCAACCGACTCACCCAAAGGTAGCGCATCCCGTGCCAACATGCCGCGCGTCTTCAAACCTCTGGAGCGACGCAAGCACAAAGCTTCCTGGTGGAGCACCATTTCGTATCCGCCGGACAACTGAATACGTGCGCCAGCGGCTGCCTGAATTGTAAACGCCGTCAGACGGCGAGTTCCGCGCCGGTCAAGAACAACGCCAAAACGAGCCGCCAGCGCCGGCCAAAGCAGTTCCAGTTGCTCTTCATCATAGACGAACAACTCCCGCCTTGGAATCATCATTCCCTCGCGATCGATTGAAAATCGCACCGCACGGTCCAGAAATGCGTCCAGTTCATGACGCAGCGTTGCGGCCTTCCGGGCGAGCGCGAGCAACGCGTCTGAAAATCCGGGTTGTACGCGATTCAGCGAAGGAAGCAGGTCACGACGGACTCGATTTCTGAGATGCGCCGTCGACGCGTTGGTCGGATCTTCGATCCAGCTCACTCCCGCTTCGGCGGCGTACCGCGTGATTTCGTCCCGGCGAAGCGCCAGGAGAGGACGAAGGATTCCGTTCCGCGCGTACAGACCAGCGATTCCTCGCGCGCCGGCGTTCCGGAGCACACGCATGAGCACCGTTTCGACCTGATCGTCCGCGGTGTGGGCCGTGGCCACGGGCGCATCGTGCAAAGCCGCGACCGTTCTCAAAAAGTGCCATCGCGCCGCACGCCACGCGGCCTCTCCGCGAACCGATCCGTGCGTACCCCCCCGAACGGCGGCCAATCCGAGCTCGCGCGCCTGTCGCACCACGTGATCCGCTGCCGCTGTCGCCGGTGTTCCAGTGCCGTGGTCGAAGGTGGCAACGGCTACGATGCTGCCCGGACATACCGCGGCCGCCGCTGTCAGCATGACCATCGAATCTCTGCCACCGGAGACCGCGAGCACCACCCGCTCGTGCGCAGACAGCGCCGATGCGACGGCTGCCTCGATTACGTTTCGGACAGGCTCCTGCAACATGTCGTGAAAGTTACTCGAATCGTTGGCCGAATGCCTCTGGAAGGTAACTTACCGGCGCAGTAGCTTTCGTTAAGGGAACCGAAGGGCTGGTTCAACAAATACGGTGGCGTTTGAGGTTGGAGTCATGAGAGTTCCTACCGCAACGAATCCGGTGCCTTGTGCCGGGTACCCGGTGCTCGGTTTCCAGAGCGCGGTGTCTGGTGCTCGGCAAGCAAGCGTACCATGTCACGTAAACCCTTCAGTCTTCCCTTGCAGTTCGCAGTCCGTCGTTCTCGATACGCGACCGTATTTTCGGAGCCGGCCACTAGGTGGTCACCGGATCAAATACAGCAACTTGTCGGGAGCGTCGAAACGCCTGCTCCAGCGCAGCGGCGAAAGACCGCCGCCGTTCGGAGAAAAAAGATGCCTCGATGACCAGGATTAACCGGATGGGCTCGTAAGTGAATCAGCTGGACTATTCCCATCCAGTCATCCTGTCTCATTATTTTCTGTGAGTACACATTGGGCTTCAGTGCTGCGCCGCTCGAATGCTGCCGTATTTACGCAGTCGACCACCAAGGAGTGATCACTTGGAAACGCACGGACCACTCGGCACACTATGGGTTGGATTAGGCCTTAGCGCGTTCTATGTAGCGCTCATCTGGATCAATTCGCTCCTCGGTCTGTTTCTCACGCCGCTGTTCATTATCCCGATCACATGGTTCATTGGCGGGAAGAAGCGAGCCCAGCCCATGACTGAAACCGAAGTGCGCGGGCGGTAGCAGGCTGTTCGCATTGCGTGACGCAAGGTTTTTTCTGTGGCCTTCGGTGAATGGCTGCTTTATGGCGCAAACGGATATACTGGTGAACTGATCGCCGCCGAGGCGGTCGCGCGCGGAATGCGGCCCGTGCTTGCCGGGCGCCGAGCCGGAGTGATAGTACCGCTCGCCGAGCGACTCGGGCTTGCGTACAGCATATTCGAGCTCGGCTCCCCTGATGAAATCGCGGCACAGCTTGACGGATTCGGCGCGATTCTTTTGGCCGCCGGGCCCTTCTCCGCAACCAGCGCTCCTGTAGTGGAAGCATGTCTTCGAGCCCGGGTGCACTACCTCGACATAACGGGAGAGATCGCCGTTTTCGAGCACTGCGCGAAGCAAAACGACCGCGCCGTTCAGGCTGGCACTATCATTTTGCCCGGGGTTGGTTTCGACGTGGTGCCATCGGACTGCCTGGCAGCGAGTCTCGCCGGGAAGCTTCCCGCCGCGACGCATCTCGAGCTCGCATTTGCCGGTGGCAGTATTAGCAAGGGAACAGCCAGGACCATGCTCGAGGGACTCGGACTCGGCGGCGCGATTCGCGAGAACGGCCGAATCCGACGGGTGCCGATTGCCTGGCGCACTGCACGGGTGAGCTTTCGCGACAAGAAACGAAACGCGGTAAGCATTCCCTGGGGGGATGTTTCGACCGCTTATCGCTCTACCGGAATTCCGAACATCATTGTCTACGCGGCGGCGCCTCGCACGCAAGTCGTGCTGATGCGCTCTCTGCGATACATCGCGCCGATTCTCAAGTGGAATGCTGTTCGCCGCCGGCTGGCACGCCTGATTGAGAGCCGCGTCTCGGGACCGAGCCCGGAAATGCGCGCGGCCGCGCGGACACACCTCTGGGGCAAGGTATCCAATTCCTCCGGTGCGGCCGTGGAGGGCACGCTGGAGACGCCCGAAGCCTACCGGCTCACCGCTACGGCCGCGGTAGAATGCATGCGGCGCGTGCTTCAAGGCGGCATTGCACCGGGTGTCCACACTCCATCGACAGCGTTCGGCGCGAATTTCATAACGGAGCTGCCGAGGTGTGATCTGCGGATCAGGTGACGCCGGGAAGCTCCCGGACCTCGCTCATAAGCGCGAGCACGTTGTCGTCTGCGTCGCGAAAGAACGTCATCCACAGATCATGATCGGGAAGGCGCGCGATCAGGTGAGGCTGGTCGTCGAAGCGCACGCCGCGCGACACGAGCGTCTGGTGTGCCTGTTTGATATCGCCGACGCGAAAATAGAGAACAGAGCTCGGATGATCGAACTCCGGCGTCTCCGGGAGTGAGAGCATGAGGCGCGTGCCGTCGCAGTCGAAGAACGCCAGACCGGGAAACTCGAAAAGGAAGCGCATGCCGAGAACGTCACGATAGAAGGCGGTCGCCCTTTTTACATCGTGAACGACGATCGCGATTTGACCGATTCGGGATAGCGAGAGCTCGGGAGTCGTGGAGGTCATGGCGGATACTCATCCGTGAAACGTTAGCCTGGTTTACTGGATTTCGTTAGCTTGGCTAACTAATTATAGGCTCATGCATGCAAAGCGCGCAAACACTGATAAGACGTCAACCCACCTGGCCATCGCGGACCGGGTACACTCGGCCGCGATTCATCTTTTACGGCAACTCCGCAGAGTTGACAACGCCAGTGGGCTGAGCGCGCCGCGCCTCTCGGCGCTTTCCGTTGCGGTTTTTGCTGGCCCAATCACTCTCGGCGGTCTTGCGGCCGCCGAGCAGGTGCGCCCGCCTACAATGAGCCGCCTCGTGGATGCGCTCGAGCGCGATTGCCTTGTCACGCGCGAACGGGACAAGACTGACGCGCGGCTGGTTTTCATTCGGGCGACGAAAAAGGGAATCATTGTCATGCGACAGGGGCGCGCGCGCAGGGTCGCGCGCCTGGCTGCTCAGCTACGCACTATGGACACGGCGAAGGTTCTGGCTCTTGGCGAGTCGGCAATCATCATCGAGCAAGTCGTCGATGCGCTTGCCGCTCGTCACGGCGGGAGTGGGCCCCATTCTCGGTGTAAAACGTCGGCTTCATGAAAGTGCCCGG
>JBPCJT010000211.1:0-5411 GCA_051005015.1 Gemmatimonadaceae bacterium | reverse complement strand
AGGCGTTGGGCGCGATTTTCCTCGGAGAGACGATCGCACCACCGGGCGTACTTGAAGCGGTCGGAACCGGCACCCCGGACCTTGCGCTGCTCGCTCAATTCAGCCGGCGTGCAAAAGCAGCGGTATGCCGTGCCACTCGCGAGCATGCGCTCCGCGTCTCTCTGGTGTTGCGCCAACCCCTTTGCCTGGTACACGACCTCCTCGTCCCAGTCGAGGCCAAGCCACTGCAGACCCTCGAATATGGCCGCGGTACTTTCCTCGGTGCTGCGCGCCTTGTCCGTATCCTCGATGCGGAGAAGGAAGGCACCTCCATGGGTGCGTGCGAAGAGCCAATTGAACAATGCCGTACGCGCTCCACCAACGTGCAGAAAGCCGGTTGGCGATGGCGCGAAGCGAACGCGATGTGGTGAACTTTCGAGCGTCATTTTTTGGGAAGAAGACGGCGCAGGGGTCAACGATCGGAGACCGGGATTGCATGCTCAGCCCGGACCGCTGATCGGTGACCCCTGTTGTTTCGTGACGGAGAGAGAGGGATTCGAACCCTCGATAGGGGTTGACCCCCTATGCCGGTTTAGCAAACCGGTGCCTTCAGCCGCTCGGCCATCTCTCCCTGAGAAGGTTCGCGCGACGGAAAATCCCCTGGCGAACCATGAATGCTGGACATCCGTGACCGCGTGCGACAGAGAACAATCCAGTACCGAGCGACGAAAGGTAGCCGTGGACAAAGAGAGCGTCAACGACGGGACGAGGCTGCTCTCGGGACCAGCCACTCGGGCAATGACCCGGAGCTAATCCGTTATTGAATTCTCGACGTGGCGCGGCTTTCAGGGGGCGTCTTGCCAAGCGGGCAGGGTGGGATTCGAACCCACGAGACCCGTGAAGGTCTGCCGGTTTTCAAGACCGGTGCATTCAACCGCTCTGCCACCTGCCCAGATGTCCACGTCGTCGTGCGAGCATGACGCTGTGGCATGCGAAAAATCGCACGCGGCACGCTCGCGCGCCACGCCGTTAAATGGCGCCGGTCTTACCACCGGAGTCAAATCCGTTCCGGACTTGCTCGCTTTGCACCAGGTCCATTTCTTTTTCGTCGTTATCGATGTTCGACAGCAGCGCCGCTACCCAGCGCGTGTTGTCGAACTGCTGGCAGGTAACGACGATGGCCATGGTGAGAGGCACGGCGAGAAATGCGCCGAAGATTCCCCAGAGCCATCCCCAGAATACTACGGAAAAGAGCACGACCAGGGGCGAAAGCGACAGGACGCGTCCTTCGATCTTCGGATCGACGAAATTCCCCATGACGAACTGGATTGTCCCGATGCCCGCAAAGATAGCCAGCGGCCTCTCGATACCCTCAAACTGCAGGAAAGCGAAAAGCGTCGGGGGAACGACAGCGATGAGCGGTCCGATCGTGGGGATGTAATTAAGCAGGAACGTCACAATGCCCCAGATGACCGCCAGATCGAGCCCAAGCGCGGCCGCGTAGATGCCGGTAATGAGTCCGCTCACGGCGCTACTTATGCTCAGCGCAACGAGGTGCCGCCGAACCTTGTGGCTAATGGCGGCCGCTGTGTCCAGCAGCTGGTCGCCAAGCCGGTGGCGGAGCCGCCGCTCCACTTTCGCCTCGAAGTCACGAACCTCCAGTAGCCCGAGCGCGAGATAGGCGAGCACGAGGCCGAGCATGGCGACCGTCGTGTACAGGCGAGCCACGGCTACCTGCATGTACGGGTGAAGCCGGCTCGCGAGCCGTTCGGGCGTCATCTCCGCGGACGCCGGCAAGTTTCTTGTTCGAGCCCAGATCATCGCCTGGTCGGAGAGCTCGTGAAAGCGCTCCGCGAGTTGTGGCCCACGCACTGTAAGCCGCTGCACGCTCCAGGTGAATGCCACGGCGATTATCGTTGCCGCCGCCAAAATTACCAGCAACGTGGCGACGTACGCGACCCATCGCGGCGCGCGCTTCTCCAGTCGTGACTGGATCGGCCAACCGATGATCATGAGAAAGATGGACAGCACGAGTGGCAGGAGCACTGGCTCGCCGAGCTTCATCGCCACGATTACCAGAATCGTCGCGATCGTGGCGAGAAGCGGGGATCGCGGGGAAGTCATCCTAGCGTGGCTTGCATGACTCCACCGATGGCACCGTAGTCATTGCCCAATCGGCGTTCCCGGCGGCGTCGGAATCATCCTTCCGCGAGGTAACGTGCCGCGTCTTCGGTCGGCCAGAAACTGCTCGATGTCGGACGCTGCCAGCGTGCGGTGCGCCGCCACCTCGTTCGATGCTGACAACGGAGCACGTACTCGCTGCGCAATGCGCCGAAGCCCCCAAACCGCCGCGGCCTGCGATTCGATGGTGGCGGCGCTGTCAGCCGCCAGACGCATGAGCTCGTCCACCACTGTACGCTCGGAGACACGTTTGAGCGCGGCGTGTCGTTGTGGCGCGGCTTCCCCCCATGTGCGATCAATAAGCCTCCCGACGACTTCCGTCAGAGTGGGTGCGCGTGAAGCACGTTCGGCGAACGCCACGAGCCTGGCAGTGCGCTCCGGTGTCAGAATATCGCGCACCACGGTCGTCGTCAGCATGCGCGCTATTCCGATCTGGTCGAATGCTGGCCCAGCCGCGGACTGAAATGCGCGAGGCTCGCCCGCGAAGTCGCCGTATGGCCGCGGAGCCATGAGCGCGACGATGCGCTCGGGCACAGCGAGCTCCTCCGGCTGGATGGCGTCGAGCAGCAACTCGAGCGCACGACGCTGTTTGGCCGGCGCGACGATTCGCGTCGGTGCTATGGTGTCTCCCCTGACGCCATACCGGAACTCCATCCCCCCGATCGCCTTCGCGGCGGCACCGAGTGAGTAGCGATGGTGCAGATAAACCGGGACAAAACGCCGGTTGAGGAGTGCAGCAGGGGCGCCCATGTTAATCGCTCCCTCGTCAAAACGCTCCAGCAGTGCACGCCGCACCTGAATGACACGCGCGAGCTCCTCGACGGCGTCGGCGCCCACGGTCCATGTTGTCGCTTCCGGGTATGAGCTGGCTCCCGACTCATCCGGATTGGTAATGAAGGTTATGCCTTTACGCATCCCTTCGCGGACGATGGCCTCGAGGCCCGCAGCTTCCTCTTCCGGAGTGCGGAACTCGGTGTATGCGTATCGAATCGCAAGCGTATCGTAAGAGCCGAGCTCGTCGCGATACGCGTCCGCGACATCAACGCGCCCGTTCACGAGCCTGATCATGGGAGGCGGGTAATCCATGGCCGAGCCACGGCCATAGCTATGCGCGATAAAGTTGTGCGCGAGGCCAAGAGTGTGTCCAATCTCGTGCGCAGCGTGCTGCCGCCGCCGCGCCATCGTGAACGCCTCCGCGCTCACAGCCGTGTCGAAGGCGCCCGCGTAGATGTTGAAGTCGACGATCGAGCGCCACGAGTCCATCCGCACCGCGGCCTTGATGATCTCGCCCGTCCGCGGGTCCACGAAGGACGCCCCCCACGAGGAGCTAGGTTGGGTTCGGTGCACCCACTGGATGACATTGTAGCGCGCATCGAGCGGATCCATGTCCGGCGGCATGTCTTCGATTCGGAAGGCGTTTCGGAAGCCGGCGGCCTCCAACGCGCTGTTCCACCACATCCCGCCTCGCTTGAATGCCGTTCGATACGGCTCCGGTACCGCACGATCCAGGTAGTATACGATTGGCGCGATCGGCTCGCTCATGGCGGCGCCGGGATTTTTCTTCTGCAGCCGGTGGCGCGCGGCGTATCGCGTCAGGTATTCCTCGTGGAACCCCCTGGCGAAATCGTACACGGTAATCGGATTGACTCCGACGCGGGGGTCGAACTTTCGCACGCTGTAGCCCGGCTCGGGAAGCGCGACGAGCGAGTGGTGTTCGCGGAGGGTGAGTGCTCTGCCATCGGGGGTGTGGCCGCGGATGCGCGAGCTCGGCTCATCGTTTACGAAAGTCAGAGTAGCTTCGATCTCCGTGTTTCGGGGGAAGCCTTTCGTTCGCTCGAGGAAGATGGCTCCCCGGTCACGGTCGAGCTGCCAGTTGCCTTCGCCAGCCTCCCGGAGCGCACCACGGACATCCATCACGTCGCTAAGCGCGAAGGGGGTAAGATCCGCGAGCAGCCGCCCGCCTTCCTCGGCCACGATCTCGAGCGACGCCATCACGGAGGTCGGGAAGGACTCCCGCACCGAACGCGCAAGCGCTGCATTGCTGGTGGTGGCTCGAAACCGCGGGTTCTGCAACACGAGCAGCACTCGCGGTCCGACGCGCTCCCAGCGCGCGATCGCTTCGTCGCCGATCAAGCCACGATCGATGTCCGGACCGGCAATTCCTACCCCGGTGGCAAGCGAGCGAAGATAGAGGAAATCCTCGTCGAGACGAGGAATTTCGATCAGCAACTGGCCGCGTGTCTCGCTCCAGTAGACTGGAAAGTAGCCGGCTCGTCGTTCCATCGCCCGCGTGTGAACGGTGATAGTGGGGAGCTGGGTTTGCGTGAGGGATGGGAGAACAAGGGCGGCGGCGAGGCACATGCTCGCGGCGCGGCGCGAAGGGAAACAAAAGCCGATCATTATGATCCTCTTCCACAGGTTGAACGGTTGCAAACGTATATCCGTACGGGCACGGAAGTCCCTTGCACTACCACGCTCGTTTCCCTTTTGGCGTCGAGTGGCACCTACTGCAGTCCAACCGCCTTGGCCAGAGCTTCCGCTTGCCTGATGAAGGCGTTAGACGCGGCCGCGTTTCCGGCGCGCTGCTCGGCCTCGCCCAGGCTAACCGCCGTTGTCACGTAGAGCAGCGGAATGCCGACTGACGCTTGATCGACCCAGCTGCCTCGCCTGAGCAATGCGTCAGGCGCAAGAAAAACATCGTTCCACAAGGCGCGGGACCGCGGAAGATCGAACCACCCTTCGCGCGTCAGGCGCACGATGCCGTTCTCCGTCACCTGAATTCGAGGCATGAGCTTCCGCGCAAGTCCTTGCGCCAGGAGGTGGTTGGAAAGTCCCAGCTTGTCGCCATACCCGCCAGCAGTGCGGCTGATATACAATGGCCGTTCCGGATACGAGTCGAGAATCATCCGAAGCACTACCTGATCGGCACGCTCGAGATAACCCGGTTGAATTACGGCATCGATGGTTCCCCCCGGGGTCTCCTTGCGGAACAGCTGCGCCTGCGGAAGCTCGATGTAGGGTGGAATCTTGTCCGCATCTTCGATGGACATTCTGAGTGGTGACCCGGTAGGCTTCTTCCAGTTGCCGCGCTGATACAGCGGTGGGCCCCTGGCGGCATCGTACTCGAAAACAGGCCGGCGAATTATCTGTCGCACGTACCAGTCCGTATTGGCCAGAGAGGTGTTGACGACGAGAACATCCTTCCGTATGCCCTCTACCTCCTGTGCGTACCAGAGCGGAAAGGTGTCGTT
>JBPCJT010000210.1:0-15724 GCA_051005015.1 Gemmatimonadaceae bacterium | reverse complement strand
ACTCTACGCTCGTGCACGCAGTGGCGAGATTGAGGACTTCACCGGGGTCACAGCGCCATACGAGCCACCTGAAAGCCCGGAAGTGCATATTCAATCCGACCGGGAAAGCGCCGAGAGCGCCGCGGCCAAGGTCGTAAAGACGCTGGAGCTGATCGGCATTATCCCCGTGGCAGAGGGACACGACCGCCTGCACGTTGCGGACGAAGATGAAGTACGACGGCGCTTGGCGGGGTTGGGATACATCTAGCGGATCCGTGCCATCCTAAGCACCGAGTGAACCTTCGTCAGTGATGCTCGTTCACTGACGAGAACGTCGGTTGGGACGAATGACTGTTCGTAACGGATGCTTCGGATTGAGTACTTTCCCCAGCGCCAGCGAGCGCCTCTACCCGCCGGCCTCCGGTACCACGACGCCACGCGTAGCGAAAATCCGCGCGACGGATTCGCCGATCTTGTTGTTCGGAGTACTGGCGCCAGCCGTGATTCCCACGACGACGGGACTCCCGTCCGGAAGCCAGTGCAATTCCTCAATCTCGCGGGTGCTTCCAGTCGGCTTGTGTCTTATCGTGCCACCTTCGACGTCGATGCATGTCGCGTCCTCCACGTGATACGTGGTAACGCGTTCGGCACACATGGCCGCGAGGGAAAGGGTGTTGCTCGAGTTATAGCCGCCTACCACGATCATCACATCAAGCGGCTCTGAGAGGAGCGCCTGTACGGCATCCTGACGCTCCTGCGTCGCACTGCAGATCGTATCGAATGACCGGAAATTGGCAGCGCGCCCCTCGGGACCGGAGGCGCGCTCGATGGCGTTCCCAATCTCCGCGGCGATGGCCAGCGACTCGCTTGCCAGCATGGTGGTCTGATTGGCGACGCCAATTCTGCGCAGGTGTATGGAAGGGTCGAAGCCGGGTGAGGCGGCCCGGCCAAGGCGCTCCATGAGCGCCCCCGCGTCCAGCTTCGCCTCGATGTAATCGCAGACGAGGCGCGCCTCGGCCATGTCGCGAACCACCAGGTAGTGGCGGTCGGGATGGCGGTGCACCTGGGAGGCAGTCGCACGGGTTTCCTCGTGATAATACTTGCCATGGATGAGCGCCGTGTACCCCTCACGCGCATAGAATTCGACGCGCTTCCAGACGTTCAGCACCGAACCGCAAGTCGTGTCGACGACCACGCAACCAATCTCGCGCAGCATTTCGAAGTCGCGGATGGTGACGCCAAATGCCGGGATGATGACCACATCTTCCGGTGTCACCACGGAGTAGTCGAAGCTGCCGTTCGCTGGCTCCAGTATGTTGACCCCCATCGCCCGGAGCTTGGTATTTATGTGCGGATTGTGGATGATCTCACCCACGAGAACTATACGCCGGTTCGGAAACTTGCTGCGCGCTTGATAGGCGTATTCAACAGCGCGCTCCACCCCGTAGCAGAAACCGAACTCGCGCGCCAACCGGACGGTCACGTCTCCAGCAGTCAGGGCATAATCGCGTTCACGCAGAAGATCGACCAGACGCCCGGAATAGTCGGAGTTCAGCGTTCCCTGAACCTCGGTCTTGAGACCGAAACCTTTCCGAAAATACGTCGACTCGATTGGCGAAGGTGTCATAAGCCTTTAATCTAGCATAGGATGCGACCAACTGCATGGAGTGGGGAGAAGGGAGTCGGGAACAAATGCACTCACACTACTCCCTACCGCCCACTCCCCACTACCCATCCGTAGCGGTAGTCTACAGCAATGAGTCCCGAAGGCGGCGAGAACGCCGCACCCCTGCTACGTCCGCCGCCTCTGGTCAAAGGGGACGCAATCGGAATCGTCGCTCCATCGTATGCACCCAGGCTGGGGTGGTTGTGGCGTGGTGTAAAGGCCCTCGAGCATGCTGGATACTCTGTTGTTCTGGACCCCGAGATCGAGCAGTCGAGACGATTCAAGAGAACCGAAGACGAGCGCCGCGCCGAAAACTTCATGGGTGTTTGGCTGGAGCCGAGGGTGAAGGCAGTGATCGGGAGCACGGGAGGTTACGGCGCCGTCAGGATGCTGCCGTATCTCGAGCCGGAAATCTTTCGGCGCAATCCCAAGGCGTTCGTTGGCTACTCCGATATTACCGCCCTGCATCTCTGGCTTATGCGACGGGCGGGGCTGCGGGTCTTTCACGGGCCCACCGTGGACGATCTCATTCCCAGCACACGCGATCCCACGATGGCATCGTTGCTCGCAGCGTTGACGACACCGCGTCCAACGGCAAAGATCGGCAAGGGCATTGCGCGCGTAGTTCGGCCAGGACGTGTGACGGGCAGGCTCATGGGAGGCAATCTCAGCCTCGTGCAGCAGACGATAGGCACGCCATACGAGATCGACACACGTGACGCCATCCTGTTCATCGAGGAGACTCGCGACCCCATGTCGGTGGCCGATGAGCGGCTCGTGCACCTGCGCGCCGCGGGACTGCTGCGAGGCATTCGCGGCATAGTATTCGGCCAGCTTTCCCTCGACAGATCCGAGGAAGATGAGTTCGAGGATTTCCTGCTCGACCTGGTGTCAGATCTCAACATCCCGATCCTCACGGAATTCCCCGCCGGTCACGAAGTGCCCAACCTGACCCTGCCGCTGGGCACGGAAGTGGAACTGGTCGCGGAAGACACAACGGGATGGATCGCATACCGCGAGGATGCGCTCGAGTCGATCGCGATCGCTTCCGAGCCGGCGGACACTCCGGTGCTGGTGCAGGCGTGACCGTTACCCGGCGCCGGTTCCTGGCGGCTACGGGGGCGGCGCTAGTAACCGTTGGCTGTGCGCCTTCCATCGCCCTTCCCGCGCGCAAGCGCTACGATGTCCTCATATCAGGCGGAGCGGTGTTCGATGGAACCGGCCAGACGCCGCGAATCGCCGATGTGGCGCTTCTCGCCGGCCGCATAGCGGCTATTGGACCCGCGATCGGCGACAGCGCGCGCGTGATAGTCGACGCACGCGGGCTGGCGGTCGCGCCAGGATTCGTTGATATCCACTCGCACGCGGACAGCTCGCTATTCGACGATCCACGCGCCGAATCGGTGATCCGACAGGGAATTACGACCGTCGTGGTTGGAAAGGATGGAGGTTCGCGCGGTCCATCGGTAGTTCCGGAGGGTGGTGTGGCGCAGCCATCGAGCACGTCGATGAGCTTCGCTACGATCGGCGATTTCCTCCAGGCGGTGGACCGGCTGCCGAGCGCCATCAACGTGGCCTCCATGGTCGGACTCGGCACCATTCGCGGACTCGTGATAGGAGCCGCGGACCGCCCCGCCACTGCGAGCGAGCTGCACCGGATGCGGTCGTTTGTGGCAGATGCGCTCGCGCAGGGGGCGTGCGGCGCATCCTCGGGTCTCGAGTACCCGCCCGGTGCCTTTGCCTCGCGCGGGGAGCTTATCGAACTCTGCAAACCGCTGGCGCCGCTTGGTCTTCCGTACTCAACCCACATGCGCAACGAGGACGACCACCTTCTCGAGGCGGTAGATGAAGCCATCGCCATTGCCAGGGGAGCAGCATGTCCGCTTCAGATTTCACACCTCAAAACCGACGGGCCGCGCAACTGGGGAAAGATTGATGCGGTACTCGCTCGAATCGAGGCGGCACGCGACGGCGGACTCGACGTGGCTTTCGACCGGTATCCCTACGCCGCATACGCGACCGGGCTCACTCTGATCTTTCCGGTTCGGACGCTCGATGGCGGCACCTCCGCGTTCCTGTCCCGCATCGCGGATGCCACGCGACGCGATTCCCTGCGAGTGGCTGTGCTGAAAAAAGTGATGGAGACAATCGGCGGCTGGGACAACATCATGATCGCCGGGGTCGCGGACGAGAGGGACCGGAGCGCTGAAGGCAAGCGACTCGGCTCATACGCCGCGAGCCTGGGAGCAGATCCATACGACACGGCGGTCGCACTGCTGACGCGCAGCAAAGGGGACGTTGGCATGGTGGGGTTCTCGATGAGCGAGGAGAACGTTACGAGATTTCTTGCTCACCCGCTGGCGATGGTGTGCACCGATGGTGGCGCCTTTGCGACAGAAGGCCCCGCGCGCCGCGGCCATCCGCACCCGCGCGGGCTCGGGGCGTTCCCGCGGGTGCTCGGGCATTACGTGCGAGAGCGGAAATCGCTCACGCTGCCGCAGGCGATTCACAAGTTGACCGGTCTTCCCGCGACGCGAGCAAAGCTGGCGGACCGCGGCCGGCTCGTTCCCGGTCTGGCCGGTGATGTAGTTGTTTTCGATCCGGCCACGGTGCGCGACCGGGCAACCTTCACGGAGCCGTTTCAGTATCCCGACGGGATCCGTGCGGTCGTCGTCAACGGTGAGATTGTGTTGCGAGACGGAATGAGGAGCCAGACGCGTAGCGGACGGGCGTTGAGGGCTTCCTAGACAAGGGTTCTTCCCGCAACGAGTGCGGTGCCCGGTACGCGGTGTTTGGTGCCCAGTTGGCACACCGCGGTGCCAGACGCCCCTGGAACCGTCAACCGCGCAGTCTTAACCGCGCACCGGGAACGGGGCACCTCACTTGTTGCGCGAAGGGCTCCTGGCTAGCGCACAGAAAGGCTCGAGCGCGCGCACAATCTCGACTGGCAAAGCCTGCTTCGTCATTGATTGTCGGGCGACGCAGACAAGCACTTGATGCGCAGTCACGTGCTTTTTGCCGCTCGTGGCGCTCATGACATCGAAGTTGATAACAAGCGACGTGCGGCCGATGTGAGTGAAGTACGTCGCTACATTCAGCTGCTCATCGAGCACGGCTGGCGAGAAGAACTCCGCGTGCATGAGTTTTCGAGGCAGCCAGACGTCGAACCGCTCGAAATCTCCCCGAACGGAAGTCCGGCCGCGCGAAATATCTCGGTTTCAGCCAGCTCGAAGAACCGGAGATAAGCGCTGTAGCGGATTATCCCAGCGAGGTCGATGTCACCCCATCGTACGTACTCCGAGATCATAAAGGGGGGCATACGGTGATCAGTGAACAGTGATCAATGAACTGCGCATAGAGATGATTTCATCAGCCATCCAAATCATGGATCACTGTTCACTGTTCAATTTTTTACCTTGAACGGTACGGTGTACTGCGTCGTTTCCCACATCAGCTTGATCGCGCCGCGATCAGCGCCCAGAGGGACGATATCTATCTCGAATTGCTCCACGGGCGCCCCAAGCTTGCACGCGTTCATGGGGATGCGAGCGAGATCCATATCCTCATGATATTCGGTGCCCCACTGGCCAGTCTGCTTATTGATGATCAGACGCGGCAGCTCTTCCGGACGGGCCAGCGCTACTTCCACATTTGTATCGCAGGAAGGTGCCACGGTCGCTTTTGGCAGCGTGTACAGTGTGTAGCTGCCCGCTGGGATGCTGACGCCGTCAAACAGCAGGTCGCGGGTCGTTGAAAAGGCAGTAGCGCTGTTGGCTCCGGTACGCCAGACCTCATCGAACGGAACCAGCGCGCCAAAGATCGCGCGGCCACGCATGGAGGGGCGACTGTAGGACACTGCCATGCTCGCTCCGCTAATGGTCGCGTTCGCGGATCCGGGAGGAGAAAGCACCGGGCCGGCTGGCTGGGAAGGCTCAGCTGGGGTGGGCTCGGTGACAGGCGGCATCGCCTCAGCCGGCGTTGCGGTAGGTGACGGCGAATCGGTGGCGCGAGGCGACTGAGCACAGCCAAGCGCCAGGAGAGAGAAGCAGAACAGCGGCAAGAAGCGCAGATGAGTGGGGGGTTGGGTACGGAATGGAAACATGGTTTGACGATTGCGGGCGGCGTGCCGAAAACGGGGCAAGCGCGGCATGACTTGTCGATTACGCCTCGAACTTATCCCGTAATTGAACGCCTGTCACCGTCTTGCCACCGTCAAAATGGCTCCGTACAATTTTCCCTCCCTTCACGAGCCACACGCCGCATGCACGAACCGCGCTACTCCTCCGCCAATAATCGGGAATTCACGTTTGTGGGGGAGCGCTTATGGCTCGACTTCGTGAATACGGATGAGACTCGCAAGGGAGAGCACTTTGACGCGCTCGTAGATTTCGAGACGCTGGTCAAATGGCTGAATGCCGCTGCGGTTCTGGATTCGGAGCGGAGTGCGTCGATCCGGCGCCGAGCTCAACAGCAGCCAACGGGCGCTACCGCTGCGCTGGCCGACGCGCGGCGAATTCGCTCGGCACTGCGCCTGCTTGCAGAGCGAGGCGCGAAGTCGGCAGACGTGAGTCTCAATACCGTCGCCGAGATCAACCGCGTGCTCGGCCGTAGCGCGGGAACCCGACGGCTGGAAGGGCGTGCAGATGGAGCCTTTGTTCGGAGCTTCGTGCCGGTTGGAGATGCCTTCGCGGGCCTGATGATACCCATCGTTGAATCCGCCGCCGATGCGCTGGTATTTCGCGAGCTCGGACGGGTCCGCGGTTGCGGCGATCCTCGCTGCAACCGATTCTTTTTCGACACCACCAAGAATGGTCGCCGACGCTGGTGCAAGATGGCGACTTGCGGCAACCGTGCCAAGGCTGCCAGGCATCGCGAGAGAACCAGGGCGACGACGCTCCGTAACACGCGCGCTCACGCATGACAGAGGAAATAGAGGTCACACGTACCTATCTCGAACTGAATGACAGGTCGGCGCTCCATTCGGCTCGCATTCACGACGCCGATATTCGTGTTGACCGGGCGGCGCGTTGCACCGTGTCATTTTACAGGTACCTATACCGCGAAGTTGGCAAGCTGTATCACTGGCACGATCGTTACGATTGGGACGATGAGACTGTGCAGCGGAATATCGACAATCCGCGCATCGCAATCTGGGTGATGTATGTTGCAGGAGTCCCGGCAGGGTACTTCGAGTTATCGCGCGAAGCGGATGCCTCTGTGGAAATCGTCCATTTCGGGCTGCTTCCGGAGTTTATCGGGCATGGCCTTGGCAAGCATTTGCTCGCTGTTGCCACGGAGGAAGCATGGCGCGATGGTGCGAGGAGCATTTGGCTTCACACCTGTACACTCGACAACAAGGCCGCGTTGCCTAATTACATTAAACGCGGTTTCGTGCCATTTCGAGAGGAGAAGTACAAGGTGATACGTGACGTGGGGACGAGGGGACGTGGGACGTGATACGTGCTACGTGATACCTGATACGGAGTCGGTCGGTTATCTCCTGCGGCGCACTGCGTAGCGAGACGAGCCTTTGCCCGGATCTTGAAGCGGACGAGCGTTTGTTTACCGGCGGCGCCGAGGCTTGTGGCTTCCGCTGCGCTCGGCGGAGTTCCGCTTTTCCTTCCGATTGACGCGTTTCTCACCGGAGGTGCGTTCCCGGAAACCTGTCGCGCGTACCCGCCGGGACTTTCTTTCAGCGTCCCGGCCGCGATCGGCCGCCTGCCTTCCTCCAGTCCCGTGTTGGCTGTCCTGCATGAGCTCGTGAGCGGTCCATGGTTGATCCAGCATGTCCTGGAGCTCCGCGAGCGTATCGGCTCGCACGCTGCCTCGCTGCCCCCGCATGACCGCGAATCGCAAGGGCCTGTCAAGTGTTGGCAGCTCCGGTTCGCTGAGCGTGCGCGCAAGCTTCTCCGGAAACTTGAGGCGCGCTACGCCGATCGTATCAGCCTCGACGTCGTACTGGATTTCCACTTCGCGGCCGCGTACCTCGACACTGCCTGGAAGCGCCAGATACCGTTCGCGCTCAGCTCCCGGCACGATTGCGTCCGCATCGATCGATAAATCCGCGGCGCGAAAGTCTTCCAGCGACGCCACCCGGGACAGTCGGTCCTCGTACATCCGGGTTAGCTCCGGAACACCCAGCCTGGGCGTAAGACCGCCCGAGCGGCGGTATACCTCGCGCAGCTCTTCTACCACAGCGCGATTCCGCCTTACCGCGGGATGCCGCGCCTCCCAGCGTGCCACCGACTCGGCAAGGACGTGTCGCGCCCGTTGCGCGAGCCCCGCCGGCCATTCATCAAGCGCTTCTACCTCGCGCTCGAGCTCGAAGCCGAAAAATTCGACTGTTCGGCGGAGGACAAGCGGCGATCGCTTGCGCTCCGGTTCGTAGATAAGCTCAGGGGCTCCGCGTTGCGCATACTTGCGAATTACATTGTAGGGAATCTCCGTCCCTTCTATCGAAGCACGAGGCACGCCTGAACGGTCGGCGAAGTAGCGGAGCTCGCCGGAGATTGCGCCGTAACGTCCACAGACACTCGTCTTCGATACTCGCGCCTCAGCGCCGTCCCGCAACTGCTCGTCAATTACAAGCTCGAACGGCATGAACCGCGCAAGCAGCTCGGCGAATTCTCGCAGTGTTGTTTGGTTCGCAATACGAACCTTCTGGGGCAGCGGAAGGCCAAGTGCGCGATACACGCTCGCCGTGCCAAGCGCCGCGTCTTCTATCGCCTTGACGAGCGCTCCGCGCTCCTCCGCCCACGCCTCGATGACTTCCGCATCGAAGAGATGCCGCGGCAGTCCGTAAACCTCGCCGATATAGCCGGCTCGAGAATATGCCTCTGCGTAGAGATTGTACGCCGTGAGGTGATCGCTGCCAGGCAGGATGAGCCCGTCGAGCATGCGGTCCTCACGGGTCATTCGGTGCAATGACTCGATTCCGCTCATGATCGCGACGAATGGGACCAGAGCATCATCCGCATGCACGAGCAGCTCCGCCCACGCGCGCTCCACGGGAAGCGCTTCCACGGCCTTGCCATAGGCGGACAGACGGCCGTTCTCGATGATCCCGCGCTGTTCCAGCAGCGTCACCGCGTTTCGATAAGCCGTCTTGTCAAGCGGAACCGGAAGATCCAGCTCATCGGCGCGCACGCCCAGCGCCGCGCACGTTATCGCCACCCGCTCGGAGTCGCCTGCGAGCTGGAACTCCGGCTCCGTAGGCCGGAGAGCGCTGAACACGATGTTGCGGTCCGTCAGGATATAGACTCGGCCTCCCTCCACGCGACCGTGCACGCGACCGGCCATCTGCAGAATTTCATTCGCTCCGAGGTGAAGCCGGGTAAGCACGTTCTTGCCTCGTTCGATGATGTTCGAAAAGCGCTTGTCATCGATTACGACCGTGTCGAGCCCGCGCACGTTCAGCGCACTCTGGCCGGCGGCAGTCATCGCGAGTAGGTAGGGCTTGCGGACATCGTCCTCGAGAAATGGCCGGATTACCCGGATCGGCTCGCCGCCGTGGTAAAACGCCGTTTCTATGCGCGGCGCCCGGAGGCGCACGTCAGCCGCCACCTGCTCGACGCCAGCTCGCGTGGGAAGAAACGCGCCGACGCCACGACGCTGGCGATACACGTCCCGCAGGAAATGTTCATCGAGGAACTCTCGCGGCTCCTTGGGCACGACGTATACTTTCGCCGCCTTGGTGGGATCGAACGCCGTCGTCTCCAGCACCGCTGCCGATCCGAGGTACCGCGCGTAGAACGCGGGGTCGACGGTGGCCGAAAGCCAGATAAACCTGCAACCGACGCGCTTGCCAAGGGCGAGGCATAGTTCCAGCTCCGCCGACGTTTGATGGATCTCGTCGACTACGAGCGTGTCGCGGGGCAGCAGGTCCCCGTCCTCGAACCACCTACGCGCTATTCCGGTGGTGATGATCACCACATTCCAGCTCGGCGTTTCCGGCGTTGCTTCACGCTCTCGATTGACCACACCGACCTTCAGCTTCGTCGTTCCGAGAATGGTTTCGGCTATTGGCCGGACAGCTAGCGTCTTTCCTGTACCAGTGCCCGCGACGATCCCGAATCCCTTCCCTGCGGCGGCGAGAGCCCGAATCTCCCCACCATGTTCCCGCTCCAGCAGAGTGTCGACATACAGCCCCATCGCCAGCTCGATCGTTTCACACGCGGCGCGCGTAGGCGCGATCACAATGACGCGGCCGGTCGGCGGCTCGGCCGCTACGAAAGCATCGTGATCCGGTGGTAGGTATTTATCCTGGACGTGGCGCATTGCGAGGGAAGAATGCAAGAGCGGAGCCGGGAGACTATCCTGAGAGCGATGTATGCGATCAGACAAACTTACGAGGCGAGCAGATCGCGTCTTGCGGATTTACGGGTCACGTACCGATAACGCATCACGTATTACCCTATCGCCGTCTTCCGCCTCGCGGATCGGCCTTCTTCCCCTCTCGCCAGAACGACCACGCCAGTAACATTGCGCCTATACTCACCCCCATGTCGGCGACATTGAAAGTGTACCAGCGGGCCGAGCCTATGCCGATGTCTATGAAGTCGATCACCCCGAGTGCAGACCGAAGGCGGTCGATCAGATTTCCAACTGCTCCACCGCATACGAGCCCAAGTGCGAGGGCACGGAGTCCGTCGGAAACATCCGCGTCACGGTACGCCTGCGCCAAAAAAACGAGGATCAGAATCGCAACCGCCGTAAATATCCACCGTGACCATTCGCCGACATCGGTGCCAAAGGCGGCGCCGCGGTTATAGGCGAGCGTGAAACGAAGCAACTCGCCGATTACCGGACGCGGTACGTGCGCCGCGGGAAGCATTCGGACCGCGAAATACTTCGTGACGATATCCAGCGCGAGCACTAAACCGAACGCGGGCCAGAACACTCGTGCCTTGGCGACGGCATGTGCTGGCTGGAACGGCTGACTCATGATGTGGTGTTGTTTAGGGAAGCGTTCGAGCTTCGAGGCCTGTACCGCTCAGCTATCCAGCGTGGCGGCGCGCCCAGCAAGTACGCCACGAGCAGCACGGAATTTCGCACTGTGCCCCAAAAAACACCATCGCGCTGCCAGCGGCGAGCGGAGACGTAAAGAGCCTGATCAAGCATCGTTACCGAAGTGATTCGCCTTAGCGCGCGTACAAGTGCCACGTCTTCCATGATCGGAATGGCCGGATAACCACCCGCGAATTCGTATTCGGTGCGCGTCACGAGCAGGCTCTGGTCTCCATACGGCAGACTCAACCAGCGCGACCGCAAGTTCGCAAACCATTCCACAATCCGGTAGGAGGCCTCCGGTGCATCGATCGCGAGCCGAAACGCGAAAGCGCCACGTGCACCGCTCTCCGCAATCCGCTCCACGGCGCGCAATACATCCGCGCTGGCGCGCACGTCCGCGTGCAGAAACCAGAGCAGGCGGGCACTCGCGGCACGCGCTCCCACGGAGAGCTGGGAGCCGCGTCCGCCAGGCGCCTGCATTATGCGTGCACCGCATTCAGTCGCGACAACGATTGTCGTGTCGCTGCTTCCACCGTCCACCACTATGATTTCATGGGAAATGCGGAGACCGCGCAAATCCGGCAGAATGAAGGAAAGCGCGTCCGCTTCGTTCAGGGCTGGAACCACTACAGACAGCAGCGTCTTGATGGTCAGTTCCATAACTGTAACGCGCTGAGACCGGGGAGGCGCCTTGCCCGACATGCGCACGGACAAGGGTAGCCTGTCGGCATCGTTGCAATACCGCTGTGACGGCCTGTCTGCTTGATCCGTGTTATTCGACGCATACGGTCATCCGCGTTTCTTGGTACTCGGGAATCGCCCATTAAGTCAAGGATGGTTAATGGCGAGACATGTTTGCGCCAACGAGCCTGGGTGCGGCACGGTAGTATCTTACGGTTTCAACACCAACTTCGCCCTCCGATCCCCAATCTCTGTCCCTTACTGCCCAGACTCGCCATGCCTCACCACGCAAACTATTACCACGATGCCGACCTCGGCCGCTTCGGAGAAATCGCGCGTGGCGCTCCGGAACTCTCTCGAAAATTCTTTGATTACTATGGCGCCGTTTTCGCCGAAGGAGCGCTTACAGCCCGCGAGAAGTCCCTCATCGCGCTGGCCGTTGCCCATGCCGTACAGTGTCCGTACTGCATAGACGCGTACAGCAAAGATGCCCTGGAGAAAGGCTCGAACATCGATCAAATGACGGAAGCTGTTCACGTCGCCTGCGCTATTCGCGGCGGCGCGTCCCTGATGCACGGCGTGCAGATGCTGAATCACGCCGACAGCCTTGGCATGTAGGAATTAGTGTCTCGTATACTGGCAACGCTTGAGAAACGACATTCGCCGCTCGCGGACGGGCGGGCGCAGCGAGATCGCCTTGCGCGGGTGGGGCTCCCCCGGACCTTCGAAAATGCACTCCAGTCATCGGGCCTGCTTCCGTTGCTCGCTACAGGCATCGAAATACTCCAGATCAACATAGGTAAACGCTGCAATCAGACGTGCCGGCACTGCCACGTGGATGCGGGTCCCGACCGGAAGGAAGTCATGCCTCGTCCGGTGATGGAAGCGTGCCTCTCCTTTCTCGAACGGAACCGGATACCGACGCTGGATATCACCGGTGGCGCGCCGGAGCTGCACCCCGACTTCCGCGAGATTGTCGGTCGCGCGGCCGATGCCGGCGCACATGTGATACATCGGTGCAATCTTACGGCGATCCTGCTTCCCAACTACTCCGACATTCCCGCACTGCTAGCATCGCGCGCGGTCGAGATCGTCGCCTCGCTGCCATACTTCCAGGCGCGTGAGACCGACACGCAGCGCGGTGAAGGCGTCTTCGGGGAATCCATTGAGTCCCTTCGGGGCCTGAATGCCCTCGGGTATGGCACAGGTGGTGACCTCAAGCTCAATCTCGTGACCAATCCGGTCGGTACGTTTCTACCAGGCAACCAGCGCGGGCTGGAGGTTCACTGGAAGAGCGAGATGCTCCGCCGCTACGGCATTGTTTTCGACAATCTCTACACGATCACGAACATGCCGATTAGTCGCTTCCTGGAATTCCTCGACGAGCGCGAGCGCACGGAGGAGTATATGACGCGACTGGCCAACGCGTACAATCCGGCGGCCGCTGCCGGCGTCATGTGCCGAAACACACTCTCCGTAGGTTACGACGGTACGCTATACGACTGCGACTTCAATCAAATGCTTCAACTCCCACTCAGGTCCGAGGCCAACCGAACGATTTTCAACGTATCAATGCAGCAGCTGGCTCACCGTGAAATCGCGGTCGGTCCCCACTGCTTTGGATGTACGGCGGGCGCCGGAAGCTCGTGCGGGGGAAGCGTTGCCTAGTGGACTGAGGCAGTCCACCAGGCGCGGCGCATTGCTGAAACTCGCCGTCCTGGCCGCCATCGTTGCTGTGGCATTCCTGACGGTATGGAGGACGGGCTTGTCGGAGTACACCGACTTGTCGAAAGCCGCCACCGCGGTGCGCGATCTGAGGGACGTACGCTTCATCATCCCGCTCTTCGTTCTGGCATATGCCCTTGCCGCGACGTTCGGACTGCCTGGTTCCATCCTGACGCTCGCAGGTGGCGCGATGTTCGGCTTTGGACTCGGCACCCTTTTGAACTGGTCCGCCGCTACAGCAGGAGCAGTCGGAGCCTACACGCTTGCCCGCACACTCGGTCGCGATGCTTTCCGGGGGGTGCTCGGCAAGTATGGCGACAAGCTGGATACAATTGCGGAAAACAAAGGCTTCCTCGCAATTCTCCGGTTGCGGTTGATTCCGGCAGTGCCGTTCAATGTGCTCAACTTCGCTTCCGGTCTCGCGGGTGTTCCTGCGCGTTCCTACATCACCGCAACCGCGCTCGGCATTATCCCCGGAACCGCGATCTACACCTACTTCGCCGATGCGTTGCTGGCGGGCGCCGAGGGGGCTCAGGAGAAGGCACTTCTCCGCCTGGTGATAGCGGGAGGACTGCTGGTGCTGCTGTCATTTGCCCCCGCCGTCGCGCGCAGGTTTGGTGTTCGCGTCGCGTCTGGCGCCGCCGCGGCAGTTCTCGCGCTGACACCGGCGCCGAGCGCCGCGCAAGGCACTGCTGTGGACCATTCCAGTTTCGATGCGCTCCTTAGAGCCAACGTAGTCAACGGGCTCGTGGACTACGATGCCTTCAAGCACTCGCCGGATTTCGCGGCATACCTTGGAAAGATGGCCACCGTAGATCCTGGAGAACTCTCCGATCAGGAACGGCTGGCGTTCTGGATCAACGTCTACAACGCCTACACCATTCAGCTCGTCAACGACAAGGGCGAGCGTAGTTCCATTCGAAACATCAACAAGTCACTGGGTTTGCTCAAGCTCAAAGGACCCTGGAACCAGACCCTCGTCCGCGTGCGCGGCAAGCGGCTTTCGCTCGACGATGTGGAGCACCGCACAATCCGGAAAGAGTGGAAGGAGCCTCGCGTCCATTTCGCCCTCGTGTGCGCGGCAATGGGGTGCCCACCGCTGCGCTCGGAGGCGTATACCGGCGATCGGCTGGAAACGCAGCTCGAAGATCAGGGCGTTCTGTTTCTTAGAGAGTCGCCGGGGAAGAACCGAGTGGATGCCGCGAATCGTACCGTGCACGTAAGCATGATCTTCGCTTACTACAAGGCGGACTTTGGCGGCAGCGACGCAATGGTCGGGCGGTTCATCGCGCGCTGGTATCCGGATGGTCCGGAGAGACAGTTGCTGAACAGCGGAAATTTCAGGTTGAGCAAGACGGACTATGACTGGTCGCTTAACAGCCAGGCGCTCGGACGTGCGCGCGGAGTAACGACCGTCAATCGGTAGCCCGTGATTGCGGCCGGTGATCGGCGATCACATCAGCCGCGCGGTATGATTGCGGCCGTTCGGTTCCTCGGAGTTCCGGCTGAGCGGAAGACCCTCGGGACGAATCGGCTTTACGGAGTCCGGATGGTTCTTGTCCCGAGATGTCTTGCGTTTTTTCTCGGGAGTGCTCGGTTTCGTGCGTTCCCTGGTTTTCTCGCGTTCCGCCGGACGAAAGTCGCGAGATGCCTGTTCGCCAAAGATTACTCGCGCGTTAGGAGGACGGCGCCTGATCGCGGCGGGGCAGTCGGTTGGTTCAGGCTGCCGGGCTGGCGGCACGTCGGTGAGCCAGATGCGACACATACCGGGGGGCGGGCGATAGCTGTCGGGAACGTGCTGAGTTCCCTGCGCCGAGACACTCGCCGCAATCGCGAATAGCCCAGAAACGGCAATACCAGTCAGTGTCTTCAACATTTCTCCCTATTATGTACGCTGGATCCTGGCTCCAGGTACACTGATAGGCACGGTTGGTGCCATGAACACAGATCTGTGAATGTCCTGCAAACAGCCGAGTGATAGTAACTTACAGGGACCAGACTAAACCGGCTTGCGTTTCACTGTCCCGAATATAGGACGATACGTCAGGGCAGAGTGGACTGGCAGCGCAGTCTTTTTGTCAAACAACGATATCTGACGCAGACTTACCTGAAGAGCTGCCTGGTGGCAAGCAACCCAAAAAGTAGACGCGCTCATCCCCAATGCATGATACTCCGCCCACTCCAACGGGGTCACGTACCCGTCGTGACGCTGCTGGCCAAATTGACCTGCTGCATCGTATCGCGAGCCAGCTCGCTGAGCGATCCACGTCAGCCGAGGTCGAGGTGGACGTCACTAACGAACTTCACGCTGTATTTCAGGCCCCGTGGGTTGCGCTGTACCGCTCGCAACCGGATGGATCATTCAAGCGTTCCGCGCTCACCGGTAACGGCGCAAATGCGCCACCGGAGCAAGTCGATGAAGACAGCGTAAAATTTCAGAGCTCCGTCGGGATACCGGTCGCGCTCGCCGCGGCTGAGAACTGGTTCGGCCGTCAGGCGCTCATTGCCCCGATATCCCATCACGGAGAGCAGATCGGGGTCGTGGTTCTGGGTTCAGGGGCCACTGCGGAGCCCTTCGATTTCCACGATGCCAGGTTTCTCGACCTCGTAGTTCGAATCGTCGCGCCGCACCTTTTTTACCTTGACGCACGCGAGGGCGACAAG